>JAUWJK010000001.1 GCA_030607735.1 Candidatus Bathyarchaeota archaeon
ACGAATTTGGAACCAAAGGATCTTAAAAAAATTCCCAGATTGATGAATCATCAAGGTTTTGATCATTTTGAAACTGTGGTGAAGTTTGATCCTTTATTGGATAAAAATATTAAAGTAACAAAAATTGTGACTAATGACCCTTTAGCGATCGGTGGTAGCCAGCAAAGGAGCATAAGAGATATAATTCCAGAAGATTTCCCAAAAGTTGCAAATGGCTATATTGAACCTGAAGAAATTAAAGTTTGGGAGTCAAAAATCAGATATTATCAGTCTTATATTCATGATAGAAATCTTTTTCCCGGAATGATATACGAGGTAAAAAAGGGCAATCTCATCTCAGTTACTCTTGAAGAGACTGAGAAAGTTCTAAAAAAAATTAAGGAAAAATTTCGAGATGCCCCACTTGAAGAATTAGAGTATATTGAAAGATGGGCAAAGTTACTGGAGTACCCCGGACCTCAATTTAGAAGAGCAGCAATAGATATTGAGGTTCAATCATCAGTATCAACCCGAATTCCTGATCCTCGCAAAGCGGCAGATCCCATTATCTGTGTTTCTGTTTATGGTTCAGATAATCAAAAAAAAGTTTTCATTTTAAAACGACAAGGTATGGTTCTGGGAATAGAAAAACTATCAGAAGATGTAGAAATAAAATATTTTGATTCTGAAAAAAATCTTCTTATTTCATTTTTTGAAGTATTATGGGATTACCCTTTTATTTTGACATATAATGGTGACGATTTTGATCTTCGTTTTTTAGCAAATCGCGCTATCAATCTGGGTATAAAAAGAAATGAGATTCCAATAGAAGTAAGGCAACGAGTTTGTCTTCTAAAGTATGGAGTTCATATTGATTTGTACAGGTTCTTTTTTAACAGATCGATAAAAATCTACGCATTTAAAAATCGGTACACAAATGTCTCTCTTAACGATGTTGGTAGTGCATTGATAGGGATGGAAAAAATTCAGATAGAAAAAACATTTAGTGAATTGACATATTCTGAACTTGCCAAATATTGCCTTAGAGATTCTGAGATTACTTTTAAGTTGACTAATTTTGAAGAAGAGCTGACAATGAAACTAATTCTAGTTTTAACTAGATTAAGTGGAATGTCTATAGAGGATGTAAGTCGACAGGGAGTATCACGTTGGATAAGAAATTTTATGCACAGAGAACACAGAAGAAGAAACATATTGATTCCTAATTACGAAGATATTCTCTCTAAAAAAGGAGAAACAACTACAACCGCAGTAATAAAAGGAAAAAAATACAAAGGGGCAATAGTTGTTGAACCTGTTCCTGGAGTGCATTTTAATGTTGCAGTGTTGGATTTCCCCAGTTTGTATCCATCGATAATAAAAGTATGGAATTTAGGATATCAATCTGTACGTTGTCCTCATTTTGAATGTCAAACAAACGTAATACCTAACACATCACATTGGGTGTGTACAAAAAAACGGGGTTTAGAAAGTTTATTGATAGGTTCGCTTAGAGACATGAGAGTTAGATGGTATAAAGCAAGAGCTAATGATAAAACATTATCAGCAGATCTTAGAAATTGGTATAGTGTTGCTCAAGGAGCATTAAAAGTAATTTTAAATGCTAGCTATGGCGTTTTTGGATCAGATAGTTTTGATCTTTATTGTCCACCTGTTGCGGAAGCAACTGCAGCAATTGGCAGACATTCCATAACTCAAATTCAAAACAAAGCAAAACAGCTAGAGATACAAGTTCTTTATGGAGATACCGATAGTCTCTTTTTAAAAAATCCTAGAAAAGAGCAAATTACGGAACTGACTCATTGGACTGAAAAAGAGTTAAAAATGGGTATTGAAGTCGAAAAAGTCTACAGGTATGCTGTTTTTAGTTCTCGAAAAAAGAATTATCTCGGCATTTTAAAAGATGGAACTGCAGATGTTAAAGGTTTAACAGGAAAAAAAAGACATACCCCCTCAATAATAAAAAACGCTTTTAATAAAATGAAAATAAGACTTGCTAAAGTTCAGAATCCAACAGAATTTGAAGAAGCTAAAAAAGATATTGAGAAAATTGTCCATGATCAGTATATAAGAATAAAAAAAAGAAAGTGGGAAAACATTAACGAGCTTGCTTTCCGAGTAGTTTTGGGAGAAGATCTACAGCATTATACAAAAACTACACCACAACACGTCAAAGCAGCTAGAATCCTTCAAGAAAAAGGAGTTGAGATAAAAGCAGGTGATGTAATCAGTTTTGTCAAGGTAATACGTGAACCTCGTGTCAAACCTGTTGAAGTGACAACACGGAACGATGTTGATGTCGATAAATATGTAGCTCATTTACAATCCACTTTTGACCAAATATTAGATGCCTTGGGTTTGAGTTTTGATGAGATTATAGGTTTAACAAAACTTGAAAGATTCTTTTCATGATCAAATTACGATAATAGAGGTATCAAAATAACAATACTTCAAATAAGGTTGAAAAATAATTAACAGCAAAAAGAGATGAATCCGATTTCAGAGATTATGAGTTAATTATGCTAAATCAAGGTATATTGAACAAGTTTGTAATAAATTTCTATTAATTGCACTTAATTTCAAAGGAAAATCACAGCATTTCTAAAAAAGCCGCCATCACGGTAAAAATAACTATGATTAAGGAAATAATAACAACAACTTGACGTTCAGTCAAAAATCGACGATAAGTTATAAGTGTAACTAAACTACGTCTGTGTTTTGAATACAAAGTTTTTCCATCAAAGGTAACATTAGCTCTTTTTTTAAGCAGAAAAATTGTCAATAGAATTAAAACAGAATTAAAAACATAAGGCAAAATTGAAATTATTAATGATAGTTTTAAATCGGTAACGATAGCAAATGAAGCTATAGTCATACCTATAGCAAAAGAGCCAGTATTGCCAACAAATATTTTACCTCGAAAATTGAAAAATGCCAGAACTAACCATATTATTATTGGACCTATCATTAGAAGATATGATGAGGACAAAATCATTAATCCAATTAAAACAATTGCAGGACAAATTGTCTCTAGACCGTTTAGACCACCTAACTGATTCACAGTATTGGTGACAATCATAACTATTATGGGTATAATAAGAAAATAATAGGCTTCGTTAAACTGTATAAGTCCTATTAGAGGCAAAGCAATAGAAGTTCTTAATCCACTTTCTGTTGCAAAATAGATTAAAGGCAAAGCGGCAATCAAAGGCATAAAAGCCTTAATTCTCCACTTGAGATCAATCCAATCATCTAATAACCCCATAAAACCACCAAATAATATACAAACTGCAAGAGTTAGAGGGGCCGAAACATTATTCGAAGAGTCAACTATACCCATAAAATAAACAGAAAAAAGGTAAACAGTGGTAAAAAGAACATAAATCACTCCAAAACCATTTGGAATAAGTGGTTTACCTACTTTATGCTGATCAGGTACTTTTGGAAACAAAGTTTTTTTCCTCTCAACGATCAAGATGGTGAATTGTAGTAACTCTCATAGTCAATCTCATAAAGAGCTACTAAAGGAATAACACCACCATACTCAAAGGGGGATATTTCTGAACCAGAGATAAAAACTGGTTTGAAATAGGAGGGTTCTACAGCAACTTCATCTGGATAAACAGAAGCTGCTATTGCAGCAGGTGATTCTGTGTAGAGTTGTTTTGCCCAACTCATTAACTTATATATTGTCGAATCTCGACCAACAGTATTCCAATCCCAAGTACCTGTTTGAGTGTTAAGCTGACCAAAATCATTTTCGTCATACCACATCTTATTTTCATTGATCCAACCATCTTGAATAATTCTCTCACGAGCTGCCCCAGAAATGCTTGCCATCCAACTCCATTTGCCTTCATCACCCCAAGCTCCTGGACCTGCAACAAAACTGGTCTCTGATGCTTGACTTATGAAAACTGTATGGAAAACTAAGATATATTTAGCATCATATTGAGCTAATATTGGTATTGACTCGTTTTCGGGGGCCATAAAAATAAAACCTATATTCTCTATTTTTGTCGCGTTAACTGTAGCGTTATCAGCTAATGTTGTCACATTTCCAGGGATTCCCAACCAATAACCGTAATCCCACCAGGCACAAACAACATCAGTTGACTGAAGGTTATTGCTTGTATAATTTAGCATATCCAACCATTCGTTTACTGGTTCATTAGGAGCTATTGGAAGACTACCAGAACTAAGTGTAATAGGCGAATAAGCTTGTTGGAGCGCTCTAGGGATCCCACCATTTTGAGGAGTAAAAGCTAAACTTAAAACCAAGAGAATAAAAAGTAAGGCGATTGCAGCACCTCCATATTCTTTACTTACACGTTGTAAACGACGTTTTGATTTTCCAACCGTTATTGATGTTTCTTTCATTAAAGCAAAGAAGGGATTTAACAATCCCAGGATTCCTTTTGCAGCCAAAATAGCAAACGCTGGCGCAAATAACACAAGTAAACGGACCATAGAAGAAGCAAAATAAAGAGAAGTACATCCAAAAATCAAAAGAAAGACATTTCGATTTGTCGGATTTCTCATTGTGAAAAATACACCCGTTAAAAAGAATAATATGCTCAAACCAAGTTCATAATAAAGATAACCCCAAGATGAGATTCTATGTTCTGCTACAGACTCGATTAGAGGATTAGCTGAACGAACAGAGGGATCCAAGACACTTATGAACTTTCCAGCTATACTTCCCATATAACCCAGCTGCCACATAATTATTACGGTTCCAACGGTTGCTGATACTGCTACTATAGTTAAGTAAATCTTTGTTTTTGAGGAGATATTATGCCGTAGAAGTTCTGCTAAACATAGTAAAACGAACAAGCCTGCAACAGGCAAAATAGCGAATGAAACGAGATAATTCAAAGAGATATAGGGCCATTGAGTTGCAATAAAAAGAGCTAAGCCAAAAGTTATGCTATAAGAAATTAGAAGTCTTTGACTATATCTTTTTAGCAGAATTAGTACGAAAACGAAAAGCACCGTTAAGTTTACCATAAAATAAGCGGCACCCCAACCTAAAATGAAGTAGGCTAATGCGCCAGCAGCTCCTAAGGAATATAACATTGATGAAGATAATGATCTTTTCAAATCAATAGATCTCAAAAACATGAAAATAAACAATAATAATCCGATAATGCCAGGAAGTTCACTATCAAAAAACCCTAAAGAACTTCTCTGGAGAAAAGACGGAGAGAGAGCAAGAAAAAGTGCAGAGAATAGACCAACAGCTTTTCCGCCCATATCTTTACCTACAAAATAGAGAACTAAACATGCAAAAGTTCCCAATATTGCAGGTAAAATTGCGCAAAAAGACATCAAATCAATATCTACTCCAAAGAACGATACTACATTATAGAGTATGGCTCCAGTCAGTGGTAATGAAGGTAAAGAACGAGACATATCTAATCCTTCGGGATACCAAAGTTGTTCATTTGTCCAACCCGGTTCAGGATAATAAGGTGAAAGTAAACCATGTTCCACCATTTGATTTGTTAGACTGAATTGATAATAAGGATCAAATTCATTTAAGCGCAAAGTGCCTGATGGAATTTCCCATCTCATAGGTAAAATACGCACACTAAAAGATACTATAAGAATTAAAATCAAAGCTGAATAACAAATTACTGATGCGCGACTCATATTTCGCATTTGTCCTAAAGATTTAAAGCCATTGATTATTTTTTCGTTTGACAGTATCCTTTCCTCCAACATGCACAGTATCAGCACTTAAATTAGATCTTCTATTTGCTTTTTGTGATTAATAATTGTTTAGATAATATCCACACGATTAAAAATAAGGGAAAACAACTAACACTTATTTTTCTTATTTAAAAGGTCTAATTTCAACATCAATAGGCAATAAAGAAAGTTTTTTTCCACAATTAGGACATTTACCATCGTGTTGTTGAATAATTTCATCTGGAGGCTTAAGATCTCCACCGTGATATAAAACATGACGACATTTGTGACAAATAACACATTGTGGCATCAGGTACACTTCAATGGAAGTAACAAACGCCAGCTATTTAATGGTTGTTAACTTTCTATTCTGAGGAAAATATTGCTAAGAAAACATTCTAGATTAATTGTATTCATAACGCGAGGGTTTGGTACGTTTCTTGAGAAATACAACTCCAATGGTTGTTACTAATATTGAAGATAAAATTACTATAAAAGAGATTTCCGGAAAAAGTTCAGAATTGGGAATTCCCATCGTAAGTGGAAGTGAAGCTAAAACAGCTGCAGCTAGACCACGAGGAAACATTATTGTCATTAAAGATTCGACAGAATGAAGATTAGATTTCAAAGTCGTGATTTTAATTATTAAGAATCGGATTCCAAGAAAAGCAAAAGTTAGTAACAGTCCAAATAGAACTAAAGCAAAAGATGAAAAAGCAAATAGAAGTCCTGTAAATACGAAAAAGAAAGAACGAATTAAGAAACTAATTTGACAATGAAAATCACGCACGTGATCATCAACAGAAACAGTAGTTCTAAACTTAAACAATTTTGCTATTGCACCATTATTTCCAATTATTAAACCTAAAAACAAAGCTGAAATCGCACCACTACCACCTAAAAGAGTGGCTACAACATAAGTTAAAAATAACACAGCTAATGTCAACATATACGCATTAGGTTTCCCTTTCAGTTTTTCCAGAGCAAATAACCACAATACACCAAAACCTAAACCTACTAGAATACCCACACTAAAAGCTAGTCCTACAGAACTGAGAGCAGCTCCTAGACTAATTTCTCCTGAAAGAATAATATTTATCACAGCAAATGTCCCAACAGTGCATAAAACATCAGTTAATATGGATTCAAGACTGAGCAAAGTCTCAACTTCTTCATTAACACCAAGTTTTCTGGTTAAAGCAATAACAATTAATGAACTACCACCGCCAACTATACTTCCCAACAACAAACCATTAAGAAGTCTCCAACCTAGAAACACCTTGCAAAAAGCAGCAGTAATTAAAACATTTAAAGTCCAACCCATTAATGCCATTACTAGAGCTCGAGGACTATTTTTTACAGCTTCTTTTATTTTCATATTTAGACCCCCATCAAAAAGGATAATAATAAGGGCTAAAGCGGAAAAATAAGGAGTAATTGCTAATAATTCTTCTTGAGCAAAGAAATTAAAAATTGGACCCATAACTACACCTACCAAAAGAAGCAAAAGAGGATCAGGAATACTAGTTCTTTTAAAAAATTCCTCCCCTAGAAAACCTAGAATAATTATAACTGCAGCAACTAAAAATGCAATTATAACTACATCCAAACTTTTTTCATCCCCAAGATATATTGGTTGATATAGTTCGCCCCTACAATAGTTAAGAGTTGTTATTGATTTTTAAATACAGATAAAAACTAAAAAGATTTGCTAAAAAATCAAGATTGCAATCAGAAATTGTATTTAGTCGTTGAGTAAACCTTTTTGAGTTAGTGATAGTTTTCCATTGATCAAGTGCGGACAACAATTTTGCAAAATGTCACATTAATAATAACTGAAAAACCAGAGGCAGCCAAAAGAATAGCATTAGCTCTAGACTTTGATGGAGCCCCTAAAAATAAAACAGAAAAGGGAATCACGTACTACTTAATAAAAAGAGAAGTCCCAATAATTGTTGTTCCAGCTCTAGGACATTTATATACCGTTACAAATCAAAAAAAAGAAAAATACAATTATCCAGTTTTCAATTTTAATTGGGCCCCCAGAGATATAGTTGAACGTAAAACTTACCGAATTAGATATTGTATAGACATTATTTCAAAATTATCAAAAAAAGCAGAAATATTCATAGACGCATGCGATTACGATATTGAAGGAAGCATAATTGGATATACAATTCTAAAATATGCATGCAAAAATAAAGAAGAAATAGCGCATCGAATGAAATATTCAACTTTAGCAAAAGAGGAAATAATAAGAGCATATAATGAAGTATCGCCACACCTGGATTTTTCCATTATCGAAGCAGGATTAACTAGACATGAAGTAGATTGGCTATACGGGATCAACTTATCTAGAGCATTGACAATAATAGCAAAAAAGCATAGCAATCATTATACAACATTGAGTACTGGGAGAGTACAAGGGCCAACCCTAAATTTTCTAGAAACACGAGAAATAAATAGAAAAATATTTGTTCCAACTCCTTATTGGCAAATAAAAGCAAAAGTCAAAATTGGTAAAGCATTATTTGAAGCAGAATATAAAAAAGGAATAATCAAAAAAAACCGTGTCCTAAAGAATATAATTACAAATTGTGCAGGTAAAAATTGCGTAATTGAAAGAATAGAGAAGGCAAAGCGTCATTTAACCTCTCCATTTCCATTTTATTTAGGATCTTTACAAAGGGAAGCCTATAAACTCTTTAAAATAACACCAGCACAAACTGCTAAAATTGCTCAACGCTTGTATCTTGAAGCGTTAATTTCATATCCCAGAACTAGTAGCCAAAAGCTTCCAGTTTCAATAGGCTACAGGACAATAATCAAAAAACTGCAAAAAAATCCGGAATACGAGAAGTTAACAGCAGAACTTCTTTCGAAACGATTTTTGAAACCAAATGAGGGCCCAAAAAATGATTCCGCTCATCCAGCTATTTTCCCTACAGGTAATACGACAGATAGAAGTCTAAAAATTACAGAAAAAAAAACATTGGATCTCATAATCAAAAGGTTTTTGGCAGTTTTCAGTGACGATGCAATTATACAAGAAACAGCCATAAGCATTAGCATAAATAATAATTTATTTGCAATAAAGGGTACTAGAACCGCAGAGAAAGGTTGGACGCGATTCTATCAACCATATTTCAAGTTCAAAAATAATGTTTTACCAACAGTAATCAACAATCAAAAAGTTAGGCTTATCAAATTAATTCCAGAAAAAAAATTCACGCGACCTCCTTTTAGATTTAATCCCAGTAGTCTACTAAAAAAAATGGAAAAAGAGAATATAGGCACAAAAGCAACCCGTTCTGGAATTGTTCAAACTTTGGAAAAGCGGAAATATATTTGTGGTGAAAAGATTATTGTTTCAGAACTGGGTTTTGAAGTAAGTGAAATTCTCAGAGAATACTGTCCATCTATAGTTTCAATTGATTTAACTCGTAAACTAGAAGAGAGAATGGAAAAAATTAAGGAAGGAAAAGAAAAAAGGGAGAAAGTAATAAAGGACACAATCGAACTTTTAATGAAAACAACAAAAATTCTAAAAACTAAAGAAAAAATAATTGGCGCTCGTTTGAATAATGCTGTGAAAAAAACGCTAAATAACAGAATAGAGGTGGGATATTGCTCTTCTTGCAAAAATGGAAAACTTGTAATTTTGAGATCAAAAAAAACTGGAAAACGTTTTGTTGGTTGTACAAACTATTTTGAAGGAGTATGTAAAACAGCTTATCCACTTCCACAGAAAGGAGTGATAAAACCAAATGTTCAATCCTGTAAAAGCTGTGGGTGCCCAACTATAAAAGTTAGTATTAGAGGAAAAAGAATCTGGAATTTATGTTTAGACCCAAAATGTTCATCAAAATTTAAAGGAAAAAAAAATGAAATGCAAATTGTGTAAAAGGGAAAAAACTGAAAAAGAATTATGTTTATTTCACAAACGTGCTTATGAGAAAATAGTGGAAGTCTATGCGGAGTGGGTAGACGCGTTAAATATTAATTGGGAAGATTATTTAAGTGAGATTGAGAAAAATTCATTAACAGGTAAATGGGCTAAAGAGGTAATAGAGTTCGTAAAAGAGTCGCGAGTTAACTTATAATGTCACACAAAGTTAAAAGACAGAAGTCTTCTATGGCATCACCATTTGAACGATGGGTAAATAAAATTTCTAATATTAGACTTACAGCGTCTTCCATCACTATAATAGTAATTTCTTACGCAATTTTTCTTTTTGGTGGAGGTTTGTTTACCATTATTGTACCAATTTTTCCACCATATATCAATAATAATTTCTTATTTATCTACCCTGAACTTGCATCTCAATTCATTTCAGACACTCTAATTTCAGTTACATTATACGTTATGGGCTTTGTAGGATTATTGGCTTTATATCAAAGCACAAAATATGCTTACAAACCTAGGCAAGCTTATATGACGGCAATAGCTGGAGTTGCTCTCTTACTACTAGCATATATAGGCTTAGAAATTATTCTTGCAATAAAGATCTCCTAATAAAAGAAGTTTACCAAGGATGTTTTTTCAGACCTAATTTATAGGCTATAAGATTAGTTAAGAGATGAATAGGAGGCGTTATTAAGATAACAACCACTGCTAGCTCCCAGTATATTATCGATAGAGGAATTGAAAAAAATAATGCGCCAATTACGAAATCAATTTGGTCAACTACTGGAAGAAGATGTCCAGGTGAAATTCCTAGTCGTCTTTTAATAAATGCACCTGTTAAATCACCCAACAGAGCACCTAAGGGTGGAAGCAAAACAAAAAGGAGAGGGAAATCGAATAAAAATAATTCTACAAATCCAACCAATATTCCAATAGTTAATCCAAAAAAGAAACCTCTAAAAGTTTTGTTGGATCCAAAAACTCTTTTCCCATCATAAAAATTCTTTCCAAAATCCATTGTTAATCCACCTCCGGCAAGAACAGGAGTTGCATTAGCACAATAAGCTGGAAATATGAATAATAATGCTTCAAATAGTAGTGTAGTAATTACCATTTAATCGACCGCCTTTAAGGGAATATACAATTATGTATTCCGGTTCCATTTATTCTTAAGGTACAATAGGCTTCTCTCAAATTAGTTGGAGTTTTTTCGAATTCAGCTTTAATTAGTTGAGGATCCAAAGTTGGTTTCATTGAAATTATTGTTTCTGCCCAAAAATTTAAAACTCTGGTAGCCACTGGTTCTACGCTATTATATGAGTCCCCAAAAACACTTCGGACCTGACTGATTAGTATTATTGGTAATTTTTGAGTTTTGGTGTTTTGTGCTAAAATAGCCAGTTGCCGGTTTAATTCTCGATTCAAGTTGAAAGTCTTTTTAGTAGATACTCCAATCTCTGCTCGATAGAGAGATGTAAAAGTGTCAATCACCACTAAACCAAAGTTTTTAGCTGTGTATTCAGAGAGATTATCTATAACAATCGCCTGCTCTTTAAAGTCAATTGGTTTCATTAGAAGAATAAAATCAGCAATCTTATCAAAATTTTCAGATGCTATCTGGGATAATCTGGAAGATGCGAAGGTACCATCACAATCTATGTACAAAGTTTTGTGATTTTCCATTGCGCAATTTATAGCACATTGCATTGCAAGAGTGGTTTTTCCAGTTTCTGGTTCACCATAAATTAACGTAATATTTCCTGAAGAGATACCTCCGCCTAAATAGTTGTCTAAACACTCGCAACCCGTTTGTATCTGTTGTATCACGTTAATTCTCATCCAGAAGTATGAATCACGAGACTAATAATCTGTTTCATAAGGATAATAATAAATATGTAAAATGTACGAGAACCCATAACTGATAAAGCATCTTAATTGAAATATTATTTTTTTTCCGAGTTATCCTTAAAAAAATTCTCTATTTCCTTAGATAGAACATTATCTTCATTGGGAATAAGTTTCAATCCTTCACTCATCCAAGAGGGAAGAAAAGCACGACAATAGTATGTTGCAAAGCGATGATCCATGAATATTATTGCACCTTTATCGTTAAGAGTTCTAATTGGTCTACCAGCAGACTGAGAAGCTTTTTTCATTGCAGGTAGAAGATAGCCATATTCTTGACCCCGGCCAGGAAAACATTTTTCATAATATGAAATTTGAGCTTTAATTCTAGGTTTTGGCTCAGCGTAAGGTACTCCTACAACTATCACCGAATTCATTTGATCTCCTGGAAAATCAACACCTTCAGAGGTTCTACCACCTTGGACGCCCAGAAAGACTGCGCCACCATTATTACTACGAGCTTTAAAGTCAGCTACCAATTTTTCGTTTGTCTTGGAACTCATTCCACGATATTCAGAAAAAAGTGGTTTGTCCAAAGCGCTCTCTAGGCCTTCATCGATTAAAGCAGAAAGAACTCTAAATGAAGCAACAAAAATTCCGGTATTCGCAGGAGTATTCTCGACCACTTCGAGTATTCTGTTAATCATTGTTTCATACATTATTGGAGTTCTTTTTTGCATGGCAGTTGATAGACCAAGACAAACTAGTGAGAGAACATTTTCTTTTGGAAAAGGAGATGGAACAACAGATTGTACCGTATTTTCAGGAAGTTTCGTTATGAGAGCATAAGCTTGAAGGGGTTGGAGAGTGCCAGACATTATCACATTAGAATATGTTTCCGAAAAGACAGGTGAAGTAATCTTGGAGGGATCTAAAGCAATTATCTCTAACTTTGCGGTTCGGATTTTTTCCCGAGTTAAATACGTACTGATCGTATTAATAAAAGACTCATCGCCCATAGTATTTAACCAGTTAATTAGAAATTCGCTCATGCCATGGATATAAGATCGGGGATTTTTTCCGTCAGAAAGCAATACACGTTTTATTTTGCTACCAACTTCATGAAGTTCATTAAAAAAGGCAACAGGATTTGCAATATTACCATGTTTTTGAAGCATTTCAAGGAGAATTCGAGGTTGAATTACTTGTTCGCCTTTAATATTAACTGCAAATTCTTCAATTTCATTTCTAAGAAAATTAGCAAAAAAAGCAATATCATTATTTCCAAATTTTTTCGCTTCTAGTTCAGCTTGTTTTAAAACAAAAAGTGATAAACTTCTACTTGAAATATTTATCGCAGTTTCTGGCAAATTATGAGCTTCATCAACAATTAAAATTATTTTCTTCAACTGAGATTCAAGACTTTTGAGAAATGCTGTACGAATAACTGGATCAAAAACATAAAGATAACTTAGCGCTATAACTCTGACATCAGATAAGGATGATTTAACAAGTTCGTAAGAACATATACTTTTTTTTCTACATACGTATTGTATTTCAGAAGATTTATAGGGCCTCATGGAAATCTGTTGTTGTAGCTGAAGATAATCATATTTTTCTTGTGTTGGATTTCGGTGATATGGACATCTACCTTTTGTTTTCAGTAACTCACAAATTTCCATATGAGACTTTGAGTCGTTAGTGTTTTTTGAAGCAAAAGTATTTAGACACATATTGCTTCGTCCTCGAATAGAAACACCTGAAACTTTTTGTTTCTTAAATATCGCTCTTAATTCTTCTATCACTCGATCATGTTGCCTGTGAGTACGGGCTACATATAATATTTTGAGGTCATTTTCAATAGCGATTGGGAGACAAGCAGAAAGAGCCGAAATGGTTTTTCCCAATCCATTACTTCCTTCTATGAGGACAGATTGGCGAGATTGTACAGAGTTAAAAACGGTTTTTATGAAATTATCTTGGTTCGGCCGTATTGCTCTATAAGGAAAAAAATCCAGTACCTTTTCAGGCATTATCGAAGTCGTTGTCTGGTCCATTACGCCACCTTGTTCTTGAAAATAATAAATACTGAAAGACTAACATGCTATAAATAGACAATGGGGAATACCAGATGGACCGCGCCAAAGTAATTAAAGAAGAAATTGTTGAACAGGATACGCGTTTTCTCGCAGTCTATGTTGAAGCAAAAAATTCATGTTTGGTAATGTTAAGCGAAAAAGAGGATAAAATGGGAACATTAGCTTTAGCAGTTCCCAATCCCAAGGGTTTAGTAGGTCCAGTAACTTCTCAAACCCTGCTTGGAGAAAGAAATGCTATCTCAGCGAGAATGTTAGCAGAATATATTGCATCTAAAAAAGGGAAAATCACCATGGTTTCAGTTTACTTGGAAAGACTAAATGAAATACATGCACAAAAGATCTTTATGGATTTGATAGAAAAAGTATTCATTAAAGAACATCAAAAAGAATCAATTAAAACATAAAAATTTTTTCATTATTTTATCGTTGTTACATAATCGTTACTTAGTTAGTGATACAGGATAATAATCATAATCTCCATTCAAAGGAAGATTGTTTAAAGAAAGAAAAATTACTAAGAGACTTATGAAACATACTAAATATCAAGTCAAAACTTTAATTGAATAAAACCACTAAAAAGGACGATCAATTTGCTAATGAGAAAAATAATAATTTTCCATTTTTTAAATATCCAAAAATACAAAGAAATAGAGGCTATCTAAATGAAAAAAACCCTTTTAATAAAAATAGATTCGAATGAACCTGACTTGAGTAAAATAAAAGTTGCAGCAAATATAATAAAAAAGGGAGGATTAGTAGCCTTTCCCACAGAGACAGTATATGGTTTGGGTGCTGATGTATTGAATGTAAAAGCTATTTTGTCTCTTTTTAAAGCAAAAAACAGACCATTAGATAATCCGCCAATTATTCATGTTGAAAACTTGGATCAGGTCAAAAATCTAACAAAAGAAATACCAATCAAAGCTAAACTATTAATTAAAAAATTTTGGCCTGGACCATTAACTATAGTTTTTCAGCGATCAGAAAACATCCCTATAGAATCAACAGCTGGATTAAATACAATTGCTGTAAGGATGCCTCAACATAAAATAGCATTAGCACTTATTAAAAAAAGTAAGTGTTCAATAGCAGCTCCTAGTGCTAATATATCTGGAAAACCAAGTCCAACTTTGGCTAAACATGTTTTTGATGATCTTAATGGCAAAATTGATATAATTTTAGATGGGGGACCAACTTGTATTGGTGTAGAATCAACAGTTGTAAACGTTACTGTTGATCCACCAGAAGTTCTCCGTCCAGGAGGAATTTCAATTGAGGATTTAAAAAAAACAATTGGTGATATCAAGATTCATCCAGTTGTATTAACTGATAAACAATTAGCCATAGAAAAAATTCGGTCACCAGGAATGAAGCATAAACATTACGCTCCTAAAGCTAAAGTAATTCTTGTTGAAGGAGCTATTTCGTCAATTGTCAAAAAGGTTGCGGAAATAGCAGAACAATACATGCTTAAAGAGTTAAAAGTGGGTATTCTTGCAACTCAAGAAACAGTTGAGTATTATAATGCTGATATTGTGAAGTCTTTGGGGAGTCGTTTTAACCTCAAAGCTATTGCTCATAACTTGTTTAGTTTATTACGCGAATTTGATGATGAAAATATCGAAATAATAGTTGCTGAAGGAGTACCAAGTGAAGGGGTCGGCGTAGCTGTTATGAATAGATTGAGAAAAGCAGCTGCATACAATATAGTTAAAACCTAGAGCATTAGGAAAAACTTATATCGAAAGGGATATTTGTTCGTTGTGAATTTAACAATTTTAAAAAAATAATGAGTGATAAAATATGTCTGTAGGTGGAGGAAATGTTCCAATTTTAGTATTAAAAGAAGGCACCGGAAGATCAACCGGGCGCCAAGTACAAAAAAATAACATAATGGCTGCAAAAATAATAGCAGAGTCTGTAAAGAGTACATTAGGCCCATGTGGTATGGACAAAATGATGGTAACCAGCTTTGGAGACGTAGCTATTACAAATGACGGAGCAACCATTCTAAAAGAGCTTGAGGTACAACATCCAGCAGCAAAGATGCTCGTAGAAGTAGCCAAAGCTCAGGATAATGAAGTAGGAGACGGAACTACAACTGCAGTAATTTTAGCTGGAGAATTGCTAGCTAAAGCTGAAAGTTTACTTGATAAAAATGTACATCCTACGGTAATTATTGAAGGTTACAAGAAAGCAAGCGAGAAAGCGCTAGAAGTTCTGGAAAAAATCGGTATTTCAGTAGACGTAAATGATGAAAAAACTCTACAAGAAGTTGCCATTACTTCTTTGTCTAGTAAAGGCATAAATGTTGCAGAAAAACATTTTTCTAAATTAATTGTTGATGCAGTTAAGCAAGTATCTGAAAAAATCGATGGTAAAATTACAGCAGATATCGATTTAATTAAAATAATAAAGAAACATGGACAGAGTCTAGATGAAACTGAACTCGTAAATGGAATGGTTATCGATAAAAAAATCGCCAGTTCACAAATGCCAAGAGTAGTAAAGAATGCAAAAATAGCTTTGCTTAACGCTAAAGTGGAAATTGAAAAAACAGAATATGATGCAAAAATCAACATAGAAAGCCCCGATCAGATGCAACTCTTTTTGGACGAAGAAGAACGAATGATTAAGGAAATGGTCGATTCGATAGTAAAATCTGGAGCTAACGTGGTTTTCTCTGAAAAAAGTATTGATGATATGGCATTACACTTTTTGGCTAAAAAAAACATCATGACAATTAAAAGCGTTAGTAGCAGCGATATGGATAAATTAGCAAAAGCTACGGGTGGAAAAATCACCAGCAGTATAGTGGATCTTAGTTCAACTTCACTTGGGAAAGCCAAAATAATTGAAGAAGTTAAGGTTGCTGAAGACAAACTAATTTACATTCGAGAATGCAAGAATCCAAAAGCGGTAACTATTGTAATTAGAGGTGCCTCAGGTCAAGTGATTGATGAAGCAGAAAGATCAGTACATGATGCCCTTTGTGTAGTTAGAAATGCTGTTGAGGATGGAAAAATTACTGCTGGTGGCGGTGCACCCGAAGCAGAACTTGCTAAAAACTTGAGAAATTATGCGGTTAAAGTAGGCGGACGAGAACAATTAGCGGTTGAAGCATATGCTGAAGCATTGGAAGCTATTCCGTTAACCTTAGCTGAAAATGCAGGATTGGATCCAATAGACATAATGGTTGCATTGAGAGCAGAGCATGAAAAGAAAAATCATCAATATTTTGGAATTGAAGTTACTACAGGAAAAATAAAAAATATGTTTGAGTTGCATGTTCTTGAGCCCTTAAGAGTGAAACAACAAGTCATCAAATCAGCTACAGAAGCAGCAAACATGATACTAAAGATCGACGATTTGATATCTATCAAAGGCACTAAAGCACCTCCAATGCCTCCTGGCGGCATGGGCGGCGGCATGGGCGGCGGCATGGGCGGCGGCATGGGCGGCGGCATGGGCGGCATGGGCGGCATGGGCGGCATGGGCGGCATGGGCGGCATGGGCGGCATGCCTTAGTAAAAGTCCAAAGGAATTTTTTTTTCCTTTTTTATTTGGTTTAGATCAAGCATGTATCTTAACCAACATAATAAAATCGTTTTTTTTCCTAACGATAGTAAAATAAAATTTTAATTGTTTATCATTTAAAAGTGCAAATCTTATATCTTTGATAAGTCCAGAAATAGTCTTGGCGTTCAAAGAAAGTAGTTCTTAGGGAGATAAAGATTATGAAACATATTAAAATCACTGCGTTTGACTGCCCAGATGCGTGGTTTCAAGCACTAAATAACATCTGGAATAAAGGAGATTCATTTCAAGTAGGGTACGGTTCAGAAATAACTGAAACAAAAAAACTTAATTTGTCAATAGAGATTAAACATCCAGAAAATAGACCTTTGGTTAGTGACAAAGCTCCTTGCGATATGAAATATGTTCAATGGTACGCTTTGGCATATTTATGGTGCGGTGAAAAACAAGATGAAACTTACACTTATGGAAGCAGGATTAGGGAACCGGTTGATCAAGTTGAAGAAGCAATAAAGAGATACATAGAAGAGAAATGTGATAGACAGGTAACATTAGCTGTCAGGTTACCAGAAGATATAAAGAAACGACTTAAATCGGAAAGACATGAACCTCCTTGTTTGAGCATAATTGACACTGAAATACTTGATGACGAAATGCATTTGACTTGTTACTTCAGATCATGGGATGCATATGCTGGATTACCTGCTAATATTGCAGGACTTCAAGTATTCAATGAAGCTTTTGTATCAGAAATCAATACGAGAGGAAATATGTCCCTAAAAACTGGAAAATTAGTCTTCCATTCAAAAAATTGCCACATATACAATAGGCAAAATAAATTAGTAGAAGAATTACTTCGCCCGGAAAAAACAAAGAAATAGCTAAAACAAAGAAATTAAAAATAATTACTGCTTTTGAACATTATTGACAACTGTATTTCTCAACTTTATCATTTTTTATATCCAAAGTTACTCCCGCTTGTTGGAATAAATCAATAGTATCCAAATCAGCGTGATATCGTTTTTCACATACCACACGTTTGATACCAGCGTTGATTATCATCATTGCACAAGTCCTACAAGGAGTCATTTTGCAAAAAAGTGTTGATCCATTTAGGGGTATACCAAATCGGGCAGCTTGAAGAATTGCATTTTGTTCAGCATGTAGAGTTCGAACACAATGCTGAGTAGTCTTATCATTAAAGTCAATTACTTTACGCATATCATGTCCTGCTTCATCACAATGAGAAAGCCCCGCAGGAGCTCCAACATAACCTGTTGTCATTATTCGTTTATCTTTGACAATCACACAACCACATCTTCCCCGATCACAAGTAGCACGTTTTGAAACAGCTTCACAAAGATCAAGAAAATACCTATCCCAATCTGGTCGACACATAACGCTCATCCAATTCCATTTTGATAAAGTTCTGAAAGTAGTTAATAGAACACATTAATAAGCATAAAGAGAAAAATAACAAAAAATTATGCACAATTATTTTGAAGTCCAAGATATCATAACATTTTAAAAAAATAACTAAAAAAAGAGCCAGCATATATTTTGGGAGATGTAGTAGTCTGGGGAATCACATACAAGATACTAAAAAAATTACTAAAATAATTAAGATAGAAAATATTAAATAAATAGAGAAAAGCTGAGTGTTCAAGTCATTTTATGATAGATCTTTTATATCTTTAGGACAGTCTTAAACAATAGGTGTTATGCAGCTTGGGAAGCATAGCTGTTTGGAAAGTTTTAGAAGAGATGGTGATAGAACTTCGAAAAAGCCAATCGGTATACCTTCAAAGATTCTTAATGATTTAAGATCAGCGAAAATTTTACTAGAGATTTCCAATAAAAAGGAAAGAAATCAAGAAGAAACAGCAATAAAAATTGAACAGTTACTCGAAAACATTGAAATATACATATTTAACGAGATTCAAGAAAAATTTGAATCAAAAATTGTTAAAGAATGGCTAAGTCGATTAGGAGAAGCCAGATGTAAAAAACTTGAGGTAAATGAAGAAAATAAATTCATTTTAGGTGTTCCACGTAATCAGAAATGGATTCGTATTAAACCGATTTCAGAATTATCAATATAAATGTTGAAAAAATCGCTGAAAACGAAAATTTGATTGTGAGTTCACATGAAGATGGAAAAGTAACAATTTATGGAGAAACTGAAAATATACGAGAATTTGTTAGGAAGATAACAGAACGGGTTTCAAAAATACAGAAGTAAATAAGATTATAATATGTGAGCATTTAATTTGAAAAAACAAATTATAATTTTTATCAACAAAAAATACGCTGTCCATTGTAGAGCTTATCTATTGAAAAAAGTTAAGAAGAAATAATTCATCAATTTAACTATGAGGCGCTAAAAAAAATAATTATTGAGCAAAAGTATAAAAATTATTTTAAATCAAAAAGGTTGGAAGCCATAAAAGGAACAAGCATTTCATGTTGATTAAGGCCACCGTGATGACCAAGAACAGAAAATTTTCTTCCACTTACGTGTTCAAACCAAATAGTTTCGTTGCCATAGGGTAGAATTAGCAAATTGCCTACTCTTTCAGAAAATGATTGTCCAATGTCTCCGATTCCAAATAAACCTTGCTTAATTGCTTTACTTGTTTCCATTATTTCTGCTTTTTTTCCAATTTTCTTTTGCAATAAAGTTTGAGTATCTAATAGTTTTCCTTGTTTTAAATGGAGAAAAACATCTCTGGGGCTGCCGGTAGGCAATATTGGAATGCCTTGGCTGTTAGGTTGAAAGTTTTTTATTAAGTCTTGAAAATGATTCAAATATGTTGTTTTTTTTGGAATAATATCTAATTCTCCATGATCAGATGTAAGGAGTAATAGTGTTTCTTTTGAGGTCGTATTATTAATTTTGTTTATCAAGTTTTTTTTGAGAAGTGATGTGATCTGGCATAATTCTGTGGAATATTCTTCACTTGTTGGTCCATATTGATGTGCTATCGTGTCTAAATTGCCTAGGTGTACAAAGAAATAGGCTGGACCTTTTGTCTGTTCTACTTTTTTTCTTAAATTTATAACTAGATCTGAAGCTTGTAGTGAAGGGATAATTTGACTTCCAGCACATAATTGTTTTGAACAAGCACTATAGGCATCTCTAATGTACATATGAGAAAAAGTTTGGATACCATTTTCTTTTAATGTTTGATGAATGGTTTTTCCTTTGAATAGAATATCTGGGGTAAATCTTTTTTTTATGAAAGAATCTTGATTTTCCAAAGTCATTGGTAGGAATTGTAAAGTGTTAATTATCATATCTGTTTGTTTGATGTAAAGTAAATATTCAAAAAGTCCATGCTCTTGAGGTGTTAAACCAGTATTTAGAGTTGCTAGTGCGTTAGTTGTTTGTGACGGAAAAATACTAGTTAATGGAAAAACAACCCCTTTATTATTAAAAGATCTAAAAAAATCATTTTGAGTTTGGGATTTCGTAAATTGAGTTAATCCAAAACCATCCAAAATAAAAAGGATAACTTTGTTAACATTTTGTCTTGGAATAATCTCATTAAATCCTTTGATCTTTGACTTTGTACTTTTGAGTTTTATATTAAACAGATTAAGTATTAGAGAAGGTATGTTTGATATGCAATATTTTTCATAAAATGGATACAGAAAATTATTTTTTAATTTCTGACTTTGAATAGTTTCTAAAACTTCATCAAACATGGTTATCAACTGTTCTCCATTGAGGATTGTGTAAAGTTTGAAATCAAAAAGGGAGAAAAAATTAAACCTCTTTTATTAAGGAAGGGGAAAGTAATTTTTGTGCAATTTTTAAATCATTTTGAGTGTTGATGTTTAGAGCTACTTCTTTTTTATCTAGCAAATAAATTTCTTCTGTTAATTCTGTTTCATTGATTTTCTTTCCATTAATGATGTTTATCCCAGCGGGTAATACTTTTTTTTCATCCAAATCAAAGGTATATGCTTCACTTAATTCAAGTTTCTTTCTTGTTTTTAGTGGAACTACAACATTTAAAGCAGATTTTCCGCAGGTATTGAATTTTTTTACAATTAAGTCAATAATCTTGCCTGAAATTAATGGAATATCAGAACCTATGATTAATACTGTTTGTAGTTTTAATTTTTTAATAGCATATACCATATCGTAAACGTATTCTTTCCCAGGAGTTTTGATTGTAGAGACTTGCATTTTAGACAATAATTGACTAGTTTTAGGTGTATTATTGCTTACAGCAACTACGATGGCATCAATGCTTTTAGCTTCCCTAAGTCCTTTGAGTACATATTCGATTAAGGGCTTGCCTGCTAATTCAATCAGAGGTTTTTCTTCAGAAATATTCAAACGAGAGCCTTTACCGCCCGCCATTACTAATGCAGTTATACCCATCTGACCATCGCCAATAATACAATAATTGATGTCATTCGTGATAATTCGTTTGTTGCGCCTAATACATCTCCAGTTATGCCTTTGAAATGTTTATGAGAAAGAAGAACTATGAAGAGACTTGTGATTATAGCTGTCAATATTGTTGCGATTCCAACTATTCCTAACAGAGTTAAAGCTATTCCAAAAGAAAGCGCTAAAGCAACTACTAAGCGGATGGCTCCTTTTTTACCGTGCATTGCTTCAAGGAAAGGAGAATTCATTCCTTTATGAACTGATTTACCTGACCAAGATCCTATCACCATCGAAAGCTTAGCTGAGATCTCAACTACAATTACACTTTGGATAATAATATTAGAGGTTAATTCAGAGAAAGAGAGAGCAGTAATTAAAAAAGTCATAATACCTAAAGATAATCCACCTGCACCAGTCAATTGGTCATGCATTATTTCGATTTTTCTTTCAGGTGACCCATGAGCCATAATACCATCTCCAAAATCCAATAACCCATCGGTATGATGTAATCCTGTAATAATCAGCAATAGTCCTAACACTAATACACCAACAATAGAACTGGGAAGAAAATAAAACAGAACCCAACCAAAAACACCCGCTAATAAACCAATAAAGCCACCAATGAGAGGAAAAATAAACATGTTTTTCGCACAATCAGTTAACATATCTTTATCCATACTTAATGGCAGGACTGTTAAAAAAGAAAAAAGATTTTTTAGCTCTTTAATCATTTGAAACAATCACCTCTTGGTCATAAGAATTTCATAGTTCTTTTCAATTTCTCGAAGAATCATATTCTTTGTAATTGCACCACTTAATTTAGCCATAGCTGCTATTGAAGCACCTCCAGCACCAACACCTTCTTTTACAATACCGGTCTCATATGCTTTCAAACCAGATAATTTTGATAATTTAAAATCTAAATCAGCAGCTAAAACAGGAACATTACTAATCTGAGCGACTATTCCTCTAATATCAGATGAACTATCTTGTATTATCCACCTAGTGGTTCCAATAGCTACATTACATAAAATTTCCGGATTTAAAGCGTTAATAACTGCCAAAATAGCTGTCATTTGAGTACCACCAGCCATCAAAACTGGAACCTGAGAAGCTGCACCAATTACCAACCCTGCAAAAGCAGGCATCATAGGATCACCCATACAAGAGATCGCTTTTATTGGATCATCCTTTAAACTTCCAAATTTTATTCCTGCGGCTTTTAATCCTAAATTAACTGTATTAGTTTTTAGAAAGTGTGGATTATCAGGCATACTACTACTAACCTTTCCTTCAGCTTTCACACCTATTGCAGAAAGAACACCTAATGCGGTTGTAGTCCCCCCTGGAATACTTTCTCCTATTATAAGATAATCAGTTGTATTAGCTAATTGTTTTCCTGCGATTATTGATCTTTGGAGCACTTCTTTAGTGTTTTCAACAGAATGTCCAGTTCGCATATCTTTTCCTGGAGCACCACCCAAATTCAAAAAAGGAATGTGGGGTTCTATTTTTAGCCCACTATTAGCGATTAATACAGGTATATTTGCTAGTCTCAAAGCTGACATAGTGATTAGAGCAGGAGTAGGGATTCCAGAAGGTGTTATTGGTACACCATTAATGCATTTACATTTACCTAAAAGCAGAAGTTCAGCATCTGCAGGAGGAGTATAATCCGTAATTTGTGGATTTGATCCTGCTGCTGATATTCCGGGTATTTTGGCTGTTTCTGTGGTTCCAATGGCACATACAAACAGTGGATGTGCTCCTTCAATTTCTGATAAAAATGCTTCCGCTTTTAATTCATTACTAGCTATTAAAATATCAAATTTTCTTTTCAAGACGTATTTTCACTCTTTAGATTTTATGGAATATTGCGTGATTTTTAGTCGACCATACCCGTTTATTGTTGTTTTTTCACTATCTGTTATTTCTATTCGATTTTTAAATAATGGACCATCTGTTACAAATGAGTGAAATTCACCATGTTCACCACAAGGATCAATTGTTTTGATATTAAGCAGATCTTTAAAGAATGTTTGGTTGATCTCTCTTCCTAACCATTCTAAGCCTAGAACCTCATTTTTTACACGAACGATTATTGCTTTAAAACCTTCGTTAATGAATTCAGTCAGAATTTGTTTTGTATCAAGATGCCATAAAGGGCGAACTGGAGTTAAACCAACTTCATGACATATTCTATCCAGCCAGCCTTCTTCATGGAGAGCAACATCAAATACATCACCGGTAACTAATCCTTCTACACCTTTATTTTTAAAGTCTAAAAGTGCCTTTCTAAAATTTTCTTCATACATATCTGGTGATGTTACTTGTTTAATAATGGGAATACCAATAGCATTTGATTGGACATTCAAAAGGTCAGACCCAATCAAGTGAAATTTTGATATTGTGTCATCAGCCATCATTATTAACAATTTTTTAACATTATAACCTTCTTTGATGGCCTTATAACATGCTAGACAACTATCTTTTCCACCACTCCAAGCTACAGCCACATTCATATTTTTTTTGTGCTTCATTTTATTTGGCCTCGTTGTGGAAAATATTTTTATTAGAACGGGTATTTGGTTTGAGATGAGCTTCGTATTTAATATCATTCTTTTGAATTGTTTTCAGTTTTTCATCGGAAACATTAAGTAAAGCTAAAAGTTCATTCTGATCTTTAACAAATTTAGCCCCATTTTTTTTCATATCTTCAAACAATTCTTTTGCTTTTCCATTTGTAAAATCCCTTCTTTCAATTGGAAGTTCATCAATAACATAAACTGGAATATTCATGCTCAAAGCTTCTCGGGCTGTTTTTAAGTTTTGCAAGTTACCATAGCCAAAAGGAACTGATGCTAATACTACCGCACTAGCTTTGCTAATCATGGTTAAATTTTTTCTACGACTTTTTTCCATTATCGGAGAGAAAGGAGCCTCGGCTATTACTGGAATTTTCAAGATTTTTGCGGTTTCATAATCAGTATCCAAAACATTCAAAACACCTGTTGTTAAAGGATAACCTTCATCGATAAGAATTTTCATTAACCCAGTTCCGGTTCCAGCCCCTGAAATCAAATGTATTGAACATTTTCTATATTGTGGTGTCTTTTGTGGAGAAAGAGGAATTATATAAATCGAGTTTGTCACTAAATGTTTCTGAATTATAGCATCAACATTAAAAACACTTTTAATATTTTCACTAGTCAAAACATTGGATAATGAACCCGCAGAAAATATTTTCCCTTTCTTAAGCAAAATTGCAGAATTGCAATAGCGAGCTGCCAAATTTAAATCATGGAAAACAGCTAAAATAATAATTTTCCCACCACTGCTAAGATTTTTTACTAGGTCCATTATTTCTAGCTGATTTATTATATCCAAATGGGTAAGTGGTTCATCGAGTAAAAGAAGTTTAGGTTCTTGTGCAATTGCTCTGGCAATTATCACTCTTTGTTTCTCTCCACCACTAAGTTCATTAATTGGCCGATTAGCAAATTGCCAAGTATTAGTTAAGAGCATTACTTTTTTTGCAATAGCCATGTCCTTTTTGCTTTCCATCTGGAAACGAGACATATGGGGATTACGTCCCATCAATACGATGTCAAGTGAATTAAAACTAAAACCAATACTGGTATCTTGTGGAACAACAGCCAATTTCTTAGCGACATCAATACTTTCAAGAGAATAAATATCTTTGTCGTCTAGTAAAATTGTACCTTTATGTGGCTTTAGAAGTCGACTAATACTCTTTAATAGAGTAGTTTTTCCAGACCCATTTGGCCCCAGTACCCCCACAAAATCTCCTGGTTTAACGGAAAGATGTAATGAATCTAGAACTTTAACAGAGCCATAACGACATTCTATACCATCTACATTTAGTAATACCATATTTACAATTTACCTCTCAAAGTGCATAGCTATCTTTTTTCTTTTTAAAGAGTAAAATGAAGAAAGGGGCACCTGTAAGCATGGTTATTATGCCTACGGGTAATTCAAGAGTTGATGCGAAGGGCGTAGCTATTACTCGTGCAGCTGCATCACAAATTACTAAGAAAATTGCGCCTACAAGTATAGAGGCTGGAAAAAGTATACGATGGTCTGGTCCAATTACCAATCTAGTTATATGGGGTACCATTAGACCTACAAAACCAACTAATCCGCTTAATGATACTGCTGCGGCAGTAACCAGTGAAGCAAGAATTAAAAGAACTTTCTTTGATCTTTCAACATTCACACCTAAATTGTGTGCAGTTTCTTCCCCTAAAGCTAACATATTAAGATCTCTGGCATAAAAATATGAAAGGATTATGCCGATCAGAATAAAAGGAGTAACTGAAAAAATATCCAACCAAAGGACATTGGAAAAACCGCCAATTAACCAAAAAATAATCGAGGTGAGTTCATCACCAGCCACAACTTCTACCAGTGCGACTATAGCATATAAAAAAAAGTTTACCGCTATTCCCGTTAATATTAGAGTTGTTACTGGAACTCTTGAACCTACTCTTGATATGTTATATACCAAAGCCATTGCCATTAGAGCACCTAAAAATGCTGCAACTTGTACAAGACGAAAACCAAAAAGCGATGTTCCTGCAGCAAATAAAATAGAAATCGATGCACCCACAGCTGCACCAGCCGAAACACCTAATAAATAAGAGTCAGCCATAGGATTTTTGAAAACACCCTGATAAACTACGCCTGATCCTGCCAAGGCAGCACCTACTAAAGCACCCGCAATAATTCTCGGTAAACGTATTTGGAGAATTATGCTGGTATTTTGTGGAGAAAGTAGGGATGAATCTATCATAGAGTCTAAAAAAGGAAATTGTTTACTAATTATTGTTAAAATATCGATAAATGATATTTGAGCATATCCTATATTCAAAGAAACTATGATTGTTAATAGTAGCAAAAAAACCAATAAGATTAGAATGAGTTTCCATCTTGAAGCACGCCTAAAAAAATTGCTTTCAACTTCAATATTAGTCATCATAATCACAAAAAAATATAGGGAGAGAATTAAAAGAGTTATGGATGGAATACTTCGGCTAATGTTTCAAGAGTCTCTGCGATCCTAGGACCAGCTCTAGCCAGAAGATCAGAATCTATATCATAAATTCTATCATTTTGCAAGGCACTTATTGTCTCCCAACCAGGTCTATCTTTAATGTTATCAAAGCTACCCCAGAAATTCACTCCATGTTCTTCAGGCACAATCATTATATCAGGATTTCTAGTTATTACTGCTTCAGCGCTTGATAAGAAATATTCCAGATCTTGATCTGCGAAGAGGTTTTCTCCTCCAGCTACTTCTATTAGTTCATTTTGCCATGATTGGGAACCTGCTGTCCAAAGAGATGTTGGATCATACCAGACTTCATAATACACTGTTGGAATCGAATCTGCATTTGCCACTGATACTTCTACTGCTGCAATTTTTGTATTTATATCGTTAATAATCGCTGTAGCTTCAGCATTTTTATTTGTTAATATTCCAGCTAATTCAATATTATCTATAACACCGTCAATTGTTATAGGATCTAATACAACTACTGGGATACCCATGCCTCGTAATGTGGTGATTGTCTCACCAAGGACTCCTCCTGTTGCTAAAATCAAATCCGGATTAAGAGAGGCTATTACTTCAAGATTTGGATTGTCAAAACTTCCAACACTAGTCATGTTTCCTGCTTGGACCCAAGCTGAAAAATTGTAAGGATAATTGTCAAAATCAGTAACTCCAACAACTAAGTCACCAGCATCTATAGCATAGATAATTTCAGTAATACTTGGTGCTAGTGAAATAAGACTTTCAGGATATGCTTCCAATCCAATTTCAACTCCTGAATCATCTACTACTGTAACAACAAATTCTCCAGAATCTCCAGTTAATTGTGGATAAAATGTGTATAAACCTATAGCAGAAATTATTAGAACTGCAGTTATAAATCCGATAAGAACGTATTTTGTGTTTATCTTTAATTCCTCATTTTATTGGATGGTTGATCCAACCGAGTTTAATAAAGGTTTTCTTAACAACAAAACGCTTAAGTTGAACATTAAAGTAAATGAGGATCTGATAAAAATGAATAAAAATATCCCTCCATTAGTTGAATATTTTGAAAAGAAGGGAATCACTTTAAAAGATCTTGTTGATACTGCACTCGAACTTTTTGTACCACATCCAGGTATTGAAACTGAGGCAAAAGCAGCTAAACTTCTCGAAGAAGAATTTCTTGAAACCATGTCAGACGTTAATGTTTCCACTCTAGAAGTAGCTTGCTTTAGAGCACAAGAAGATGCTGAAAAGGGGTTAATTCCAGGATTATCACTTGAAAGATTTATGGGACGACCAGGATTAGTGGCTGATGAACTATTAGGACTTACGATAGCAGATTATATTGCTGGAGCAAGAGGCATTTTTGAATTCACTAGGTTTGATCAATCGAAACCTGGAATACTAAAAAAACTCGGGCCCATCACTAACGATGCTGTAGGTGGTTTAGTAGCTGGTGTTTCATCAAACATCTATACTAACGCATTCAGAAAAAACAAATAAGTTAACCGCCTGACTAAAAAAACCACAGGTTCGATTGTTTAATCTCTAACTTCCATCTATTCTTTTTGAAAAGCAGAAAATACTCCGTGACAATCACAAGTTGTACCAACAACAAAATGCTGTTCTTTGACCACACGATTGAAAAAAGTGACAAGTTCACTAACTTTGAGAGCCCCCATTCCTGGAGCCATTTGATAACTCACTAGGAAAATTCCTTTAGGATAAGCAAATCGCATTAATTTGTCCATTGTGCAAGGTTTGCTTTTCTTTGTTGAGGGACAAAAAGGAGGGGTCCTACATTTATCTATGCAATCCGCGTCTCGATTATAACTCACAATTAAGTTGCCTCGTCCAGATTTTAGAATTACGGAAGGGGGTAAATCAGATAGAATTGAATTTATTGCTTCAGGCCATGGTTTAAGTTTAAATTTTAGTTTTGCAAGTTCTGCCGCCACATGAATAGGAGCAGTCGGAAAAAGATAAACTGGATTAAGTTCTTCCATTAACTCTAAAACACTATGCATATTGCCTTGAAAAAAATATTCTCCTTTTTCTTCAATTTTAAGTGCAGGTTTAAGATTATATTTAGTTACTGCTAGACACTTTGAGTCTTTATCTACAAGCAAAAATCCTTTCTTCTGAGTACGATGATATTCTACTGCTTCACATCCATATTTTCCTCCACCTGCAATAATATTCATAAAATCAACACCTAAAGTTAAAGACAAAAAGTGGATACTTAATCTATTTAATAAATACTTATCCCAAATAGAAAAAATAATCAACAAAACACGAAAGCTTCATTACTTTATTCAAATTTGTAGCTCTTTTGTTACACCATAAAACTATAATAGTTTAGTCACTTGGTGATTACACAGTTGGAGTGTAATGCCTCAATCGAACCTTTGTGTTGTTACGCATACTTTCTTGCCACATATGGGAGGAATCGAAAAAGTTGTTTATGAACAAGGCAAACGATTGCTTCAAAAAGATTTTAATGTTAAAGTATTAACAAGCAAATTAAATAGAGAAAAAAAATATTCAATTGAGGGTATCAATGTTCAGTGTTATGATTCATTTAATATCGGTTTCAGATTAGGAATTCCTTATCCAATTCCACGATTTACGAGTTATAAAACTTTTGCAGAAATGATTCGATCTAATGATTTGATACATGCACATGGTCACCCTTATCTTTCATCTATTCTAGCTGCAAGATTTGCAAAAAAATATTCTAAACCTCTAGTAATTACACAGCATAATACGTTTATTCAATATCAAGGACTGTGGAATACTTTTGAAAAATTTAATGATCTTACAATCGGAAAAGAGACACTAAAATTAGCAGATAGAATAATAGTTGTTAGTGATGCGACAAAAAAATATGTAGTTAGCTTAGGTGCTTCCCCAGAGAAGATCACAGTACTTCATAATGGAGTTGATATACATCAATTTAGACCAATAACTGGTCTAAAAGAGGAAATGCGAAAAAAATTAGATATCAATTTAGATGCAAGTGTAGCGCTGACAGTAAGAAGATTAGTTTACAAGAATGGAATTGATATACTGCTAAAAAGCGCTGAAACAGCAGTGAAAAGAAACTCGAATCTAGTTTTCTTGATCGCAGGTAAAGGCCCAGATTTGTTAGAAGTTAAAAAAAGAGTGTCTCAATTAGATCTTGAAAAAAACATAAGATTCACTGGTTACATATCAGATGAAGAATTGCCGCGCTACTATAATGTTGCCGACTTTTTCGTTTTGCCTTCTAAATCAGGAGAAGGTTTACCTTTGGTATCACTTGAAGCCATGGCAAGTGGACTCCCAGTAATAGCAACCGATGTAGGTGGAATAAAAGAAATCATGGAAAAAAACAGTGGAAAAATTGTCCCGCCTAACAATCCTGATTTACTAAGTGAAGCAATATTAGACTATTCTCACAAAGATTTAAACTCAACAAAAAAAGTTTTGAGATCAATAATAGAGAAAAAATATAGTTGGGATAATAATGTGCAAAAACTAACAAAAATATACGAAGAGCTTATTTAAGCAACAGCGGTAACTATATAGACTTTCAAGGCTGTGAGCTATAAATAATGACTTCGAAGGTAGAATTGGTTTCAGTTGTTATTCCAACTCTTAATGAAGCAGGAAATATTCTTGAAGTAATTAATACAGTCGAGAAAGAATTGAGATATCCTTATGAGATAATTATCGTTGATGGTGGATCAACAGATAATACTAGAAAAATTGTTAAAAACAAAAAATGCAAACTGATTATCGAGACTAAACGTGGATATGGATTAGCCCTTCGCCTAGGAATGAAAACAGCCAAAGGCAACATAATAGTAATGGTTGATGGCGATGGAACCTATGAATTAAAACACGTCAATATTGTGATAAATAGAATGATAAAGAAAGATGCAGAGCTTTGTTTAGCAACTAGAATGTATGATCCAAATAAAGCTATGGGAATGATGAATTTTGTTGGAAATAAAGTTATAACTTTTTGTTTTAACATGCTCTATAAACAAAACCTTAGTGATTCCCAATCAGGCTATAGAGCAATTTCTAGGATAGCATTTAATAAAATAAAATTTAAAGAAGATGACATGGCTTTTGCAACTGAAATGTTAGTAAAATTCTCTCAAAAGAAATTCAAGATAGTAGAAATACCTACTATTTATAAAGAAAGAAAATATGGGAAACCAAAATTGAGAAGGTTCAAGTCAGGGATAGAAATATTTACCACGATGTTAAAAGGATTTACCGAGAAACATTATGAGTAAATCTAAGTGGATTTTTGATTTTGATGGCAATAAAGGAACAATTGTTCCTGTGGTTCTTGCAATAATTTTTATTTGCAGTCTCTTGATCGGATATTATTTGTTATCAAATGCTCCACCAGAAGGTTTTTCATCAATATATATTTTAGATGCACAAAAAAAGACAGAGTCGTATCCTGATTTCTTAATTATTAATGAAAATAACACTTTCAATGTAAATGTTGGAGTAGAAAATCATATGGGTAAAAAACAATCTTATGAAATCCAACAAAAAATAACAAAAGATCCGATTTTAATATTCCCTATTAAAGAAAATCCAGAAAAAACCTACACTAGAACCTTAGAATCTCAAGAAACATGGGAAATATCGGTAACCACTACAATAGATAATCCAGGTAACTATTCATTAGTTTTTGAACTATACTTAAAGGACGATATAGAACTCATCGATGAGAATACAAAACCCGTTAATTACGTTCTTTTGAACATAGAAGTGGATGTTAGGAGCTAAGATTTATTAACAGTTTTCTTTTTTGAAACATAATCTTTCTCAGTTTCAATTCGATGAATATTATTGTATGCACAAAATGGGATTAGTTTTAGATCTGGAGTGGCATAATGTACCACACATCTTTCAACTCGATTCACATCAAAAGTATAGCGATCCATAAATGCCATACTTCCCAGCAAAAAAATTCTCCGGCGTAAGTGCCCTAACGATTCATAAGAGGGAGCGATATGCATCTTCAAAATTGCTTTCATCAAAGTAAAAAAACCAATTTCTTTAGTAACTAAAGGCCAATTTAATGAAAGCACAGAAGCAAAAAATAACGACGAAAGAATAGATAGCCTTCCTTTGGATTCAACTTTGGTTGCCACTTTCTGAATATTCTGGAAGAATTTTTTAAAGTTTACAAAATGATTTATTGGGATAATTTTCCCATTTTTTGAAACATAAATCCAATTCACTAGACCACACTGAGGACTACAGGAAAATAGTGGCCAAGGTTTTTTCATGAATTGTCTCATAATTTTTATTGGAGAAACCATTATTGACAATGGGAAGAAGTCTGTGGCTTTGATTTCGTGGTTGGTTTGGGATTCAACTTCTTCTGCAAAATGCCAATCTCTCCATGATTCTCTTAGAGGATTGCCAGTTGCACGACCAGTGAAAGCAATTGGTTGGAAAATTATTCCGCGTATAATATCCGAGTTCTGGGCAGCAAATTTGATTATAGCTCCAATTTCATCATCATTAAATCCGCGCATTAAGGTGTTAACCAGAATTATTTCTATATCATATTTGCGACAGTTCTTAATCGCTTCATATTTTGTTTGCAGTAGTTTTTGTCCTCTCACCTCTTCGTAGAATGCATCAGTAAAACTATCAAATTGAAGATATACTATATTCAATCCTTTTTCTTTGAGGTTACGAGCCAAATCTGGTGATTTAGCGAGTTTAGTTCCGTTGGTTGCCAAGATTGTCATGAACTTAAGTTTGTGTGCGATACCTATGATTTCTGGCATGTCATCTCGCTCTAGAGGTTCTCCTCCAGAAAAAAGCAGAGCTGGAGGTTTGGGATTGCGAGAATTTAGAAATTTTAAGATTTTTTCTATTTCATTTTTTGAAGGTTCATAACCCACTTCATGTTCTGGAAAGGTTGAAAAACAAACAGAACATGTCAGGTCACATCGTTTGGTAACATCGATAACACCGATTACTGTCTCTGAAACGTGGTCATCGCAAGAAGTGCAATCATGTGGACATTTTTCAGAACCTTTAGGAATAGTCGGATCTTGTATTTTTTTGAAAAAATCAAATTGTTCAGAGAAATTAAAAATTTCTGGACTTTGCCAATGAGTAGCAGAAAAAGATCCATGAGTCTTACAAGTCTTGGTAATTATTATTTTTCCATTCTCATTTTTTAACTCAGCCGGTATTTTTTTGAGACATATTGGACATATACTAACTGTCTTAGTCATAGGAGTGCCTCAAGTATTAGTGACAGCAACAATAGAGTCATGGACATTGTAACCATTCGTTCATATTTTTTCACGTTCTCAACGGTTGAAGAAGAAGTTAAGAGTCGAACTGAAGCATAGAAAAGCAGTAAGCTCCAAAAAGAAATCAGAACCAGATAGGGCACTCCAAAAGGTATTATGAAAAAAGGCAAAGGTGCAAATATCGCAGTTAATAATAATAAAATGGATGCGATTCTCACTGAATTTTTAATCCCAATTTCCTTAGGGAGCGTTGGATAACCAACTTTTAAATCACCCTCCAAACTCAGTACATCACGTAAAATATTTCCGCTAATTGTTCCAAAACCTATAGGGTAAAGGCTTATTGAAACAAGACTTATTGTCTGGAAAATAGTGGCTTCACCATAAATAAATGCGGTACCAACAAGCAAACCAACAAGGATATTAGCAGCAAACCCAGATTTACGTTTCACAAAAGCTGAATAAACAATAAGCAATATAGAATCAACAAGCAATATTACAAAACTAAGCCAGTTGATTAAAAAAGCTAAACTTAATCCCATTATAAATAATAGTCCTGAAATAACTATTACACTTTTTAGCGTAAATAATCCAGAAGGTATAGGTCTGTTAGGTTTGATCACAGCATCACTCTCTCTATCAAAATAATCATTAATAGCGAACCCTGCTGAAGTTATGAATGCCATTGAAAAGAAAATCAGTAAAACAGTCTGAATATTAATTGAATCCTGGGATAATGCAAAAGCAGTAATAAGAGAAAGCCCTCCTGTCATAAGCCAGTACGGGAGTCTCAGAAGAGAAAACAATCCTTTGGTTGGAAATTTTATTTACCTAACCTCCGTTCAGAGATCATTTCTTTTAGAGTATCCTCTAAAGTAATTTTAGGAGTCCAATTCAGTTCTTTCTTTGCTTTGTTTATATTAAACCAAATTGTTTTCACATCACCGTGCCAAGAAGTGTTAGTGGTTGAAATAGCCGTTTTTCTAGATAAATTCAACAATTTTATAATAAGTTTAGCTAAGTCGATAATCTGGATTGTCTCTCCATAACCAAGATTGTAAGTTTTACCGATAGCAGTTCTACCCTTAGTAGATAGAATTAAAGCTTCAACTATATCAGAAACGTGAACAAAATCTCTTGATTGTAAACCTGTCCCAATTATTTCAAGTTGTTCAGGATTTCTCATGAGTTTATCAAAGAAATCATTAATCACACCATGACACCTAGAACCGTAGACATTCGCAAAACGCATAATAGTAATATCTAATCCATATTGCTTAGAATACATATCACAATACTCCTCACCCACAACTTTGGAAAGACCATAACAAGAAAAGGGATTAAAACCATAATCTTCAGAAGTAGGCAATTTTGCAGGATTTCCATAAACTGCAGCAGTTGACGCAAAAACCAAGCGAGCATCATCTTTTCTAGCTTTTTCTAGAACGTTAAGTGTACCTCTAGCATTTGTTTCAAAGTCAATTATTGGATTTTCCATCGAATATGGAACTACAACTTGGGCCGCTAGATGGAAGATCAAATCAGTTTTTTCTTGAGACCGAAGTTTTTTAAGATCCAATATATCGCCTTTAACAAAGTGTACATTGGGAAGATGTTTTACGTTTTCAACTTTGCCAGATGACAGATTATCATATACTGTTAATTTTCTTGATGAAGATGAAAGTTTAGCACACAAATGAGACCCTATAAAACCTGCTCCACCAGTCACGAATATTTTCTTTCCATCCAAGTGAGTCATAAAATTCACAACAAAGCCTATATTCATATTTGGTTCAGTGTAGGCTATATGTCCAAGTCGAAAACTATAAAAACTTTTAGGGATTTACTGGCTTTCCTCACCATTATTCCTGTTGGCACAACAGATGATTTTGTGATAACTTCGGCTGAGGCCATTTTTCTTTTTCCATTAATTGGAGGATTTATAGGTTTATTGGGAGGACTATATTATCAAATTTGCAGCTTCGTTGTGACAAATATTCTGGATTTAATTAACTCAACTATTTCAATTCCAGTAAATTTCTTAGGTCAATTTTTCCCAGCAGTTATGACTTTAGCATTTCTTCTCGTACTAACAGGACTTCAACATTTTGATGGATTAGTAGATTTAGGAAATGCAATAGGAGTAAAAAATTTAAAAGAGAGAAAAATAATGGCGCATGCCTGGGTTGTAACCTATAAAGGGGGATTTTTAGCAATTTTTGTTGAATTATTAGCAGTCCTAGGAATTTTCCTATTGAACCCTTCACATGTTTTTGGAGCTATAATCGCTTCAGAAATCGCAGCAAAACTAGCGATGGTCACCATTTCGTGGCTAGGCAAACCTACTCATTCTGGATTAGGTTCAATATTCCTTGAAACAGCAAAAAGCAAACGCAATATTATTGCTTATTTCTTATCCATTTTGATGATTTACCCATTTTTGGGTTTAATTGGAGTTTGGGTAGTTTTTATCACTATTCTTTTAGGTGTTTTTATGGAAAGGGTAGCTAAATTTGTTTTTGATGGTGTATCTGGGGATATGATAGGTGCAACAAACGAAACAGTCAGGGCAGTGATTCTAGTGTTTATAGCAAGTGCGTTGATTTTATGAAAGTTCCTGTTTTAATCTTGGCGGGTGGCAAAGGAAGTAGAATTTGTTCAAATATTGAAAAACCGCTTTTATTATTTTTAGGTAAACCACTTATCGATAGAGTGGTAGAAGCTGCTAAATCTGCCCGAAATGTTTCCCAAATATACGTTGTGACAAGTAAAAATACGCCGCAAACAGAAAAAAGATGTTTAAAAAATGGTTGGAGAGTTCTGAAAACTAATGGAGAAGGTTATCACAACGACTTAAAACAAGCTATTATAGAAGGTAAATTAAATTCTCCTGTTTTGACTATACCTGCAGATTTACCAGCCTTAACTGGCGAATTCATTGATAAAATAATTACCCTTTTTGAGGAAAGAGGAAAAAATGCTTTAGCTGTTTTTGTTCCACTTGAAAAGCGCAAAAAATTGGAATTATCTGTTTCATCTAAAGATGAATTTGAAGGAGTAATGTATGCAGTTTCTGGTGTGAACATTATTAATGGCAAAAAAATTTTGGCTGAAGGGAAAATCGATACTGCCGCCTTAGTAACTGACGAAATTGAAGTCCTTTTCAATATAAACACCCAAAAAGATTTGAATATAGCTGAAAAAAACCTTAAAAATCATTTTAGTTAGAGATTATTAGCAGTATTTAATTAAAGTAACAAATTGTGTTAAAAGGAGAAATCTTTAACACTGTCATAAATTAACTTTAATTCTGAATCAGTTTATTAAAGGTAAGAATTGATGAATCTGCTGAGTTATAATAATTTCTGGAACGCTATTATAGGGTTACCTACAACAAAAAAAATGTTAGAAGTATCCTTGAAAAGATGTAGTTCATGTAACAAAACAATACTTGAAATAGCCTTAAACGATTATGTGGGAAAATCTGAAAAATGTAATAGTTGCAGAAGCTTTTATTCAAAAATAATTAGATTCTGGATAGAGTTTTTAAGACTAAGTCTTTCAATAAAAAGAGAAAAAGTTGAAAGGCTCTTGGAAGACCCTTATGCAAAAAGAGCGATAATCACAATAGTAAAGAGTTTTCTTCATTTTGGAATTAGAAAACCCATTTCAATTTATGCTCCATTTCTAGTTGTATGGGATTTCACCCATAAATGTAACTTAAATTGCCAACATTGTTACTCAAATTCTGGCAAAGCTTTAGAAGAGGAGCTAAATACAAAAGAAGCTATAGAAGTAGTAAATCAACTAGCTGATTTTGGTGTTACTGCTTTAGCATTTTCTGGTGGTGAACCTCTAATTAGAAGTGACTTTTTTGAGGTTGCACAACATGCAGTCAAAAGAGGATTATATGTTTCAGTGGCTACAAATGGAACATTATTAACTAAAGAAAACGTAAGGAAACTAAAAAAAGCCAGAATAAACTATGTAGAAATTAGCATTGATGGTGCTTCAGCACAGTCTCATGATTCATTTAGAGGAGTATCTGGGGCTTTTGATAACGCAATAAAGGGATTGCGTAATTGTGTTCAAGAAGATTTATGCGCTTGTATTGCAACAACTGCAACAAAGAAGAACCTCAAAGAAATACCAGCAATAATAGATTTAGCCGAACAAATCGGCGCAGAAAGATTCACCTACTTTAATTTTGTTCCAACTGGAAGAGGAAAAGAGCTCTATGACCAAGATATTTCTCCTGAAGAGAGAGAGGAACTCATGAGTTATTTACTAAAAAGGATATCAAATGGTTGCAATGTTACAATTCTAACCACTGCTCCTCAATTAGCTCGTTTAGCAATTCAATGTCAAGGGGAAGGGAAAGAAATGGCCATGTCCATGGCACACATGCAAACTATTAAGGTTAGTAAAAAAGCAGTTTCATTGGCTGACTTCATAGGAGGATGTGGCGCTGGAAGACTTTATTGTTCTTTGTCACCAATAGGCGATGTTCACCCATGTGTATTTCTACCGATAAATGTTGGAAATATTAAAGAAAAAAAATTCCAAGAAATTTGGTTAAATTCTAAGTTTTTCACCTCCTTAAGGGACAGATCAAAACTAAAAGGACCTTGCAGCGTATGTGATTTCAGAGATATCTGCGGCGGGTGCCGGGCGAGAGCAAATGCTTACCATGGAGATAGTTTCGCTTCAGATCCAGGCTGTATACTAACAAAAAAGAAGGTGATGTATAATTCTTAGAAACCAACAAGCGACAGTTAAGATACATAGAGCAAAAAAAGATTTAAAAAAAATTCTAAAAGAGGCAGTAAAAGAATCGGGAATTCACAAACAAAATAAGATTTTCATAAAACCCAATATTAGCCATCCTGATTTTATTCCTGGGGTAATTACGGATCCGATATTGTTATCTGAATTAGTGGGTTTACTTCGTGATAATACAGAAGAGGTTCAAGTAGGAGAATCCAATGGATATAATTATTCTTGTGGATTTGCATTCGAAAAAACTGGATTAAAGAAAGCCGTTAGCAAAGCTGGCGGAAAAGTTGTTAACCTTTCAGAAGACGAAATAGTTAAGATAAAATTTCCCAATAGTGTAAATAAACCTAAAGAGTTATTTCTCCCTAAAATTGTTGTCGAAGCTGATGCTATAATTGATTTACCTTTAATGAAAACACATGAATTTACAACATTTAGTGGAGCTATTAAAAATCTTTTTGGGTGCGTGCCAAGTAATAGACGAATATATTTACATCCTTTTTTGAATGAAGTTTTCTACAAACTTTTTTCCATTTTGAATCCCAAACTTACAGTTATGGATGCTAGAGTAGGATTGGAGGGAAATGGACCAACTAAAGGAGATCCAGTAGAGATGAATTTGATTCTAACTAGTAATTCGGCTTTGGCTACAGATATTATTGCTTCAGAGATTATGGGTTTAAAGATAGAACAGATAGGTCATCTCAAGTACATTGCCAATAAGAAGAATTTGATGAGAGAAAAAATAATAACGCAAGGTTTGGATGTAGGAGAAGTAACTCGGAAGTTTAAACTTCCAAAAATAGATTTACCGGTTAAAGCGCAGATGCAGATATACAAATACGAATATTTAACAAAAGCATTTTTTTGTTCATTAGATATTGTTAAGCTTTTTCAGAAGATAACTTTAGCTTATAGAGGAAAACCAATAGAGGTAAACTAGTTCAGTGCTTCTTGATAGACTTTAATAACCTTTTTTACAATCAAACGCCAATCAAATTTATTTTCAACAGTTTTACGAGCTTGAAAAGCCATTTCAGAAGCTTCAATAGGATGTTCTATTAGATATAAAATCCGATCAGATAAGACAGCAGAATTTGCTGGGGGAACCAAAAAACCATTCTTGCCATCATCTATCATCTCAGGAATACCACCGACCTTTGTGGTAACAACTGGTAAACTACTTGACAAAGCCTCCAGTACAGCAAAGGGAAGATTTTCATAAAAAGTTGAAAAAGCAAAGATATCTGCTGCTTGATAAAGTTTAGGTAATTTAACATCTGGAAAATATCCAGTAAATAGTATATTAGAGCGTGCTCCTAATTTTTCAGCATAATTGATTAGTTTTTTCATTTCATTGCTTTGACCTTTTCCAGAAATGATTAATTTTACATTCTTGTACTTCTTTGCCACAATTGATACACTTTCAAGAAGCGTAAATAATCCCTTCCTAGCATATAATCTACCCACGGAAAGTATGTTCACATTTTTATTACCAAAACCTAACTCCTGTTTGACTTGTGTCTTATCTTTGGGAGGCACAAACTTATTGATATCAACGCCATTGTGAATAACCCGAATTTTATCTTCTCTTACCTTGTAATATTTTAGAAGTTCTTTTCTAGTAAAATCACTAACAGCAATAAGCTTGTTTGATCGTTCCAGTGTTTGTTCCTCAAAAAAACGGAGAAGACGATTGAAACTTACCATAAATCGCTCATTAGAATTTAATCTGCTATAGGGTTCTCTCCTAATTGATTCTGCTTCACCTTTCCATGTTGAATGAACTGTAGTTATCAGAGTTTTTCCAAAATGTTTAGGAACAGCAAAACTAGGAACTAGTGGGAGATTTATGTGTGTGATATCTACAGGAATGTTATCATTGATTTGTTTTAATTTCCGAAAAGCAGCGCCTGCAAAAATAAAAGAACGTACAACTGGAGCTTTTAAAGTTTTAAGAAAAAATGCTCTTTGTTGTTTATTTATTGTTATGTCTTTGGTTTCATCATAACTTGTAACGACGGAAGTAGAATAACCATTCTTGATTAATTCTCTTGAAAGATAGTAAACATAAGAACCAGTACCGCCAGAGAGGGGGAGGTATTCTGGGGAGATAAAACAGACTTCGACCATTAATTTTCACCGTTTTTACCTAGTAAATATTTAATTGTGCTAATTACTGCTCCCGTACTCCATGCAATAGCTCTGACAAAATAGAGTATAATGAGCAGTAAAGCTGTTTTGTCTGAAAAGCGCATAGATAGTTTTATTGCGGAAAATAAGAAGTAAATAAAAAGAGAAAAAATTAAGCCGATGGAAAATAGCCATAATGGCCTTAGGAAATCCAATAATCCTAAAATGAAGAAAAATATTGAAGAAAGTATGATAAGAGGTTGAACATTCATGCCTATGTCTGTTATTTCATCTCCTTTTATTAATTCATGATGTTTAAAATAGAGTTTGATGGTATTCTTGCCATACTGTAATTGTTGTTTAAAATACGCTTTCACATTTGTTCTGTTATAATGATAGCATCTAGCTTTCGGTTCTAAAAGTATCTTATATCCTCTGGCAGATATCCGAAAACCTAAATCTGTATCATATTGAGATGGCAAGTTTTCATCAAATCCCCCAACTTCTTCGAGAATTCTTTTTTTCAATAAAAGATTCATGGTAGCAATACGAGACACAGGTTTTTTTATTCGATCATATCTACTTTTAAGATCGTAACCTATACTTCTCGCCCATAGGTTTTTGGTATTCCAGGTTTCAATATTTCCACTAACTCCGGCTACTTGGGAATTAGCCAGATTCACTAATAATTTGTTTAACCACTCTTGTTCTACTTTTGCATCTGAATCGATAAACCCGATAATAGAAGCGTCAACAATTTTTAATGCATAATTGTAAGCTGCTGGAGCATTAAGAGATTTAGAAATTAAGTTAACTGGAAAAGTTTTTGCTATTTTATTAGTTGTATCTTTTGAGCAGCCATCGATCACAATTACTTCAATAAGGTCTTTTGGATAATTTAACTCAAAGATTGAATTTAAACAAGCACCTATTGTTTTTTCGTTATTGAAAGTTGTTACGATAATCGAAACTTTGGGATGTGAAAGGTGGCTCATATTCTCATCTATCCTGCAGATATGCTAATATTATTGACATCAAAATTTTAAATCCGTCAACAATAGGATCTAAACTAGACTTCCCATAAGTTCTTTGTTCGAAGCAAATAGGTACTTCTTTGATTTTATACCCCATTTTGGCTGTTTTTACAAGCATTTCAGATTCAATTTCATACCCACCAGATTTAAGACTCATATTCTGCAATATCTCAGCTTTCATTATTCGATATCCTGATTGTGAATCAGAAACTTTACTCTTTACAAGGAAGTGAATTAGATGATTAAAAAGTTGCACTCCTAAAAAATTAAATCTTTTAGTCTTCTTTAATGTTTTCATTAAATATCTAGATCCGATTATTAAATCGGCTTTATTCTCCAGTATGGGAGTAAGTAATAGCGGCAGTTCTTCTGGACGATGGGAACCATCAGAGTCTATCGTAGTTACAAGTGTACCTAAAGATTTAGAAAATCCTACCCTCAAAGCACAACCCTTCCCTACATGTTTTTTTAATGAAAGGACTCTAACTCCTTTATCTAATGAAAGACTTAGCGATCTGTCTGTTGAAAAATCATCTACAACAATTATTTCCCATCGAAAATCTTCTTTTTTCAAAACAGATTTTAATCGATCAATTACAGTACTAATTGTTAATTCTTCGTTAAATACTGGAATAATAACAGAAAGTAAGATTTCATCGTTATCCATTTTACTAAGATGCTAAATGAAAGAATTTATAAACTTTGGCTGTGAACTTTAACAAGCACAAAATCAAATCATAGAACGGAAAAAAATATGCTTGGAGTAACCAAAACTGATAGAATAATGTGGTTTTCTATGTGGTTTCTGGCATCGGTTGCCAGTTTTGGAATCGCTTTTTTTCCAATGTTTTATTTGATGATTAAAAGAAGAAACAAGCATATTCAAGGACACCTTGAATGTGTAAAAAAAAATAAACTAAATGAAATTAATGAAAAAAGAGAAAGTGTCATTTTAAATCTAATTCCTGAAAGAAACGCAAAAATATGGACACTTTCTTTAATCTTAGTTTTTCCAGCATATATTATCACTTATCTTTTAACTAAAGATCTAATTGTACATGAGGAACAACAACAGAAGAAATATGCAAAAATATTTCCTGAAAAACAGTTCATAACACAGAAAATTTCTTTAAAAAAATATGCATTGTTAACTCTGTTAACACTAGGAATTGGAATAATTTATTGGCTTTATAAAACTGTAAATATGTACAATACACATTTTATGGAACAAGAAAAAAATGAGAAAGAAATAAACAAACTTGGAGAGAAAAAATAGATGTCTAATCCATGTAAGAAAAGAAGGTTTGTAAGCCACGGTGGAGATGTTTGGGGATTCTCCAGAAAATATGGTATTCCAATTGATAATGTACTTGATTTTAGTGCTCCAATAAACTTTCTTGGCGCATCGCCAAAGGCTGTTGAAGCTATTAAGAGTGTTGCACAAAAGGTAAAATTTTATCCAGATCCAGATCCCAGAGAATTAAAAAGTGAGATTGCTGAATACGTTGGAGGAATAGAACCTAATAACGTAATAATTGGAAACGGTTCAATTGAACCAATTTATATGATAGCTGATTTTTTTGCACCTGATTTTGAAGCAATTATTCCGGTACCATCTTTTTCAGAGTATGAAAAAGCTACCCTCAGGGTTCATGGTAGTCCGATTTTCAGTAAATTGCAAGAAGATTTTTCGATGAATATGGAAAGTATAAAGAAAGCTACTAATGAAAAAACTCGAATTATTTTTATTTGTAATCCCCACAGTCCTTCAGGAAAATTATACAGTAGAGATAATATTTTGGAATTAACAGAGTTTTGTGATAAGAAGAATATTGTTGTCTGTGTTGATGAGAATTATATGGAATTCACGGAGTTGGGTCCGAAAACAACTGTATCTGGATATGTTGAGAACTACAAGAATCTTTTTGTGATTAAGTCTTTATCAAAATTCTTCGGTATGCCTGGAGTAAGATTTGGATTTGGAATAGCGAATAAGAATTTTATTTGCGAACTTCAAGATGTAAGACAACCTTGGAGTATTAATTTATTAGCTGTTTTTGCTACAAGAGCTGCTCTTAAAGATACTGAATTTATTAGCAAAACAAAGAAGACAATTGCAGCAGAGAAAACACACCTAGTTGAATTGCTTAACTCGATAAGCTGTTTCCAAGTTTTCCCTTCAGTAACTAATTTCTTATTAGTAAAAATCATTGATAAAAGAATTTCATCCACAATGCTTAGAGAAAAACTGGCAAAAGAGGGAATTTTGATTAGGGATTGCAGCACCTTTGTTGGCCTTGATAATAGTTATTTCAGAGTAACTGTTAGATCCTTTGATCAGAATAATCTTCTTATAGATAACCTGAGAAAAGAAATCAAAAAGATTATTTAAAATCTAATAAAACACACTTTAAAGAGAAAAGTTCAATTTTGACTCTTTTTTTGGTTTTTAAAAACAATAGTTATTAATGTTAAATTGAACGGGAAAAATATTTAGGGCTCTTTTTTAATACATTCCAAATTCCTTCACGTTTCATTTTTTTGAGAATATTTCTAAAAGATAGATTCAATTTTGATTGATATCTCATCTGAAGTTGTTTCATCATATCAAAATCGAATTCATCTGTCTTAACAAATTTTAAGAAGCCCTGTTGGCGATCAAAGAGACCTTTTTCCATAACTTCATCATAAAGGCTGCTACCAGGATAGGCAATATAAATATTAAATTGACACCAATCAGGATTTAATTTCTTAGCAAATTTGTAAGACATTTCTATATCATAAAGAGTTTCGCCCGGAATACCTATCATAAACGAGCAGGCAGTTTGTATGCCTTCTTTTTCACATAGCTTAAACGCTTGAATATTTTGCTCGATTGTAATTTTTTTGTTGATCTTTTCCAATATTTTAGGTGATCCTGATTCTACTCCAAACCAAATTGTTTTGCATCCAGCATTTTTCAATGCCCTAAGAAGATCTTGTGAAATCATATCAGCTCTGGTATCACAGACCCAATCAATATCTTTTTTTAATTTTCTGATTTGCTCACATAATGCTATTGTTCTTTTCTTATTAATTGTAAAATTATCTCCTAGAAAATAGATACCTTTGGTTCCAAAATTGTTTGCCATGTATTCTATTTCAGCTACAACTCTGCGGGGACTAAATGCGCGGCACCCTGATCCCCAGAGTCTTCTAGTTTCACAGAAAGCACAGTTAAATGGACATCCTCGAACAATATTCATTGTATCAACCGGTTTTACATTTAGAAATGGAATTTCCCGTTCATACGAATCTAATGTCAATAGATGCCTAGCCAAGAAAGGGATTTCATCCAAATCAGAAATAAATTTCTGTGGATTTTTAGTAATTTCTTGTTTTTTTCTGAAAGCTAGACCAGGAATGTTACCAATAGATTTTTCACCCAAATTTTTGGTGATACAATTTGCTAATTCGACCATGGCATGTTCACCTTCACCCATTATAACATAATCGATTTCAGGATGTTTCAACATGCTTTCAGGAACATAGGATGGATGCCAACCACCAACAACAATTTTACAGTATGGAAGTACCTCTTTTATGGCCTTGGCCGATTCAACACATACTGGATATGAGGCTGAACTGCAAGTGATTCCCACCAATTGTGGATTAAACTTTTTAACTAATTTCTTAAGTTCGTCATTAGTTTTTCTAAATAAGTAATTATCAAGAAGTTCGACTTTGAACCCAGCTTTTTCAAGCGACCCTGCTACAAATAATAATCCTAAAGGGGGTAGTCGTATAGGTTTACTCCAAGGGGAGTTTTCTGGTGGGGCAGTAGTCATCAAAAAAATCAAGAAAAAACATCTCCTAAATTTTAAGTTGGGCTAAATTTTCAATGAAATACACCTTTTAATGGGTAATGGTCTTAAAAACCTTTAGCCAAAAACTTTTACTTACAATAAGGAAAAAAACTTGAACAGTTAAAAGAGGTTTAAAATCTAAAGAATTGAATAATCAACCTCTTTAACCTTAATTTGTACAAAATATATTAACCACAAGATTTCTTGTAGGTATTCAAATACAACCAGTTCAGGGAAAATTTATGAAGACTCAAATAACTCTTGTTAATCCTCCATACCCAGTAGGATCGCATAAACATCCACCATTCACACCATTGGGTTTAGGATACTTGGCTTCTGTTTTGGAAAAAAATGGATATGAGATTAAAGTTATTGATTGTCAGGCATTAGATATTGATTACGCTGTATTTAAAACAGAAATCAGTAAAAACAAGATAAATATTGTGGGTATTACTTCAACTACGTTAACCTATAAATCGGCTTTAAAAATAGCGGGAATAGCAAAAGAAGTATGGCCTAAATGTATTGTTCTTCTTGGAGGACCTCACGTTACGTTCTGGGATAAAGAAGCTCTTCAAGAATGCCAAGAATTAGATATTATCGTAAGAAAAGAGGGAGAAAATACATTTCTTGAATTAGTAAAAAAAATTGAAACAGGTAGAGATTATTCTGATGTTTTAGGAACAACTCTAAGAAAAAAAGAAAAAATAATAAAAAACGTTGATAGACCATACATTGAAAATCTAGATGATCTTCCATTTCCAGCTCATCACTTATGGCCTTTAGAACGATTAACAAAACATGGAATTATTATATTTCCCGTAATAACCAGTAGAGGTTGTGTCTATTGGTGTGATTTTTGCACTACAGTTAGGATGTTTGGACGTCGCTACAGAATGCGTACACCAAAAAATGTAGTTGACGAACTTGAATATCTAAAAAAAAGATTTGGAGCAAACAGATTTACTTTTTATGATGATGCCTTTACTGTTGATCAGAATAGAGTTTTAGAAATATGCAGAGAGATAAAAAACAGAAAACTAAAAATTGAGTGGGATTGCGAGACACGAGTCGACATGGTTACTAAAGAATTACTATTAGAGATGAAAAATGCAGGATGTGCATCAGTATGGTTTGGAGTGGAATCAGGATCACAAAAAGTCTTAGATGCTATGAGAAAAGGAATTTCTCCAACTCAGATAGTTGAGGCATTTAAATGGGCTAAAGAAGCTGGGTTAATAACAGTAGCTGGTGTTGTTCTTGGTTTTCCAGGTGAAACAAAAGAAACAATTGAAGAGACAACAAAGTTTATTGAAAAACTAAATCCAAACGATGTTGGTTATTATATTGCTACTCCTTACCCGGGAACTCCATTATATAGCAAGGTTGTAGAAGAAGGTATATTAAAAACTAATGATTTTGACAAATTTGATACAGCCACACCATTATTTGAGATGGGAACAATGACTGGAGAAGAATTGAGAGAGCTTAGAGAGAGAGCTTTTCAAAGATTCTATCTGCGACCAGCATATTTCTTTAGTATCTTTGGTACAGGAAGATTATGGAGTTTTGCGATAATTCGGACAATACTTGCACATTTCCGAAGAGCAGTATTAAAAAAGCTAGGAATGAAATAAAAAAAATATTTGTGACTATGAAAGTTCTAATTCTTGCCTAGTAATAATTTCAAAGTTTTAGTTGGATTCATAATAGCACGTATGATCTTATCTCGTGTAAAAATTGGATTTACTGAATTTGCTATTTTACATAAGGTAATCAGATCTTCAGCTGAAAATTCTGGAGTTTCTATTAGAGGTTCAGCAGTAGCCAACGCATCTTCACAAAAACCAGGCCTAAGATATCCTCCATTTTTCGCTTGTTGATAAAGTTCTGTTCCATATATTGGACTTGCTATACTAAAAATGAAACTGTCAGCGCCCAACCGTCTTAATTTATAGGCAAAATTTATTGTTGCTTTAATGTCATCTTTTGTTTCACCAATCAAACCTATTACAAAAAAGCAACCTACTTTGAGACCAATTTTTTTGCATATTCTAACAGCTTTTTCGACACTCTTTAGATCAAGATTCTTTTTAATAATAGTGTCTACAATTTTTTGGACACCTGACTCAGGAGCTAAGCGAATTTTTTTGCAACCAGCTTTTTTCATTTTTCTTAATAGCAATTCGTCAAGTGTATCTGCTCTAACGCCACTGGGTGTAAACCATTCAACATGAATCCCTTTCTTGATAATTAAATCACAAATGCATTCCATGCGATTTCTATCTAGCGTCATATTATCGTCTAGGAAATCGATTTGTTTTATTCCATAAATATTTACTAAATGTTCGATTTCTGCAACAACGTTCTGAGGACTTCTACCACGCCATTTCCGTCCCCATACAGTATGATGAGTGCAAAATACACAACTAAAAGGACATCCTCTACTGGTTATCATTATAGTCCAGGGTTTTTTTATAACCCCTCTAAGAGGATTCTCTTTTACAGCAATAGCATACTCATTCATTGGAAGTAAGTGCCTTGCGGGTAATGGAAGAGAGTCTAAATCTTCAATGATAGGTCTAGCTGGAGTTATCACTACTTTATTATTCTTAATAAATGCTAAACCTTTAATTTTTTCAAGCTTAGAAAAACCCTGTTTTAAGTTATTAACTAACTCCAGAATAGTATTCTCAGCTTCACCAATCACTACAAAATCTATTTCTTCATGTTCAAGACAAGCTTTTGGTCTGGCAGAAGGATGTTGACCGTATAGTATTGTGACGATTTTACTATTGATTTGTTTAATTTTTAAAGAAACCTCAAAAGCGGTTCTAGACCATCCAGAGAAAGGAACTTCTATGATTACTACTTCAGGAGACCATATTTTGATCTTTTTTTCTATTTGGCTATTGCTTAAGCCAACCCTATAAGTAGTTTTATTTATTTCTTGCAGATTGCTACGTCCCTCAGTGGGCGAATCTATTACATAAACTTCATTCGTTTTTTCTAGAACTGCAGCCATATAAGCTAATGGAATAGGAGGAAAAACGCTTGGTTTTCCCCATACCTTTGGTTGAATTCTAGGGGGATTAATTAAACAAACTCGCATATCTGCTACCTATGAGTTTATCCCTAAAAAAGTTGTCACATTTAATCAAATAACAATAGTTATTATCAAAACATCAAAAAATACATAATATTATTAAAGAAAAAAAATAAGTTAAAATAATAATAAAATAAAAATTACACTTAAAAGGGGAAAAAGAATAGTCTAATAAACCAAATTATCGGTAAAATAAATAATATAAATAATAAAATTGTCAAATTTCTGATTTTCAAAGCGATTAATATTTTTTTTGGAGTTAACTCCTCGTTTTCATCACCTAAAATGTATTGACCTGGTTTTTCTAATTGAACATTTAATGCTCCCGCCATTGCAGCCATTGGCCATCCATGATTTCTGCTAGGAGTTTTCGAATAATCTCTAAAAGCGATTTTCCAAGATGCACGATAATTTTCGCCACTTAAAAAAGATGCGAATATTATTAGGAGTGCAGCAAATCTGGTGGGTATATAATTAACTACTGTATCAAGTTTCGCACTAAACCAACCAATATTTTTATGTTCTTCATCTTTAAAGCCGACCATACCATCCAAAGTATTTATCGCTTTGAAAATTATTGCGCCTGTAACTCCAAAAAAAGCATAAAATATTATTGGTGAAAGTTTGAAATCAATAAGATTTTCTGCCATTGATTCAATTACAGAAGATGTTATCTGGGACCCTGTTAGATTTGCAGAGTTTCTACGAGAGAAATGCGCAAATTTTCTTGCAGCTTCTAAATTTGAGGCTTCTATAGACTTAGCAGCAGCTTTTGCCCAATCAGTCTCAAGTTTAATACAGATTGTAAATTTTAAAAAAATAATTGCAAAAAAAGCATAGAGACCTATATGCAAAAAAGTAAACAAGGCACCTAATCCGAAGTAAAAAGGCAATGAAAAAGTAAAGATTACAACTAATCCTAACAAAGCACCATTTAATTTTGCGATTTTTGGATTAGAATTTTTGAAATATGGCTTAATAAAACCAATGAAATTACCAATAATTACTGCAGGATGTAATTTATAAATCAAACTTTGGGGATTATTTGGTGAGGGATCCCCTAAAACCAAATCCAATAAAATGGCTAAAAAAAGAATAGAAATTGGGAGGAATATGGAAAGTATTGGGATCATCATTAGTTTACTGAAGTTTCAGTCAAAGTATATAATTTATGTGTATCGATTTGAGCTAGATACAAAAAGGATGATGAATACGCCTAAAAATTATTAAAAATAAAAGTGATCAAATACTGTTATTAACCACTGTAAACAATTTTTCCACCAATTATAGTAGTTGTAACAATAATACCCTCTATCTTATTGGAAGAAATTTTGGTTGGGTCTTCAGAGAGTACAGCTAAGTCAGCTAATTTGCCTGCTTCAATTGAACCTTTGCAGTTTTCCTCTTTGGTGGAATAAGCTGCATTTATTGTATACATTGTCAAAGCTTCAGTTATGTTTATCGCTTCTTCAATAAAATACTGTTTATTCACTATGGTCTGAATTCCTAAAAAAGGATTAATTGGTTCCATTGGACAATCAGACCCTCCAAGAAGCAGGATATCATTATCAATAAGGGTTCGCAGGGGAAAAAGCCATCGTGCTCTGGTTTGGCCCAAGTTGTCAATAGCGGACCAAGTCTTGAATTCTGAATTTATTACACATGGTTGTACTGAAACCATTGTCTTCTGGCGTTTCATTCTTTCTAACAAATTCTTATTAAGTAAAGCTGCTTGTTCTAAACGAATTCTAGTTTCTTGAATTTTGTTAGTGACTTTTTCAATAGAAATTAAAGCTGCTTCAACAGCTTTATCTCCCATCGCATGAATGATAAGTTGAAATCCAGATTGAAGAATCTCAATAACAGAAGAGTTCAAACAATCTTGTGTGTACAATAATTTTCCAGTTGATTTGAATTCATCTCTGTATGGATAAAAAAGAGCTGCAGTTTTATTAGCCAAATATCCATCAGCAGAGATTTCAATTGCACCAATTCTTAATGAGTTCTTTTGTAAGTTAAATTGTAAATTGTGTCCAAGTTCTTTTTTCCATATTTCAAACGGAATAACAACGTATATTCTTAAAGGTAACAAATTATGACTTAGTTTTTTAATTATTGACAATTCTATAGGGGTCAACACCATCCAATGAATACTTGTTATTCCAGTTTCAACAATTTTTGAACATGCTAATTTAGTCAATTCCAAAAGATCATCTGGGGCTGGTTCGGGAATAGATTTCCAGATGAAATCCATAGCTTTTCCTTTAAGAATTCCTGTTGGATCACCTGTAATTGGGTTTTTTCCAATTATTCCTTCTGTAGACAATATAGTTGTCTGACGAGTAATTTTAGCAAATTCTAAAGCTTTGCTATTAACTAAACAGAATTTTCCACTATGATGATAAAAAACAACTGGATTCTCAGGAGCTACTAGATCAAGATCGAAACGGGTTGGAAATTTTTTTGGCACAAATAAAGTATCATTCCATCCCCGACCTAAAATCCATTTACTTGGAGAAATTTTCATTATTTTCTTTTTCAAAATGTTTTGTAGGTCCTTAATGGATTTGCAGTTATTCAGATTGAGCCACAGTAAGAGTCTTCCGAAATCTGTAACGTGAATATGGGTATCGATAAATCCTGGAATAACTGTTTTTCCTTCTAGTTGGATTACCTTAGTATTATTATCAATTAACAAAATTACTTCTCTAGTTGTTCCAACCTTGATTATTTGCTCACCCTTAATTGCAATAGCTTCAGCTCTAGGAGTTGAGCGACACATAGTCAGTATATTTCCATTAATTAACGCTAGATCTGCAGACATCGAAAGGTAACCTTTCAGTTCTATAATTGAGATCAGGTAAAAATGTTTATTGAATTTTTGGTTATTAACAAAAAAAAATTAAAAATCCATTTCTACAAAACACATAATAATAGATGTAATTACCTTTTTTCAATTGATTAAAAAGTTAGAGGAACTAACGCTAAGATGCTTATTACACTTATTAACCCTCCATCCCCACGTGGGGCACCATCAGCTCGATTCATACCACTTGGTTTAGGTTACTTGGTAGCTTATCTTGAAAAGAACCATTTTGAAGTAAATGTTATTGATTACCAAACCAAAGAAATTACAAAGCAAGAATTAGTAACTGAACTTTCTAGAAACCAACCCAAAATAGTGGGAGTAACAACATCTACTCTAACCTACAAATCTGCAATAGATATTGTAAAAACAGTAAAAGAAACATTACCTAATAGTTATACAATTTTAGGGGGACCTCATGTAACAGTTCTAGATGAACAAACCCTAAATGAGTCACCTGAAGTGGATATTATCGTTAGAGGTGAAGGGGAAAATACACTTTTAGAAATAGCGGAATATGTAGATAAGCAAAAGATTAAGAAAATCGATAACATTAAAGGAATAACAATTAGAAAACAATCTCGTATAATGAGAACTATTGATAAATCTTTTATTAAAGATTTAGATGAATTACCCCATCCAGCTTTTCATCATTTTGATCTCAATAAATATACAATCAGTGGAAAAAAGTATCTTCCAATTATTACTAGTAGAGGTTGTCCATTTCAATGCACTTTTTGTTTAGCATCAAAAATGTGTGGAACAGGATTTAGGACAAGAAGCCCAGAAAAAGTAGCGGATGAGTTAGAGTGGCTTAGAGATGTTCATAAAGCTGACATCTTTGCTTTTTATGATGACACCTTCACTTTCGATATGAATAGAGCATACAAAATTTGTGAGGAGATAAAGAATAGAAATATTGATCTTCCATGGGATTGTAGAACTCGAGTTGATCGAATTAATCCAAGAATATTAGTTAAGATGAGAGAGGCAAACTGTCAATTGATACATTTTGGTGTTGAATCTGGAAGCCAAAAAATGCTCAATTCGATGAAAAAAGGAACTACTGTAGAGCAAAATGCGAGAGGGATTAAGATGGCTAAGGAGTCAGGAATAGGGGTGGCAATATCAGTTGTTGTAGGTTATCCTGGTGAGACAAAAGAATTGTTAAAGGAAACTTTTGATTTTATTCGAAAAACAGAACCCGACTACGTGTATGTTTGTCAAGCAATCCCTTATCCAGGCACAGAAATGTATAATGAATTAAAAAAGTTAGGGTGGGAAGTATCTAGTGATTGGGACCGTTATGATGAGCAAACAGCTGTATTTGAAAATCCTCTTTTGTCTCCTCTAGAAATTGATGAAATGAGGGGAAAATTTTATGATGACTTTTTTTCTCCAACATATTTTCTACGAAAATCTATTAAAAAAGACTTTTATAGCCAAACAATGGCTCATGCGACATTAAATCATTTGTTATGGCGTATTAAGTTTCCAAAATGGTTTTTTTCCAGTTTCCGAAAATTGGTTCCTAGAAAAGATGAAAGTTAAATAAACCGAAAAAATTTTATTTACACATGGTAACTGGACTATGGCTTCTTTTTGTGTTTTAAAAAGATTAAAATGCTTCCTATAGCAGCCACTAATATAATTATCGTGATTATAAAAATGAAAACGGATTCAGAGAACAATTCCAATTCGGTTGGAGATTCAATAGATACATCAATTGGATTACTTTTAGCTGAAGTGTAGTAACTTTTTGGGGATTCCCAATTAGCTGTGATTATCCAATCTCCAATAATTTCTGGGTTGTAAGTGAAGTTGAAGAATCCGTTTGTCGTTGTTGTTGGTAATATTTCAGTAATAGATCCATCAGGTTTTACAAAAGAGAGAACTATAGATTGATTGGGGAAGGCTGGATTTATTTGACCAACTCCTGAAATGGATTCTCCTAAAAATAAAGTAGATGAATCTGTTTCAAGAAAAATAGTACTGGTAGTTGCAGGATTATCTGCATAACAATAAATGTTCCAATCATTATTTCCCACATAAACTCTTCCTTCATAGATAGTTGCACTCGACCAACTATTAGACCCTGTAGTAATCATTGAAAGCTGTTCACCGTTTGTTGCGTTGAGTATATGAACAGATCGTTGATCAGTTACTATATACAATTTATTATCAGAGTATGTTGGAGAAACATAAAGTTCATAGCCCAAATAATTGCTCCAAATAGTATTGCCTGTTTCTGAATCTACACAAACTATCGAAAAATGATCAACTAAAAAGACTCTGCCTTCGTTATATATTGGGGAACTTAGAATAAACTCTCCAGCATTATCATTTCGATACGTCCATTCTACTTCTCCAGTGGAGGTACTTATTGCATGATATTCTTTTATGTTTGAGGAAGTAAAGACTTTACCTTCAGCAACTGTTGGAGAAGCATGCAAATCAGTTCCTCCCCAAAACACTTCATTATATGGAATTTCCTTTCGCCATACTAGATTTCCAGTATTTTTGTCCAGTTTATATAAAGCACCTGAATTTGGCTCTTGAGATAGTACATATAATTCTCCATCAGCAATTGCAGGAGAGGAAGTGATATAACCATCAGTCTGATAGGTCCAAATAATCTCTCCTTTTTCAGAATCTAAACAATACACATTGGAATCTAGAGAACCAACGTAAACTCTGCCATCAACAATTATTGGAGAAGATCTTAATACCACAGACGCAGCAAAAGTCACTGGAATAGACCCCCCTGCATAAGTTGACCAAATCAGTTTTCCATCAGAAGAATTAAGACAATAAATGGTTCCATCATCAGGTCCAATGAATACTTTACCATCAACCACTGCAGGCGAGGATTTGATTCGATCATTTGTTTGGAAAGACCAAATAAATTTACCAGTCCTAGCATCTAAACAATAGATGGATTTATCCTGAGAGCCAAAATAGACTTTCCCATTTACTAAACTTGGTGAAGAAATAACTGCGCCTTTAGTTGTGAAATTCCATAAAAGAGATAAAGTGGTTGGTCCGGATTGACCAGTTGCACTATGAGCGGGATCATTTCTATACATAGGCCAAGATTTTGTACCAATAGCCCATATTTGGTTTATTGTTTCATATTCTTCGCCGGATTCTGTGTCAACACTTCTTGTTACATCTCCTGGAATAAAATACAGATTCCCATATGCAATTGCCACAGATTCTCTTGGAGCAAAAGCCTCAATTGGAAGTTTCCATATAACTTTTCCAGTAAAAGCATCTAAACATACAAATTCTGAATCACTTTGTTCGGAAGTATAAGACATTTCTTGACCGGTTGTCGCATAAATTTTACCATCGGCTACAGTAGGATTGCCAGGAAAAACTAATGGTCCAGGTCCTTTATACTGCCACACTACTTCACCTGTTTCTGCATTAAGGGCATACAAATGTCCATCTCTATTAAGTTCGTACACCATTCCATATGCAGCAGCTGGACCAATGCTAAAATAACCTTCTTGAGTATTAGGATCGAAAGTCCATAATATCTCACCGGTCAAAGCATCAAAACAGTATAGAGTATTATCGTGCGTACCTCCTCGGAAGAATTTTCCTTTATAATAAGAACCAGAAAAAAGCATGGCACTTCTTGTTTCGGTATCCCAAAGAGTTTTTCCAGTTTTTGCATCTAATGCCATTTGATGAGGTTCAAATGATCCAGGGAAGATTATACCATCACCATAATGTACTCCTGAACCAACTATGCCCCCTCCTGGAACATAGGTTGACCAAACTTCTTCAGGTGGATTTGATGGATTAGAAAAGTCCCAAGCAACAATATACGAATCCTGTTTGGTGTAGAACATTTTTTCCTGGGGACTATAAACATTGGCAACAAAAAGGGGATCTCCTGTTGCAGAAAAAACATTGCTAGTCCATAATACTTCCCCAGTTTCTATGTTAAAACTGCTATTTCCAACAACAAGGTGGATTTCGTCGATTTTATAGACTGCTGGCCAAGGTCCTGGAGCAGGTACAATTGTATTCCATAATATTTCTCCAGTCTCTCTATCGAGGGCGAAAACATTTGTTTTTGTAGTTACAAATACTTTGCCATTAAAAGCTACGACATAGCTTTGAATACCAGTTATATTAGTCTTCCATAAAATATCGGGTGCTTCTGGAGCAGGTCCAGGTGAGAAACGAGTAAAAGATGAATCTCCCTGAAATTGAGGCCACTCATATTGGAGCAAATTTTGCGTATCCTCAGGCTCAAGGTTTAAAGAAGGACCCGATGTACTATCATAAAAGTCAGCAATCAAAAAAGAGAATACTAGCAATATACTCAAGACGATTATAACCAAAAGAAGTTTAGGAATTTTCATTTTTTTACCTCTGGAATGATAATCTATAACATCAATTCTTTGATATTCAGATAAAAAAAGATTCAATGCCAACATAAACTTTGTGGAGAGCTCCAAAATTTAAAACAAGTTTTGCTAGTTTAGTAAATCATTGATTAAAATAAGAAACCGCATAATCCTTTTTAAGATGCGAAAAAATTAAGGTATCAAAAGAATTCACAAAGGCAAAAAAAAGGTGTTTTTTGTTTGACAAAAAAAGGTCCCCTATTAATGACTTCTTGGAGGTCAACTGGCGCTTGTAATGCTAGATGCAAATATTGTAATGTTGATGCAACAGGTAAATGTGCACCACGAGAGTTGACAACAGAAGAAGCTAAACGTTTAGTTGATGAAATCCACAGTTTTGGCGTAAAATGGTTTGGAATAAAAGGTGGAGAACCTTTAATGAGAGAAGATATTTTTGAGATTGTTGGTTACGCCAAAAGTCTTGGTCTTAATGTTTGTTTATTAACTAATGGTTGTTTTGTCGATGGAGAAATTTATGACAAACTTGTCGAAAACCAAGTTTGGACTTCAGTCAGTATTGATGGTCCTGAAGATATAAACGATCAGCTAAGAGGTAAAGGCTCTTACAAAAAAGCTTTGAAGGCTATTCAAAAATTATCAAAGGGTAAAATTCTAAATGGGTTAGCAGCAGCAATTACAAAAGTTAATTATAAACATTTAGATCATGTTGCAGAATTGGCAGAAAAATATAATGCTAATTTTGTTTGGTTTAATCATTTGGTTCCCAGTGGAAGAGCAAAAGAAACAATGGAGTTAACTCCAACTCCAGAACAATATGAATGGGTTTTAAATCAGATTTGGGATTTGACCTTAAAATATGAAGGAAAATTTGAGATTCATGTTCATTGCCCTCATTATGCACGAGTTGTAAAGCAGAGAAACCCTGAAAATTTTGATGAATGGTACAAACATAAATTTCATGGTAAATGCACCTATTTTGCTTTTGGTGGATACATTAGCGTAACTGAAAACGGAGATTTGATACCATGTTTTTATACAGATTTGACACCTGATGAACCTATGATGTTAGGAAACATCAGGAAGAAAACTCTAAGAAAAGCTTGGGAAGAAGTAAAAGAGTCAAAGTATTATTCAAGTTTTAGAGATCGGTCTCCATTGAAGGGAAAATGTGGAGTCTGTGAATATAAAGACATTTGTGGTGGGTGTAGAAACAGGTCGTATGCATATACTGGTGATATTTATGAATCTGATCCTGCATGTGCATACATTCCAAAAAAACTTCGTAAAAAATAATTATTCTAGTTCACCTTAAAATGAAATAGAAAAAACTAAGTAATGTCTAACATATTCTATTGAAGATTTGAAGAGATTGCAATAAAATAAATTATCATCAGATTCGCTCAATACTTATTAATAAGACATATACTAAAAAATACAAAATAATACTTTCAATTCAATTGTTCTCTAGGTTCAATATTGTTGGTTTCTTAGAAAATTGGGGTATAAAAATGCAAAAGGTTGATAAAAAAAAGATTATACTAGTTAATCCTCCTCTCTTAGAAGACAATTCACATCATCCGCTCTTTCCACCATTAGGATTAACATATCTAGCAGCTGTACTTGAACAAGATGAACATGAAATAAAGATAGCTGATTGTCCGATCAGTAACCTAGATCATAAGAAGTTATCTGCTGAATTATCTTCGTTTCAACCAAATATTATCGGCATAACTTCTATGACACCTACAATAAAATCAGCACTTCTGTCAGCTCGAAAAGCAAAGGAAGTTTGTCCTGATGCAACAGTTATCTTTGGAGGACCACATGCAACTTTTATGGATCATCAAATTCTTGGAAAAGAAAAAGCAGTAGATATAGTTGTGAAAGGAGAAGGTGAATTAACTCTTAAAGAGCTAGCACAAAATGAAATGATCTCAAAAAATCTTCAAAAAATTAAAGGAATAACGTTTAGAAAAAATGATCAACTTGTATCAACACCAGAAAGACCATATATTCAAAATCTTGACGAGTTACCTCGTCCAGCTTATAAATATGTTCCAATGGATAAATATAGGATTCATGGAAAAATTCATTTACCAATAATGACCAGCAGAGGATGTCCATTTCAATGTTCATTCTGTGTTGCTTCTGAGATATTTGGCGCAAAATTCAGAGCTAGAAGTAGCAATAGTGTAGTAGATGAATTAGAATGGTTAAAAAATGAGTACGGCGCTAACGCGATATCTTTCCAAGATGATACTTTAACTTTTGATCGTAAGAGAATACTTGATATTTGTACCAAAATTGAAGAAAGAAAAATTAATCTTCCGTGGGGATGCCAAACTCGAGTAGATCAGGTCGACAAAGAAGTTTTATCTAAAATGAAAAAAGCAAAGTGTAATCTTGTTTCATTTGGTATCGAGTCAGGCTGTCAAAAGATATTAGAAGCAGTTAAGAAAAAAATTACAATTCCACAAGCTCAAAAGGCCATTAAATGGGCAAAAGATGAAGGATTATTTGTAGCTGTATCCACAATTATGGGGTATCCAGGTGAAACAAAGGAAATGATGCATCAAACCCTTGAACTCATCAGGAGAATTGAACCAGATGATGCATGGTTATGCATAGCAACACCTTATCCAGGTACTGATCTGCGCAGACTGGTGGAAAAAAATGGTTGGAAAATGTCTAATAATTGGACTGAATATGATACGATGCATCCTGTCTTTGAAAATCCAAATCTACCTTCTGAAGAACTAGCAGAAATGCGGAAAACGTTTTATAATAATCTGTATTCTCCAAAATATGTTCTTCGTCAAATAGTAAAGGGATATGTAAAAGGAAATTACTATAATCAATTAATGGCTAAAACGTCAGTAGGATATTTACTCTGGCGAATAAGATCAAGATTTAGGTAAATTGCAATTTTTTTCAATGGGTAAACTTTTGTTAAAAAAAATAAGAGTATATATCGTTCTTTAGATCTTTGGTTTGGAGATTGTATCTTATCAGCTCAATGAGGGGATTGGGTATACTCTGGAGTTCTTATCGGAAACTTTATTATGTTATCAGACATTTTTCAAAATCGAACTCTGAGGATTTCAAACATGAAGAAGTCTACTAGCGATGAAAAAGAATCGAAAATTTATGATTTAAGAGAAAATTGGCCACCGTACACTTATAGAGATTATCCAGACATAAAATCAGAAACATATGATGCGTTTATGGAGTTTCTTTCAACAGAGAACAAATCTGATAGAATTTTAGAACTACAACCTTGGATATCTCTTTGTGCATCAAGATGCACTTTTTGTTATTATCCTACGTCTGCATTTAATCCTGATATTATCGAACCATACCTAAATGCATTAAAAAAAGAGCTTGAAATGTATGCTGAAACTAATTATATAAAAACCAGCAAATTCGATGAGATTGTACTCGGAGGAGGAACACCTAGCGTTCTCAGTGCAGATCAAATAATTGATTTAATTTCATTTTGTGAAAAAAGATTTAACACGACAGATGAGTATTTTATTAAAGTTACTTGTTCTTCAAAAACGTTAGAAACAAAAAAACTTGAAAAACTAGCTGAGTATGGAGTTTATCAGGTGGATATGGGAGCACAAACTTTTGACGATAAACTTCGAAAACAATTGTGTCTGCCTGATTCTGCACAAAACGTTGAACACACAGTAAATATGGCAAGAAAACTTGGAATGTGTGTGTGCATAGATTTGATGTATAATATTCCAGGTCAAACAATGGATAGTTGGATTGATACCCTCAAAAAAGCTGTTGAATTAGATGCTGAGATTGATTGTTATTCGTTGAATGTATATCCAGATACAGTCCTTGGAAAACAACTAAAGTCTGGAGCTATGCCTCCTCAAGGAGATTCTGAATATGAAAAACAAATGTATCTAAAAGCGTACGAGTTACTAACCGATTCAGGGTATAGAGCAATTGGACATGATCGTTTTTCCCGGGTTGAGTGGCATTTCAAAGAAAACTGTCTAAACGGATGGCCTTGGGCTGGAATACTAACAACCGGTTTTGGTTGTATAATGGGCTATTTGCAAAAATTTTCATACACAAACGTTGAAGATGTAAACGAGTATATCGATATAGTTAATTCAGGTAGATTGCCGATTAATCGACTTTCAGAATCTACTCCAGAAGACATGATGCGTAGAACAATGACTCGTCTATATTTGAGATTACCAGTTGATAAAATAGAGTTCTTTGAAAAATTTGGCAAATACCCAGAAGATGTTTTCCCAAGGGAGCTTGAGACCCTCAAAAATAAAAAATTAATCGAAATTGATGAAAAAGAAATTAGAATAACCAAACTTGGAGATCTCTGGAAAGGAAATATCGCTTGGGAATTTGCCCCTAAATCAACAAAATAAATTTTTTTATTTTTTTTTAGTTAAGATTAGAACTTTTTCTAGTGATAAATCTAACTGTACATATTTGCATTTCTAAAAAAATAAAAAAAGGTTGGTGGTGCTACGAATAGCTACCTGGTAGTAATCCATACCACATCATTACTTTAGATATTATTGGTGCTAATACTCCAAGAAGAACATTAGGCAACATAACTAAGTAAAATGCATAGAATGGATCAGCTTGAGACATCCATGCTCCGAAAGCAATTGTCATGTTAAGAGTAAACTGTAGTACTCCAATAGTTATTCCAGCTGTTAAACCTGCACCCAACATTCGTTTGAAATTGAAGGATTTTTCGTTTAGAGCTCCTGCGATATAACCTATGAGTATACCTCCTAGGATATAGTTGCCAATGAAACTTGGGTCGCGGTATAGATTTTGTGAAGCCCCAAAGAATTCTTGCGAGAAAGCGATATTGTAGCCTGCATAAGCAAGGTAAAACAGGGTTCCCATTATGAATCCTGTAGCTCCTCCAGCCCACTTATTCCAGATTAAGCCCATGACAAGGGGAATTCCAAACATTACCATCTGAGCCAAGCCGTGAGTAAATATTACAGTGATAAAGGCCCAGTCCGAAGCACCTTCACCAGTCATCATATCTCCTGCGGGGAACCAGCTGTCAAATGCATCTTTAATTACTGTAGGAAATAGCAATATTATTACAGCGACAAGAATTGGTACTATGAATCCGTAGATTATCGTTTTTTTACTAAATGGTTGTGTAGACATTGATCTTTCACCTTTTCTCTAATACAGTTGGGCATGTTAATAAGTTTAATGCCAAAAAAAGAAAAGTGAATATAGAAAAAGACAAAAAAGAACCACTAATTGTTAGCTTTCTCGATAAATTATTGAAAAAAAAAGAAAAGGAGTTTATGGTCTGTTCCAGAGTTCTTTTTCTGGAGATGACTTATTTTAGTATTGGACTAACTATTTATTCGAATTAGCACGTTTTTTCTTTAGAACCGATAGTTTTGTAATTTCTTTCTTCTCTACTTTGTCCTTCAACAGATCAAGTTTTTCCAATAGTTTTTCGCCGGCATCAGATCTCACTATTACAGTTGAGTATCCTTCTTTGCTTCCTACTGATCCAACAGATATATCAGAATATTTTGCAGTGAAGTCAGGGCAACTGAGGCATCCTTTTTCAACAGCTTTGTTCAATTCTTTTACGCTTACCGAGTTTTCCTTTCCGTCAACCTGCACAATGTATTTTCCTTTGCTAATCTGAGTTTTCTCTGCACGATCCAAATCAACACCCAATAACCTATTTGTTTCTTCTTTGAGTTTCTCATAATCGAAACATTCGAAACAGAACAGTCCTATCATTGTTAATTCTAGATCTGAAAATTCGTTTAACAGCATCTGTTGGATTCTCCTTGCGGCTCGAATCTCACAAGCTTGACCAACTACAGCAATTTTTCGCTTTCCTTTAGCTACCAAGTCTCCAATTTTCGACATCATATTCGCTCGCATGTACTTTGTTCCTTTAGCTTTCAATACTTCATCGACATTTTCAGCTATAACCGCTTCAGCCCAATAGCCATCTGTTCGCTGGACCACTATTGCGGAATCAAACAAACCTTTTTCCATACCCGAAACGAGCAATGCAGTTGCTACTCCGCCATCTTGGCCGTCAACCGAACTTTTTGCTGAAAACAAGTCTGTGTAAACACCAATATTTTCGTCTGCTGTACCTTTCAAGAAATATTGTTCTATTTGTCTTGCTTCTTCTTCCGGTATTGGATAATTGAGTGTATAGCTTTTAAGATCGATTCTTGAGGGGCAAACAAAGTTACAATTCCCACAACCCATACAGTAGTCAGCATTCAGTTTCATCAGCTTTTTCACGTTTTGTTTGTCAACTGCTTCTTTGATCAATATGGGGCTTAGTCGATTGACACATACCCTCATACATGCACCGCACCTTATGCAAAGATAGTTTTTAACAGCGGCGAATTGTTTGGCTTTCGGAAGCTTTGGTTCATTTTTCTCTTTTTTATAATGCATTATTCCAACTTTATCCAACAACGGCGTAGTTAAATTCATTATCACTAAAGCAAGTATTGAACCTCCAAAGAATCCCATGGACACTTGAATCAGTATGGTCAATAAACCTAGACCTACACCAAAAATCAATTGCCCCAGATATGTCACCGGAGTAGTAGCTGGGTCTGTAGCCATAAAGAATGCTAAGAATATTGAACTACCAATGAACAAGTGGAATATGACTCTCAGGAGAGGATCAGTATCCCCATAGACAAATCCTAATACAAGCGCTAATACTGCAATAGTTACTAGATAAGAAACAGTTATTCTCCATTTAATGTATTTTCGTGCAATAACGAAAAGTGCAATTCCAACCGCTATTACTGCTATGCTTGAAACTCCGCCTGCCCATCCGTGCCATTTTTGAACAAGTAATATTTGAACTAGTTCAGATTGAGTGACTGCAGTTGTCAATGTACTAGCAGGATCTGCAAAACATGTTTGCATATATTGAGCAAAGCCTTGTAGACCATTACCAAGTATTGGATTAAACCCATACCCGATAGGTCCCGCTAATGATGGGACGCCTAACATACCTGTTACTAAATGGTCTTTAGCAAGTAA
>JAUWJK010000103.1 GCA_030607735.1 Candidatus Bathyarchaeota archaeon
AGTATGGTTCTAAGCTGGATGTGATCTATGATGATGATTTAGCTTTGGATAATACTTACAAAGAATATATTTTCTGGAATGGAACGACTTTCACTCCTTAAACTTAGAGAAATATTGTTAAGTTATCCAAGATCACTTTTCCTTGTTTAATCTATAATATATTCACTAATTACATCAAATCACACCATTTTTTTAAGGTCCAACAGAAACAAAGACTGTTGCGGGAATATCTCTAGATTATGCTCAAGAAATTAAAGGAATAGCAATAGAGTTTAGCTTCTGGCTAATGAAAAAAGGATATTCAGAATCGACAATCAAAAGTAAAACCAAATTATTAAAACGATTAATCAAACTCGGAGCAAATCTTGAAGATCCAGAATCAGTAAAAGAAATTATTGCTGGAATATTTTGGATTACAGGAATTACATTGGAGATCTGGCCGTTTTTTATTGTGATTGTGGGTATTTTGATTCTTGCGGGGGGCAGTATATAATCTAACATGCAAACGACAAAGTTAATTTTTTCTTGATTCTTCCTTATCTACCTTTTTTTCTCGAAAAATTGAAAATTTACATGTATGTACTAAATAAGGTCTCTAAGTTGTTTAATTATGCCTTGACTTAGCATATGCCAGTAAACTCTTCTCTTCAGTTCATTTCTAGAAAATAATCCTTGAAATCTTCTTTTCCATGAACCATAAAAGCTTCTATAACATTTGTAGAGTTCTTCCTGCACATCTTTCCTTGACAAGGTTTCCGTTGGCATTATTGCATGCGCCATATCATAATTAGTCCAATTAGAATCTTCTATCCACCTATTCTTTTTTGCTTCTTCAAAAAGTTCAGTTCCAGGAAATGGTGTAAGAATAGCGAATATGACAAAGTCGGGATTCAATTCTTTAATGAACTTTCTTGATTCCGCAATTGACTCCGCTGTATCTTTGCGTTCACCTATTATGAACATCGCATGCGCGAAAATATCATTCTTTTTTAAGAGTTTAACCGCTTTCTTAGCGTCTTCTGGAGTAATATTCTTCCTGAAGGTTTCAAGCGTTGATTGTTTTGAGTTTTCAACTCCCAGAAGGACCCAACGGAGACCTGACCTCCGCAAGTTAGGCAGGGTGTCTTGATGTTTTATGATATCATCACATCTCGCTTGGGTAAACCACATCAAATCTTCAGAAATCCCTTTCTGAATAATTTCGTTGGCTAATTCATTAGCCCTTTTACCTACTCCGAAGTTATCATCCGTCAACCAAATGAACCGACTTCCATAATTCTGAAAACAATATTCTATTTCATCCGCAATACGTTTAGGGGACTTCTTTCGCCACAAGCCTTGCCAGTAACACCATTGAGAACAAAAAGTACAACGATGCGGACAACCCCTAGATCCCTCAATTAATGCGTAAGGCATCCTAAGACCAGACATTGCGCTAAAGTGATACTCATGAACAAAATCTTTAACAAAATGGTATCCGGGATAGGGCAAATCGTTAAGATCCTTGATTAGAGGCCTTAATGGATTATGTGAAATCTTTCCGTTATGTCTAAAGGATATTCCCTTTATTTTTGATAATGTTGATCCTTCAACTACTTTTTTGATAAGGTCTGCAAAGGTTATTTCACCCTCTCCTCGAACTATAACGTCGATTTCTGGGTATGCTTCCAAACTTTCTTGGGCTGTTGCCGTAAAATGTTGACCACCAGCGACAGTTAGAGCATTTGGATTAACTCTTTTTGCAGTCTCTAATGTTCTCAGAACTGTGTATGTGTTGCATGTTGCTAATGCACTACAAGCTACAACATCTGGATTAAAGATTGCAATCTGCTGTTCCATCTCCTTCCAATCGAACTTTTGAGCGTTACAATCCAACACCTTAATCTCTACGTTTTTAACTTCTCTTTCAAGGTAAGCTGCAAGTTGGATAATTCCGTATGGTGGTGGCAGATACTCGCCCATAACGAACCATACATCCTTAGGCGGTTCAATGAACAGAACTTTCATCATTAATCTCTCTGAAGCTAAGTTAATTCAATATATTTTATCTCTTTAGTTTATTATTTATTGAATGTTTGGGATTAAGATTTAATCACGACCATTAGAAGCAAACGGCGAGATTTTATAGTATATGTCCAGCAAGCGTGTTGAACCTAAAATTTTATCTTATTTCCATACCCATCGGTCCAAATCTGTTCAAGCCTGGATTTGAACCCCAGCCACAGTGGAGATATCACCCGCGACCTCCCCATTTTTTATCTACTTCCATATTTTTTAAACAAAATTATTCCAAATAGAACGACTAAAATACTAAATATGGAAATAACTGCCAAGTCAAGCAAAATGTTTGTATTCATCCAATCTCCCTCAAAAATCAATTTTAACGCATCAACTAGATAGTAACTGGGGATAAATGAGGCAATTTGTTGTGTTGTACTAGTTATTGGAATAAAAGTCCCAAAAAACATCATAGGAAGAATAAAAATAAATGAAATTCCTGTAGCAGCTTCAGGAGTTTTTGATATTGTTGCAGTAATAAGCCCCAAACCTACTGAACTCAAAGCAAATATCGCAACTACTGGCAAAGATAACAGTATTCCCTCAATACCGCTTTGTGGTCTAAAGCCCAAGAAATAAGCCAACATAAGAACTACAATCACTTGCACAATAGATATCATCATATGCGTTATGATCTGACTTCCCATAAATTCAGCTGAAGTCATCGGCGTTGTATTTAATCTTTTTAATAATCCTTCTTGCCTTTCAGAAGAAAAGGATTGAGCGATTGTCATAATTAAAAAAATTACAGCGTAAACAATCAAACCAGGGACCACTGAATTTATATCCATTCCCATTTCCGGATCTGAAAAAGCAAATAAAAACACTATAGTCAGAACAGCAGGGAATAAAAGATTTAAGAATAAATTTGCTGGTTGCCGAATAAACTTTTTCAATTCCATTTTAACAAGAGCAACTAATACCTGATATTTCATTTCAGATCTCCTCCATTATTCTTCGTCCGGTAATTTTCAAAAAGACTTCTTCTAAATTCTTTGTTGCGTGTCTTTTCATCAACTCTTTAGGAGTTCCCAGTTCAATCAGTTTTCCATAATCAATAATACCTACTCTATCACTCAATGCTTCCGCTTCTTCAATATAGTGAGTTGTTAAGATAATTGTCTTTTTTTTCTCCTTAAGTGACCCAATAAATTCCCATGTTTTACGGCGAGCTCTTGCATCCATTCCAACTGTTGGTTCATCAAGAAAAACAATCTTAGGATCACTAATCAATCCAATTATCAGATTTAGTTTTCGAAGCATTCCGCCACTATAACCTCCAGCTTTTCTTTTGCTTGCTTCTGTCAATCCTAATAGTTCTAGAAGATTATCTGTTCGTTCTTCTAACTCTTCCTTGGATACTGAATGTAGTTTTCCAAAAAGTTCAATATTTTCCCTTGCATTAAGGAACTTGAAAACTGCGGCTTCTTGGGGACACAAACCAATTATTTTTTTTATCGCATCTAGATTCTTGGTTACATCAAAACCTGCTATTGAGATAGTTCCTTTTGTAGGTTTCATTATCCCGTTTAGAATGTTTATTGTCGTAGTTTTTCCTGCTCCGTTTGGTCCTAGAAGACTAAAAAGTTCGCCTTCTATAATCTCAAGATTTAAATTCTCAATAGCAGTTATGTCCTCAAATTTTTTAGCAAGATCTTTAATAACGATAATAGGAGCGCTATCGGTTTTTATCCTATGGATTAACGGTACTGGTTTAATTTTTGGGATATTATCAATAGACACATTCAGAGCAAGGAGTTCCACAATAAGTGACTTAGACCAGTTATTTGGAATACTGATTTTCCTCAGAGTGGCTATTTCAAAGAGTTCTTTCTTATTTAATTTTTCGAGCTCACTTTTAATAACTGAAGACAATTAAATACCCCACTCTATGTTATTCTAAATTCTATTCATAAAAGCTCTTATAATATTTTCATCCATTGTACTATTCTTGAGATTTTGTGTTATGGTTATTCATATAGTAAGCAAATGAGGTTCTTGAAAAAAATAATAGTTTTTGGTTTTATGGCATAATTATTAACGCAATTTCTTTAGTATTCAAATCCCAGTCCTTGACAGGTAACAATCTTATTGTTATTAAGATTTTTCAAAGAATGTTATTGCTAAGAATTAAAATAAAACAAAATTTGAAGTTTTTCAAATTGTTTTACTAAAATAGTCCCTAATTATGATCTTTTTTTGAAAATAAGCTTTCAGCGGGCAGGGTGGGATTCGAACCCACGACCAAGTGGAGATGTCACCCGCTCAACTTTCCCTTTTTTCGAAAAAAGTTAGGATTAAAATTATTAGGTTTTGTTATTATGCTCCACAGTTATAGCTATGGTTCCCTTTTTGTGTCCCGAGTCGACATATCTGTGAGCTTCGACCATTTGTTCCAAAGCATAACGTCTATCAATTACCGATTTTATCTTCCCAGACTCAATAAGCTCTTTAAGAAAAACTAAATCCTCAGCCTTATGGGTTGCCGTTGCCCCAGATATTACTTTCTTGCTGCTTGTCTTTGAAGTCCATAGGCCTCGAACCAAATGTGACATCCCAGGATTGGCTAAAAGATAGCGTCCGTTTTGCTTTAGCGATCTTATGCTACCTGAAAACGAACTCTTACCTACCACATCAAAAATAACATCATAGCTCACACCGCTTTTGGTAAAATCCTCTTGAGTGTAATCAATGACATGGTCTGCACCAATAGAGCGTAGCATGTCCAATTTTTTTGTGCTGTCCACGCCAGTGACTTCAGCATCATAGTACTTTGCAATCTGTATCGCATACGTGCCTATACTTCCACCCGCACCATTAATCAGAACTTTTTGTCCGCTCTGAATATTTCCTTTTCTAAGCAAATACAATGCTGTGAGTCCCCCAACAGGAACAGTGGCGGCTTGCTCATAGGTCATATTGGTTGGTTTTATTGCCAGCACACCGTCTTCAGGTAGACTTATGTACTGAGCATAAGCACCTAAACTCATATTGGTATTTCCAAAAACTTGGTCACCTTCTTTAAAAAGTTTTACATCTTTGCCCGCTGACTCAATTTCCCCAGCTAACTCTTGCCCCAGTATTTTTTTTCTTGGTCCTCTGATGCCAAATCCTATTCGCGCTAGAAGCCACATCCAGATAGGCATTTGGAATCTTCGAAGTTCACAGTCCCCAGCAAATACTGTTGTCGCGTATATTTTTATCAGAACTTCATTATTCTTGGGAGATGGTTTTTCTACTTCTGTGAGTTCAAGAACTTCTGGTGGTCCGTATTTTGTGCATTCAATCGCTTTCATTTTCATATTAAGAATAATTGTTTCTAAGGTTCATAATATTTTGCCTCAAAAGTAAATCAGAAATTTTGGAATAGAAATTAGCTAGCTAATTTGGGTATCCATCCTCATTTTAGAGATTATCGGATTTCTTTAAGAAAAAGATCTCTCACAAATCCAGTGATAACTCAAGTAAAAGCATGAGATAACACCCGCAAACCCCCCCAC
>JAUWJK010000093.1 GCA_030607735.1 Candidatus Bathyarchaeota archaeon
ACAAATCAGGAATAAGGGCCATTCTTTTGGTTGGTGGTGAGCCTGCGCTCAGAATTGATGTTCTTATGCTCGCTGACAAGGTGTTTCCTTATGTTTGGGTTATTACAAATGGAACAATAAAGATACCAAAAGAATTCAATCATAGATTACTTGTTTCAATAGATGGTTCTCAAAAAACAAACGATTCAATCAGAGGAAAAGATGTTTTTTCAAAGGTAATAAAGAACTATTCAGGGGACAAACGTGTTAATACCCTTATGACAATCACGAGAGATAATTACAAAGAGCTTGAGGATGTTGTAAAAATTTCTAAGAAGAATGGTTTCAAGGGTGTTGCGTGCAATATATGTGGAGGAGGAACCAATGTTAGTTCTTCCATGGTTGTAAGAAGAGAAGAGAGAGAAATAATAATGAGAGAACTGAAACGAGTGAAGACATTATACCCAAGAGATTTTCTTTTGAACAAAGCGATGATAAAATGGTATGAAATTCCAGACCACAGAGACTCATGCGTCTGGGGCGATGAAGCATTACATTTTGATGTTTCATGGAACCGAAGAAGGTGTTTTGGAAACAATGCGGACTGTTCTAATTGCGGGTGTGGGGCAGGGTCATATCAAAGTCCTCTAAGAATGTTAAGGCATCCAAGAGAGATGATGAAAATACTTGTATGTTCATAAGCGGAACTTAGTGACGTATATTCTAAGCGTATTTGTGCTTTCTAAGAATGTTGGGTTTGGGGGATTAAATTTTAATCAAAAAAAATATGCAAACCAAGAAATATTTGTTATATGTGCTATGAAAACCCGTTCTTTTTCCCAGAACCCTTTAAGGAAGAAAAAAACCCCAGAAAAAGGGAATATTGTTGAATTCTATCGAGAGTTTTGAATAATTTCTGTTGTCCTAAGTTTACTTTGAGCTATTGGACCAATTCTGTAAAGGATTTCAGTTTCATGCCCATCGTTTTCAAAATCTTCCTCTTTGAATAAGATTTTTTTTTCAAATTTTGCATTCAATAATTCAGCTAATTCTAAGAAATTGCTTTCAGATACTTGATTTGACGGGTTGACCGTCCCTTCAAAATATTTCACATTTGCATTTTTGATTTGTTGCAAAAGCATCGTTTTTTGTAGTTTATTTCCGCGGTAATCTTTGTGAACAACAGTTTCCCAGTTAAAAAACGTGTCAGTTCTAGACGGCGAAATGTAACCTGAAGAAAATCCGATTATTTTGCCATCGTGTTCCGTTATTACGCAGGTGTTTGAAAAGTCTCTTGCTAAAAGAAAATAAGTATAACGAGAATTTAAACCCACGTAGGGTCTATTCTCAACAAGTAATTTGTATACTTCTTTGATGTCTTCAACTTTTAGATTCCTAATGTTGAAGTCCAAGACACTTTTTTCAACAGACATATCAAGCATGAAATCAACTAAGTTACTGGTTTCTTCGTTCTAATCTTGAGTTCCCGTTGGGTACAAGGGACGTTTCACTGTTAGCATCTGTCAACAGTTTCTCGATACCGATTGCTTTTGTTTCGTCGGCTTCATCTAATTTCAAAAGTAAACTGCATTCGTTACAGTTACGTTCACAGAAAATTGGTTCATAACTGTCGGGTTCGTGGTATGTGGTAATGATTCCTTCATAATTTCTCAGGATAACTTTGTTTGTAGAGTAAGAAATAAGATAATTTGGCATAATTGGAATTTTTCCTCCTCCGCCTGGAGCATCTACAACATAAGTAGGAACTGCGAGACCCGTAGTGTGACCTATAAGACTCTCTATAATTTCAATGCCTTTTCCGATGGGTGTTCGAAAATGAGAAAGCCCTTCTGAAAGGTCACATTGAAACAAGTAATATGGTCGCACACGATTTTGCACAAGTTTTTGATTGAGCTTTTTCATAATCCGTGGGCAATCGTTTACTGTTGCAAGTAAAACTGATTGATTTCCTAATGGAATCCCAGCATCTGCCAATTTGCGCAGAGCTTCTCGAGCTGAATGAGTAAGTTCTCGTGGGTGATTAAAATGGGTGTTCAACCATATTGGATGATGTTTCTTTAGCATTGTTACAAGTTCATTAGTTATTCTGTAAGGAAGAACAACAGGCATCCTTGAACCAATTCGAATTATTTCAACATGAGAAATTTTCCGAAGTTCCGTCAAAATCCAATCAAGAAAATCATCAGGCAACATCAGGGGATCTCCGCCCGAAAGCAAAACATCCCGAACCTTCCGATTATTTTTGATATAATTGATTCCCTTGAGTATTTGCTCCTTTGACAGAATATGATCAGAATCTCCAACCTTTCTTTTCCGGGTACAATGCCTGCAATACATGGAACACCGGTTGCTAACCAAAAACAACACTCTGTCAGGATAACGATGTGTAATTCCTTCTACGGGGCTGTCTTTGTCTTCATGTAAGGGATCTGACATGTCATATCTTGAAATTTTTAATTCAGAAGGATTCGGAAACGCCTGCTTGAATATTGGGTCATTTTCATAATTTTCTTTATTTATCAACGAAGCAAAATACGGGGTGATACTCATTGGAAATTTACTTACTGTTTTTTTAAATTCTTCATGTTCTTTGTCAGTAAATTTTATTTCAGTCAATTTTTCAAAAGTATCTACATCTTGTATTGAATGCTTTAATTGCCAGGTGTAGTCTTTCCAGTTTCCTTCTGTTGCATATTTGTTTACATGTTTTGCAATAGATTTTTGATAAGTGCTAAGTTTTACGATTTTTTCTAATGTCAATATGTAATGTCTCCAAACAAAAACAAGCTGAAACATAGATAGAAAGAAGCTATCGTATCTCACGAGCCTGATTTCTTGGTTTTCTTGGCGTTACTTGGGGCTACTTATATTTTTTATGTTTCATGATTCTGTGAAGTCTCCATCACCCGACCCAAAAACAACCACAAAAAAAGGTTTTAGAAATTGCTGTGAAAAATCGTCACCTATCGAGGTTTTTTATGGTACCTAGTAGGATTTTTATTCTTTTTGTGTGCGCACGTGTGGTTTGAGAGTGTGAGGGTAGGAGTAAGAGTTAGTGAGTATGCGTTAGAGTGAAAGTGTAAACGTGGGTTTGGGATTAAATTTTAATCAAAAAAAATAACGCAAAATGAGGATTAGGTGCAAAATAGTCTTATAACATTCAAACAATAGTTGAATTGTGTTTGATGTACATGAAGGATTTATGGCGTAACCCATTTCATGTGATGCTGGAAGTGGAAAACCAGAAATGCTCGATAGTTAAGAAGTGCGCGTCTCTAGGACTGAAGCACTTCAAAGTTGTTGACGTTAGAAGTGCGACCAGAAACTCAGTTAAGCATCTTGTTGAGTTGGATCCTAACGAGGTGAAAAAAGTGAAAAATCCACCTATTGAACTTAGAGAACTCGGGTTTAGTAGTAAGAGAGAAGCTAAAGTATCTATTTGGTTGGAGAGTAAAGGTTGTGAAGTTTGTAATACGATTTTGTCTTGTGATGCATTTTTAGTGTCTGGGAAGAGTGTAGAGAGCTCAAAGATCATGTACAGTTTTATGGTACCTGATTTTGAAGCTTATCAAAAGATAGTGTCTACTCTGGAGAGTGCTGGGTTTAGAGTAACGGTGCTAAAGATGCGAAAGTTTGAACCGCAGAGAGTTTTTTTGACGGTGAAACAGGAGAAAATTTTTTGGTTAGCTTTTAAAGGGGGCTTTTTTGAATATCCACGGAAAATCAACATGGTTAAACTTGCTACCAAGTTGGGGATAAGTCCATCAACTCTGTCAGAGATTATTAGGCGTGGTATGCGTAGGTTATTGGAGCATCATTTTGAGAATAAAACTTGAAATCGGCTGAAATATGATTTGGTTTGTTTAGATTATTTTTTAAGTGTTGAAATGTACGGTTCAACAAAATCCCTTAACTATTCGGGACAACGCCTATATGTGTTGGCTACTACCTGCATAAATATGGTGTAAATTTATGAGTCAAAAACAAATGTTCTGTTATCAATGTGAACAAACAGCCAGAGGGCAAGGGTGTACAGTTTTAGGTGTTTGTGGAAAAAAACCTGAAGTTGCTGCACTTCAAGATTTGTTACTCTATACTCTTAAGGGTTTGACACAAGTAGCTGTTGAAGCTAAAAAAGTTGGAGTCCAAGATGAGAAACTCAATATTTTCACTTGCGAGGCGATATTTGCGCTTATGACAAACGTGAATTTTGATCCCAAAGCACTCATAGTGTACATCAGAAAGACTGTTGAGTTACGTAATGTACTAGCGAAAAAAGCGAAATTAGCTGCAGAGTGTAATTTATTTGCGCTCGATTGTGGTGCTACCAATTTGGTTTTGGAGGAATCCTCTGAAGGCCTAATGGCTCAAGCTAAACGTGTTGGATTGAAAACTGAATCGAATGTTAATGAAGATATTCTATCACTCAAATCCTTATTGACTTACGGAATCTATGGCGTAGCTTCCTACACTTATCATGCGTACACTTTAGGCAAAAAGGATGACAAAGTTTTCGATTTTATCAACGAAGGTCTTGCCGCTACCATGGATAAATCTCTAGGTGTGAACGACCTTGTGGGTTTGGCTTTGAAATGTGGTGAAATCAACATCCGAGCAATGGAACTGTTAGACGCAGGAAACACTGAAGCGTTTGGTCACCCAACACCAACAAAGGTGCCACTTGGTACTAAAAAAGGTAAAGCAATTCTAGTCTCGGGTCATGACCTCAAAGATTTGGGAGAGCTGCTTAAGCAAACCAAAGATAAGGGTATTAATGTTTACACGCACGGAGAAATGTTACCTGCTCATGGTTATCCAAAACTAAAGAAGTATGAGAATTTGTATGGTCATTATGGAGGTGCTTGGCAAAATCAGCAGCAGGAATTTTCTAGGTTTCCAGGTGCTATTCTGATGACAACAAATTGTATTCAAAAACCCTTGGAGTACTATAAGGGGAACCTCTTCACTTCGGGTCCAGTGGGTTGGCCCGGAGTAACCCATGTCTCAAGAAGCGATTTTGGAGTTGTTATTGATAAAGCGTTGGAGTTACCTGGATTTGTTGAAGATAAAAGCGGCAAAACTGTGACAGTCGGTTTTGCTAGGAACGCTGTATTATCAGTAGCTGGTGCGGTTGTTGAGGCTGTTCAAAGAGGACATATACGGCACTTCTTCTTGGTTGGTGGTTGTGATGGAGCTAAACCTGGACGAAACTATTATACGGAGTTTGTTGAGAAGGCGCCAAAAGATACGGTGATTCTAACATTGGCTTGTGGGAAGTTCAGATTCTTTGATAAGGACTTAGGAGCAATTGACGGTATACCTCGACTGTTAGATATCGGGCAGTGCAATGATGCGTACTCTGCTGTAAAGATTGTTCAAGCTTTATCGGGTGCGTTCAAGCTTGGCATCAACGAGTTACCATTGTCAATAATTCTGTCTTGGTATGAGCAAAAAGCCTGTGCCATATTGCTGTCGCTGCTACACTTGGGTATTAAAAACATTCGATTGGGACCCAGCCTACCAGCATTTATTACGCCAAACGTACTCAAAGTGCTAATTGACACATTCAACATTATGCCGATTAAGACACCAGAAGAAGATTTGAAAGCGATTTTGGGGTAAACTACCTCTTTTTCTTTTTTTTCAATTGAGCTACATTATTATTTTCCAAACAGCGCTTCTCTATTGCACTGTTATTAAATAGAATTAATTTTAAGGTTTTCTATTCTATAAGGTCAGGGTAAACAGGAAGTTGGTTGGAAGTTAGGTTAGTATCTGGTAATAGTTTTTTAAATTCTTTAAAAGTGTGAAGAAGTGAGATTTCTTTTAGAGTTATTGAGTATGCAATTCTATCTTGGCCTATAGAATTTTCTTGCACTATTCTTTGTCGAGTCATAAAAGTTAGTTTTTTTTAAGTACTCCAAAATTTGTATTTGACTCATACATAATATGAGTTATTTTTTGAGATTCCTCTTTTTTTCAGATCATTCAAGCGAAATATTTGGGGTAAAAACGACCCCTAAATTTACCCCTAATACTTTAAATAATTAATCTAAAATAAAGAAAAATATTATTAGAATTCTGAATTTGTTGATTTACAGTTTAAATTTCTTTTCTCTCTTTTTTAATTATTTAATTATTTACCCAAAAATTTCAAAAAACACCTTTAAAATACCCAACTTTCTCAATATCAAAATAACTTAATAAAAAACTATTCTATCTCAAAATAATTGAACCACGTACAAGATACCATATATAAAATAGTAAAACTTATACATTAGAAACCTGCCAACAAATTAGTTTGCGTGGTTCTAAAACA
>JAUWJK010000047.1 GCA_030607735.1 Candidatus Bathyarchaeota archaeon
GAGATCCTTTGTTTTGGTTAAACTATCATAAACTGCTCCATTGGCAGTTAAATCATAGTATGAGGTTGTCACTAAAGGATTCAAACCCTCTTCTGGACAAGGACCAGTCTGAGCTAAAGTAATTGTCGTTTGTGCGGTTCCTGGAGCCAAATCCCATCTTTCAACTGCAGGCCAAATAGGATAATGCAAAGCTTCAAATGGTTCTCCCATAAGTGCTACGGGATTATAAGCAACTACTTCTTCTGTGTAAAGAAGAGTTAATCCAGGTAATTCATCGTGAGCTAATTTCTGCCATTCTTTAACATACTCAAGTCGTTCAGTCTCATCAACTGTTTCTTTTATTAGTGTACATAGTCTGTCATTTTCTTCGTTATCCCAGAAATAATAGTTTTGTCCTGGGGGAACTTGACTGCTATGATAAATTGGATATACATCTGGATCAACACCCACAGCATAACCAACAAATAACGAGTCAAAACCACCATCCGCATAAATTTTACCAGCAACTTCAGGAGCAGGGTCTAGTGATCTATCATAGATAGTTCCCCAGTCCAAAATCACTCTTTCTGCATTGATTCCAACAGCCTTCAAATTATTTTGAATAACTTCAGACCATTCCTGCCTAGAAGGATTGGACTCCGGCGTCGTCAACGTAAAACTAAATAATGTTTCTTCTTGACCGCGTACCATCATAGTAGCGGGTAATACAAAGGCACTAAATACTAGTAATAAGCCAATTAGTACTGCTTTTTTATTTTTTTGTATCATTGAACAGCTCTCCAACCTTTAGTTTTCATTGCTTTGATTTATAAGATTTGCCATTAGTTAGAAATCAAAGTGAAAAAATCATGGAAAAAAAGCTGATAAAACAAGTTTTAAAATAATTTATTGTAAATTGATCGGGTTCCAAAAGTCTTTTTAACAATCAGCTACTAATAAATGGTAAATTAATATTTTAAAATGTGAAAAAATTTGGGTATGAGCAGATATATTATTAGAAGACTGCTGTATTTGATTCCTCTTTTCTTAGGAATTTTAATAATTGTTTTTGCTGCAACTAGAATAGCTGGAGACCCAGTAAGGTTAATGACCGCTCTTAATCCACATATAAGTGAACAATCCAGAATTAACTTAGCCCATTATTATGGTCTTGACCAACCAATATACACTCAATTTTTCATGTACCTATCTCAGATGATGGCAGGTGATTTAGGAAATTCTTATGCGATAAGAGGAGGTATAGAAGTTACTACTCTAATTGGGGATTACATAGGACCGACCATGCAACTTCAAATATTAGCTATGAGTCTTGCACTTGCAATAGCAATACCAGTTGGAATAATTTCTGCTAAAAAAAGATATTCAAAGTTAGATATGACAGTTACCACAACATCGCTGTTAGGTACTTGTATTCCAGTTTTCTATATGGGAATAATTGCCATTATAGTTTTTTCATATATCCTCGGATGGTTTCCCCCAGGCTCATATATAACCCAGATCTCAGATACACGCAATTATTTTCTAGGAAATCCCACTCTCGACATATTATGGCATATGGCTGTTCCTACAGGAGTTTTGACTTTTGCAATACTTGCTCCCATAGTTCTTCTTGTCAGATCAAGTATGCTAGAAGTTCTCAAACAAGATTACATTCTAGCAGCACGAGCAAGCGGACTTAGTGAGCGTGTAGTAATCTATAAACATGCTCTAAGAAACGCGTTGATCCCAGTTGTTACTTATGCAGGGATCTATTTTGGCGGTATGCTTGCTGGAGCTCCAATAACTGAGACAGTTTTCAATTGGCCGGGATTAGGTAGGCTTTTTGTTCAAGCAACGACTAAACTAGATTTTCCAGTAATTATGGGAATTACGGTTGTAATTACTATAATGACTTTAATTGCTAATCTGATAACGGACATAACATATGGGTATATAGATCCAAGAATAAGAATGGAATAAAAAGACAAGGGGGATCTAAGGAATAAAAATAAAAACTCTATCTAAAACTCAAGAACAGAATAAAACTAAGAAAAATAGAGGAGTAAGTCAATGGAATATTGCATGGCGAAGATTTAAAAAAAATAAAACCGCCCTAATAGGAGCAGTCATAATCGGAATTGTAGTATTCATGGCTGTTTTTGATGTCCTTATAGCACCATATGCCCCAAACGAAATGCCAGGATTCTCCACAGGAGAAGCAAGAAATGCACCTTCCCTAAAATACTTATTTGGCACAGATCGCATCGGTCATGACGTTTTCAGTCGAGTTATATATGGTGCAGAAAATGCTCTTTTCGTTGGATTTGGAGCAGCATTCATAGCAATGTCAATAGCAACTTTAGTTGGATTAGTTTCTGGTTACTATGGAGGAATAGTCGATAACATCTTAATGAGAATAACAGAAATCTTCCTAGTAATACCATTTCTGTTGATCTTACTAGTTTTTCTCAAAGTTATCACTGCAATTGCTCCTTCAGGAATTGGAGGATTAACAATAGTAACAATCATGATAGGACTGTTCTCATGGGCAGCAAATGCTAGAATCATTCGAGGTGAAGTTCTTAGGATAAGAGAACAAGAATATATTGAAGCATCAAGAACTTTGGGTGCAAGTAACACACGAATAATATTTAGACACATCTTACCAAACGTTTTGCATGTAATAATTGTGTTAACTACGCTTATGATAGCAACTGCCATTCTGGTTGAAGCCGGAGTGAGTTTTTTAGGATTTGGTGATCCAAACGCGATAACATGGGGTCAGCTACTTGAAAGAGCAAGTGGATCAATTAAGGAAGCTTGGTGGGAAGGTGTATTCCCAGGTTTATTTATCACTGTACTAGTTCTCGGATTTAGTTTGTTGGGAAATGGATTAAGAGATGCACTTGATCCACGATTAAGAGAATAAAAACAAAAGTTGAAGCAAAAAAATGGTCAAGAAAATACTTAAAATCGAGAATTTAAAAACGTACTTCTATACTTGGGCAGGCATAGTAAAAGCAGTTGACGGAGTAAACATTGATGTTAATGAAGGAGAAACTTTAGGACTAGTAGGTGAGTCAGGATCTGGAAAATCTGTAACTGCTTTATCAATAATTAGAATAGTTCCAAGCCCAGGAAAAATCGTTGAAGGAAAAATTATCTACAAAGGAGAAAATCTTGTAGAGAAAAAAGAGAAAACCCTTCAGGATATCCGTGGAAAAGAGATTGCTTACATATTTCAAGATCCAGCAACTTCTCTAAATCCTGTTTTCACAATAGCAAATCAACTAGTTGAAGTCATTCTTCGCCACCAAAAAATCAGTAAAAAGGAAGCTTTGGAAAAAGCCATAGAGTTATTTAGACTTGTTGAGATACCAGATCCAGAAATAAAAATTTGGAACTACCCCCATCAGTTAAGTGGAGGCATGAAACAAAGAATGGCAATTGCCAGAGCTCTAGCCAGTCAACCAAATTTATTGATAGCTGATGAACCAACAACTAACCTGGATGTTACAATTCAAGCACAAATTCTAGAATTAATGAAAAATTTAAAAAAGAAACTTGGAATGTCAATGATTCTAATCACTCATGATATGGGTGTAGTGGCAGACACAGCTGATAGAATAACTGTTTTATATGCGGGACGAGTGTGTGAAACAGCTGATACAAAAACAATTTTTTACAATCCAAAACATCCCTATACACAAGCTCTTCTAACAGCAGTTCCCAGCTTAGCTCTAAAAACAGAAAAACTCAACGTTATTCCAGGATCAATACCAAACCTGATAAAACCACCAAAGGGATGCAGATTCCATCCACGTTGTGAATATGCTCAACAAATATGTACAAAAAAAATTCCTGAGCTAACAGAAATCGAACCAGGACATAAAGTAGCATGTTTACGAGCAACTGAAATCAATTTAAAATCTCCACTAGGAGGTTCAAACAATTAAGAATACAATTCTAGAAATCCAGAATCTAGTAAAATATTTTCCAATAGCCAGCAAAGGAATAGTGTTCAATAAACAAGTTGGTCTTATTCATGCTGTTGACGGAGTAAGTTTTTCGATTAACAAAGGAGAAACTTTTGGTTTGGTAGGAGAAAGCGGATGCGGAAAAACTACTACTGCAAGAGCCATACTTTATATAGATCCACCAACAAGTGGGAAAATCAATTTTGAGGGAAAAGATATTGTATCTATATTTAAATCTAAAAATAAAGAAGAAAAATTAAAACTCAGACGCAAGATCCAATATGTATTTCAAAACCCTTATGCGTCATTAGATCCGAGAATGACAGTATCTGACATAATTATTGAACCTTTAATTATTCATAAGTTAGTACCCAAAAAATTTTGTTATCAAAGACTTTATGAATTGTTAAAGTTGGTAGGTTTAGAGGAATATCATGCAGAAAGGTATCCTCACGAGTTTAGCGGTGGACAAAGACAGAGAATATGTATTGCAAGAGCTTTAGCTGTCGAACCAACGTTATTAATTGCAGATGAACCTGTTGCTTCTTTGGATGTTTCGGTTCGAGCTCAAATCTTAAATCTTCTTACAGAATTACAACAGAAATTTAAAACAACTTTCTTGTATATATCTCACGATTTAAGCACTGTACGCCACATCTGTCATCGGGTAGCTGTAATGTATATGGGAAGAATTGTAGAAGTAGCAAAAACCGAGGATTTATTTGAGGAGCCCCTTCATCCATATACAAAAGCTCTTATTTCTTCAATTCCAATACCTGATCCTCTTGCGAAAAAAACTAGAATCATTCTAACTGGCGAAGTCCCAAGTCCGATTAATCCTCCAGTTGGATGTAGATTTGAAGCCAGATGTACCTACGATAAAGATCAAAATTGTGTAAAGAATGTCCCAAAACTAGTTGATGTTGGAAATGGACATTTTGTTGCATGTGAAAAAACAAAAAAATAAAATAATGTAATTAATAAAAAAAGGAAAAGGTGGGTTTAGTTTGTGCTTTCTCTTCGAAAGCCTGTAGGCAAATCATTTGGCAAATTAGGTAGATTCGCACTAATTTTTTGTTCTGCAACAGTTGCAGCTTCAGACAGAATTTTTGAAGCATCTTCATTGACTGAGTTAAAATTTATGTTTAACCCAGAACTTTGACCGACATCAAACATTAATCCACTCAACATATTGCCAATATCACCTAACTCATTTTCTGCTTCCGGCAAAACACCGACGATCCCTGCACCCACAGAACGCAACACACTTATTGCAGGTCCCAAAGTAGACACTATATCCCCAAATTCAGATACAGTTTCCAAACGTAATAATACCTGATCTAAAGCTAATTTGGAATTCATAACCATTTTTTCCATTTTCCGAACTTCAGCTAACTCACTAGCGTAAATGTTAGCTCGTGCAGAATCATGTTGACCATAGGCATCTACAATTTTCTTAAAAAGATCTCCATCTTTTTTGTTGAATCTGTCTGCAGCCTTATCTAAGCTGCTAATTTGCAGATTCAAACGTTTTATCGCATAATCCATACGTGGTTTTAATGGCTTGGGCGGTGTAACACTCTCGCGCAAGTTATTCAAAAATGAAGAATCTTTTCGCTTAATTTCCCATTTTTTAGCAAAGCGTTCAGACATTTTAGTATTCTCAATTAGAAACTCTAAAAAAAGTACTTATTTATTCCTAACATACACAAAACATGCTCCTATATACAAAAGAACAAAATCTAAAACAAAGAGGCAATTTACAATAAAAGTATAGATGTTTTAAGGATAGAAATAAACAGATTAATGAAGATTTTCACCCTTAATAAAAGCGATTAGGTAATAACACCGACCAAAAAACTCAATAATCCTAAGATAAAACAAAACAAAATAAAATTCTTTATTTTCTTAGCATTTTTTCTCGAATAATCTCTAAGAAGAAGAACAGAAAAAACAAGAAAAGCAACATCTGTAACAACAATTAATGGAATAAACCAAATAGAAACTAGACGCAAAATAATAGGAATTGGAGTTAGAAAAACAGCCAATAGATAAAACACTACAGCTACATACGCTGCACTTTTTGACCCAAAAATAGTAGCAATTGTTTTCACGCCTTCAGTTTTATCACCCTTTACATCAACAATTCCTTTGGTTATTTCTCTACCAGTATTTGAAAGAAAAGCCATAAAAGCAAAAATTAGAACACTTGACACAATAGTATCCAATGCAATAATGCTACCATATATGAAAGGAATTGCAACACAAGTACTTACAAGAAAATTGCCAGGCAATCCACTTTTTTTACCAACTGTAACATAAACCACAACTATTATCCAAGAAATACACGCAACTAACAAACATAAAACACTAGTAAAATAAGCAAAAACAAATCCAATTATAGAAACAGTAAAAAATAGTGATAAAGCTTCACGAGTAGAAATCAAACCGCTAGGAATTGGCCTGGAGGGTTCATTAATCGCGTCAATTGTCCGATCGTAATAATCATTGATGATCATAGCTGCTGCTGTTAACATAAAACCTGTCCCAAAACCAAATAGGATATTTGTCCAATTGATAAACTCAAAAACTGGATTGGATAGAATAACGCCAACAAATACTGTGAACCCCATCATAATACAGTTAATGGGTCGTATCAAATGTATTATTCCAACAGTTTTATGCATAATAGTCAAACCTTTCGTATCCAAGAAATATTTTTAAATAAGTATTAAAATTCTCCTAATTAGATTCAAGATAAAGCTTAGTGTATAATACTTAAGTATAAATCTTATTTTCTTTAACCAAAGAGGACCTCTAATGTCGAAAAAAAATATAAAAAATGTAAAATCTCCAACAAAATGGATGAAAATAATTGGAGGTTTATGGTTTATCGCTGGCACTATTTGTTTATTTTTAGGAGCAATTGGCATCGTGTTACCTATTCTCCCAACTACTCCTTTCTTGTTAGCATCTGCAGCTTGTTACTATAAAAGTTCTCCAAAGATGCACAAATGGTTGTTAAATAACAAGTTGTTTGGAAATTACATCAAAAACTATCAAGAAGGCAGAGGAATTCCTAGAAAAACCAAAATAATCGCTTTAACAGTTCTTTGGGTAACGATTGGGATTTCAACAATTTTCTTTTTAGATCGAATTTTGCCATCATTTTTGGTTCTGCCAATGCAAATAATAATGATAATAGTAGCTGTTGTTGTCACTGTCTACATGTTAAAATTGCCAACTTATAAGAAAAGTAAAATATGAAAAGTTTGCAGTTTCTTAATCCTCCAAAATATGCACATACTTACGATAAAACTAAAATATCTAAAAAAGATTAATACGATTCTCGTATAATCATATTAGTTAAGTATCGGTGATGTTTTTGGGTAGTAGATATGGTCCATTAGTCGGGGATGATTATTTTCCGGAAAGGTTACGTGTGATTATTCCTGTAGGAGGAAAAGCAACTCGACTTTTGCCATTGACAGCTGAAACAAGTAAAGCAGCTTTAAGACTTCTAAACAGACCTTTGGTTGAATTTTCACTCTTATCTCTTGCTCGTCAGGGTATTCGTAATTTCATTTTTGGAGTTAAAGGATATACAAATTATCGAGATTTGTGTGATTATTTTGGTTCAGGTCATGGTTTTTCTATAAGATATAATATAAAACCTCGAATTCACATAAAATATCAACCAAACATCAAAGATCTTGGAAGTGCAGACTCTACGAGAATAAATATGGAGTACTACGATATTGGATCTCCTGTTTTTGCAGTTCAAGGAGATAATATTTTTGAAATTGACATTAAAGATCTTATTAAATTCCATCGTGAAAAGGAGGCAATGATGACCATTGTTCTAAGGAAAGTGGAAAACGTAGAAGGATTAGGTATTGCTGACATCGATAAAAATAACAGGATTAAATGTTTTGTCGAAAAACCTCCACCAAAAGATGCGCCAAGTAATTTGGCTAACACAGGCTTGTATGTTATGTCCCCAAAAATAAGGAAGATTTTCAAAGAAAAAGGAGTTAAAAAAATAATTGAAACTAAAAATAGATTGGATTTTGGTTATGATTTCATTCCTTATTTAACAGACTCCAAACTCCCGATCTACGGTTACATATTAAAAGGTAAATGGTTTGATGTTGGGACTCCAAACAACTATTTAAAAGCTATGAATAATCTCCTCCACGGTGGCTTTAACATGTTAAAAGATTTTGGGGGAAGAATAGATGAAAAACGTCAAATTTGGGTTCAAGGAGAAAGCCAGGATTCAGCCAAAAGAAGACAAGAGATAATTCGAAAAGTCAAACAAGGAAAAATTGAGATTGAAGGTGCAGTAGTGATTGGAAGACATTGCTTGATTGAGGAAGGAGCAAAGATAGTCAATTCTTGTATCGACAATTTTTCTAGGATTGGAAAAGGGGTGAAAATCGAAAATTCAGCAATACTAGATAGAACTATAATTGAAGATAATGCAGTTATATCAAACAGTATTGTTGGAAGACATGTAACAATTCTGTCAAATAATAAAAAGCCTACAAAAGTAAATTCAATTTCGGTAATTGGAGATAATGTGGTAATAGAAGAAGGTTGCAATATATCTGCAACAAAAATTTATCCTCATCAAAAAGTTAGAGGAAATTTTGAAAATCAGGTTCTAATGAGCAATTAAGCTTTAAACCATTTAAATATCAAATACTCTGCAGTATTTGACTTTAAATCTGGCACACCAATTATGAAACGTTTTCGCACTGTTGTAGCTAATCTACCAGCTTTCACAATTTCTGTAGCAGAAACACGTGAACCCACTGGTTTTACAGAGACCATATATGGCGCATGTTCAAGTCCTGGTCCATACTTATAAACCGCAAAATCGCATCCAAATTTTATGCCAGGAGTGACAATTAAACCGCTGTTCCTTAAATCTTTGTAAATAGCATATTTTTCATCAAAAGATTCATAGAGCATTTTTACCTTGTTTTTTAGTTTAGCTAATCCAACTTTTCTCTTCTTAGGACCCTGAGTAATCACCAATTTTCCGTTCTCAGTGAGAAATAAACCTTCCATCAAATCTAATATTAAAGGCACTTTAAACTCTGGTATTTTTGGTTTTGAAATTCCAAGAGGTTTACCATAATAACCTAATTTATACAATTCTGAACCATTTTTTGGATCCCATACAACTAGAAAGTTGTCGATTAACTCAGCTTTGGTTTTCGCCATAAAGTTTTTTCGCTCTCTGCTACATTGTAAAGGATAACATACGTGCTGCATCAGCTGCATCTTCAGCTTTATCAGCCGAATTTTCTAACATTTGAAGGATATCTCTTAAAAGCAATAAAACTGGCGTATCAAGTTTGCTATTAAGTGTTTTTATAGTTAAAGCTCTAAATAAATCATCAACAGTTCTTTCTGCAACCTCAACATCAGTAGCTTTTTCTAAAGTTTTAGCAGAACCATAAGTCAAAACCATCATTACCTCTCTTAATTTAAGCACCGATTCAAGTACAGCATCAGTGAGTTTAAATAAATCCTTTTTAATGTCCTCTGGAACTTTCCATTTATGCTCCATTATTTCCAATAAATAATAAGCAATTCCTTCTGAAAAGTCCCCTATTTCACTTGAAAGATTAGTAAACCTAAGAAAATCTTCTCGGCTTAATAAAATAGCTCCAATTTCTGAAAGTTCTTGAGAAACAAGACGCCTAGCTTTTACAACCTCTTCTTCACCTTTCTTTATTTCAATAAAGAGGTTCCTAGCACCTTCTTTATCATCCTTTAAAAAAAATTCAGCCATTTGAGGAATCTTTCTGTTTACATCTAAAACCTTTCGTAGACTATCGCGACAAGCACTCATAGCTCTACGTTTCACTCGTTGTTCAGTTTCTGCTGGAAGTACCAAAATTTTCTCGCCCGCAAATAATCAATATATTGACTGAATTCTATTAAACAGGTCCACTAAAAAAGATAACTACTTGGATTTAATGAAATCACCAAAATCTTTGAACTTTATTTTCTCTTTAAAATAATCACTCAATAAAAAGGATAGATCACATAAAGGAACTCTAATTTGATCCCACAAATCACGATCGCGTATTGTCACAGTATCATTGTCCAAAGTGGTATAATCAACTGTGATACATAACGGAATTCCTGCTTCATCTGCACGTGCATATCTTCGCCCAATGGATCCTGTATCATCAAATTCAACTAACAAACCTTCAGTACGGAGGAAAGCAGCTATTCTTTTTGATTTTTTGTTTAAACCATCCTTATTAACCAAAGGAAAAACCCCAATTTGAATTGGTGCAATGGTTATAGGGAAACTCAAAATATTCCGATCATCTTTAGTTGTCAAAGCATATTCCAAAGCAACATAAAAGAGTCGATCACAACCAAAACTTGGCTCCACTACATGCGGAATGAAACGTTTACCTCGAATAATATTTTTTTGTTGTATAATTTCCACATGATTTGATGATATTTTCTTATCCCCAACCAAATAGTAACCTTTTTTTTCTAACGACTCAACTATTTCTTCCGCTGGAATTTTTAAAAGAGATTCCACAAGTTCTGCAGCTTTATCTTTAAACTCTGGACCTATAATAGCCATTTTTGGTTTAACTGTCAACTGTTTTTTAACAATAGGTTTTTCAAGTTCTTTGAAAACCCTAAAATCCGCTCCACTCGCTTGCATATGACAATTTAGATCAAAATCAGTTCTATAAGCATGCCCAGAAACTTCTATCCAACCCCACCGAGTCACATAAACTTCTTGATCAAAACACTGAGTCGCATAATGTGCCTTTTCCCACGGAAGCTTTTCAATAAACCGCTGTTTTTCAATTGGTACACCAATTGAAAGTAGTAGTTTTTTAGCCATAACCATAAAGAAAAGTTGCCATTCAGAACAGACTATTTTTTTGTCCAAGATTTCTCGTACGGTTATATTTATTGTATCTTCTAAGCCTTTTTCTCGTTTTTCGGCCAACAAAATTGGCAAAATTTCGTTTTTCACTTCGTTAATCATACTACAGTCTGCTACTTCAGGGTCAAAAAAGAATTCCAAATCGGCAATAGTAAACTCTCTAAGTCGTATTAATCCTTGCCTAGGGGAGATTTCATTCCGAAGAGCGTGACCAATTTGGATTACTCCAAAAGGCAGTTTCTCGCGCGCCATATTATATAAGCGGTTGAATTCCACAAAAATGCTTTGAGCAGCTTCAGGTCTACCATAACCAATAGCTCCTGAGTAAGGACCAATAGTGGTTTTAAACATTGTTAAGAATTGGGTTGGCTCTTTAAAGTTATGATTGCATTCTGGACATTCAATTTTGTTTTTTTTAATAACTTCTGCTATTTCAGCTAAACTCTTTTGTTCAATATCAATTAATGAAATTCCCAATTTTTCATTTATCAAATGATCGGCTCGAAAGCGTTCATTACAATTAAAACATTCAACCATTGGTTCCTTGAAGTGATTTACATGTCCAGATGATTCAAAAACTTTGCCAGGTGTGATAATTGAAGATTCTATCTCAAAGATTCCTATTTTATTAACAAAAATATCTCTAAGTTTAGATTCGATATTTAACTTTAATTTTTTTCCTAAAGGACCATAAGTAACAAAACCACCAATTCCACCATAAATCTCAAATGATGGCCAAAAAAAACCTCTCCGGCGAGCTAGTTCATTAAGAACTAAAAATTTATCGGGTTCTTTTTTATTAATCATTATAATAACCCTTTTTTAGCTTAAGGAAAATAAAGAAATTAAAAGGTTGCCATAAAAATAGACCAAACAGTTTGCAAATTAACGTGATAGCGATCTCCCTCTGTTCTTTATTGTTTTTATAACTTATATGTAAAATAAAGTATTCTTAATTAGAACTCGAGGTAGAATTCGTTGTTAATAAGAAGAGTTTTTGAAGGTAAGAATAATTTATGGTAGCTTTAATGAAAGAGTCCTATTTTAGCAAGTATTAGAACAAGAACTTCATGGAGATGGTTTTTATAAGACTTCACTATAAGAAAAGTCCATAAAAGGTGTCCAAATTGTCACAAGTTAAAGTTGCTCTAATAGGAATTGGTAATTGCAGTTCA
>JAUWJK010000058.1 GCA_030607735.1 Candidatus Bathyarchaeota archaeon
ACAAGATTTAAAACTATAACTAGTTAGAATTAATTGAGGTTTGAAAAATGAATTTAGAGAGGGATGAAAAAATAGTGTTGGATAATGGTCCCTTAGGTTTAGGTAAAAAGTTAATATTAACAAACAAGAATCTAATTATTTTTAAAGATGAAGGTGTTTTTGATGTCGATTGGAAACCAGAGCAGGTAGTTTCTTTGAATACTATTGAGGATGTGTATGTTGAAACTGAGTCTTTTTCGGATCAAAGTTCATTTAAGTTAAAACTAAAAAATGGGGAATCACTTGAACTTTCATTATCATTGAGTACTTCTTGGTTGATAAGCGATTCTCTAGAAGCAAACATGGATAAAGAGAAGTCAAATCAAATGAAAATGTTAAATTATCGATGGGTAAAAGCTATAACTAATCAGTTGATGAAACTTGATCTAGTTAAGAAACCTGTTTGTATTCGAAAATGCCCTAAATGTAGTAAAGAAATCACATACGAAACCTACGAATATTGTCCTTTTTGTGGAAATTTGCTTAAATCTAAATATCTTTTCTAACTTTTTTTCTATAAATCGTTTTTAACTATTTTATCTTCAAGGAATATATTATATTATGATAGTGTCGATAAAATTCGAATTTGTTCTTTAGGGCTGAATAATCTTTTACTGAAATAACGTTAAATTGGGTTTTAATTGGTAAAATAAGTTTAATGGCGCCGCCGATAGGATTCGAACCTATGACCAACTGGTTAACAGCCAGTCGCTCTACCGGGCTGAGCCACGGCGGCAAATAAAACGGCATATGCCTTTTTGAGTTCTATAAAAGTATTTAAGGTTAGCCTTTGAGTTCATTTAGTTGTGTATTCTAAATTTAATTTTCAATCTTTAAATTTTTCAAACTATTACTAAAAACTTTTTTTTATTTTGGTGTATTATTTTTTTTAATAAAAATGTATATGAAGGATTATTACTACTAATTGGGAAAGCCAAAATTGTAAACAAAGGGGTACAAATTTGAAAGAAATAATAGAGTTCAGATGGCACGGTAGAGGTGGTCAAGGAGCTTGGACAGCTAGTGAGTTATTGGCTCGAGCTGCTCTAAAAGAAGGCAAATATATTCAATCATTTCCAGAATTTGGTCCTGAAAGGATGGGTGCTCCAGTAGCAGCTTTTACGCGCATAAGCGATAGTCCAATTAGGATTCATTGTGCAGTTTATAAACCAGATATAGTTGTTGTCCTCGATCCAACATTGATGAAAACAGTTCCAGTTGCTTCAGGTTTAGTCGATAATGGAACAATAATAGTTAATTCTACTGAGAGTCCTGCTAAAGTTAGAGAAACTCTAAAAACAGAAAAAGGAACCCTTTGGGTCATTCCCGCAACAGAAATTGCGTTAAGAATTTTGGGATTACCAATAACTAATACAGCCATGCTAGGAACTGTAGCCAAAGCGACAAATATCGTTTCTTTAGAAACAATTGAACAAACAGTTAAAGAACGTTTTAGAGTTGATATAGCTGAGAAAAATTTTGCTGTTATTCAAGAAGCATACACAGAGGCAAAACAAGCATGACATCTAAAAATAAAAACTGGAAAGAGATTGCACCTGCAGGTGTTTGTTCGAAATCAAGTAAAAGTTTTTTGACTGGAGATTGGAAAACATATACGCCGATTAGGGATGTGAAGAAATGTGTTAGGTGTTTAACTTGTGTTATTTTTTGTCCCGATGGTGCAATTAACTGGGTTCCTGATAAAAAAGATATTGAATTTGATATGAGTTATTGTAAAGGTTGTGGAATATGTGCTAATGAATGTCCAACTAAAGCCATAACCATGAAATTGGAATAAGGTGAAACAAATGATGAAAAATCTTAAACAAAAAATGGTCGCATTGGCTGGAGATCAGGCAGTTGCATTTGCAGCTAAACAATCAGATGTAGATGTGGTTGCTGCTTATCCAATTACACCTCAAACAATTATTGTAGAACAGTTTAGCGAATACGTTGCTAATGGAGAAGTTGAAACTGAATTTATTTGCACAGAATCAGAACATAGTGCAATGGCTGCATCTATAGCTGCTTCAGCTACTGGTGCAAGAGCTTTTACTGCATCAGCTTCTGCAGGATTAGCTTTAATGCACGAAATGCTCTTTGTCGCTTCTGGTTGTCGAGTTCCAGTTGTAATGGCTATAGCTAATCGAGCCCTCTCAGCTCCCCTAAATATTCATGGAGATCACTCTGATAGCATGGCTCAAAGAGATAGTGGATGGATTCAAATGTATGCCGAAAATTCTCAAGAAGCATATGATTCAATAATACAGGCTTTCAAAATCGCAGAGAATAGTAACGTTTTGTTACCTGTGATGGTTGGACTTGACGGCTTTACTCTTAGTCATACTTTAGAGAATGTGGAAACGTTTTCAGATGAAACAGTAAAAGAATATGTTGGAATTCGAAAGATAGCAAACGTGCTTACACATGAAGGCAAATTAGCTCCCTTTAGATTAGATCCAAAAAATCCAATGACCATGGGACCCATAGCTCTTCAAAACTATTACTTTGAGTTTAAACGACAACAAGAAGAAGCTATGAGCAATGCACTAATGGTTATTCAAAATGTTAACAAAGAATACGGCGAAATAAGTGGCCGAAAATACGGAAATGGACTAATTGACGAATACTATCTCAAAGACGCGGAAATTGCCGTGATATGTATAGGATCAACTGCAGGAACAATGAAAACAATAGTTGATCAACTAAGAAACGAAGGAATCAAAGCCGGACTTCTTAGAATCCGCACTTTTAGACCATTTCCCTCTGAAGATATTCGAACTGCCTTAAGCAATGTAAAAGCTATAGCTGTGATGGACAAAAGCATGAGTTTTGGAGGAAATGGTGGCCCAACTTTCCATGAAATTAGGAATGCGCTTTATGACTCCAACCCAAGACCATTTATTGTAAATTACATCTACGGTTTAGGAGGCAGAGACACAAGTCCAACACAATTGAGGACTATATACTCAGATTTACAGCAGATACTAACAAAACAAACAATTGATCAACCAATAAAATATTTGGGATTAAGAGACTAACAAAGGAATGAAAATAAATGACAACTCAAGAATGGAAATTTACCGCAAAAGAAATAGCCAATAAACCCGATTTATTCCTCCCAGGTCATCGAGCATGTGCAGGATGTGTACCTGCAACTGTACTAAAATTAGTAATGAAAGCAACTCGTGGACCAACAATAGTTACTGAAGCTACTGGTTGTATGGAAGTAGTTTCCTCGATTTATCCGTACACCTCATGGGCTACACCATGGTTGCACACGGCATTTGAAACAGCTGCTGCAAACGCCTCAGGAATTGAAGCTGCATTAAAGATAATGAAGAAAAAAGGTCGCATAAGTCAAGAACATGTAGATGTAATAGCAATTGCAGGAGATGGAGGAACCTTTGATATAGGTTTTCAGGCACTTTCAGGAGCAGTTGAACGAGGTCATGACTTCTTATTTTTGCTTTATGATAATGAAGCTTACATGAATACTGGAATTCAAAGAAGCAGTGGGACTCCACATGGTGCAGCTACAACAACCTCACCCGCAGGTAGCTCTGTACCAGGAAAACTAGAGTACAAAAAACCATTAGCCGATATAATGATAGCTCATAATATGGAGTATGTAGCAACTGCATCACCTTATTACTGGCGTGACCTAATTACAAAGGTCCGAAAAGGCTTGGAAGTTGAAGGCCCAGCTTTTCTCCATGTTTTTGCTCCATGTCCAAGAGGCTGGAGAAGTAATCCTGCGAAATCTATCGAATACTCAAAGCTAGCAGTTGAGACATGTGTTTTTCCAATTTGGGAAGCAGTAAACGGAAACTATAAACTATCTTCACCTAGCAAACTTCTATCTTTAGCACCACAAAAAAAGAAACCAGTTTCCGATTATCTCAAAGGCCAAGGAAGATTCAGACACATGTTTAAACCAGAAAACAAAGCTCTTCTTGACGAAGTTCAAAATATCACCGACAAGAGATGGAAACAACTTCTGAAAAAATGTAATCTTTCATAACCATTTTTCTTTTTTGTCTTAGATCTTTATAGCGAAAACCTTGTTTGATTGTTTGTTAACCTTCTTCTGAATCCGTCTATTACAAGGATAACTCCTGTTGCCCAAAAAACTAAAGGTACGCTTTCAATCAGAGATTTTGCAATAGGTTGCGGGTAAATCTGTATCCAAATTAATTGCTTTGACCACCACCATAAGATAAAACCTATAACAACCATCAATACCCCAGCGATAACTTCAAAAAATGGTGCTCTTTTAGATTTCATATTACTACGATAACTAATTCTTGAAATACGCACATAAGGATATTGCGTTTAGACAAAAAGAAAGCGGTCAATGTGAGGTAGCCTGTTTCAAATTGTTATGTGACTTATAGGAATTTCTTTGTAGTTGGAAATCATTTTTTTCCGGAAAAAGTCTATTGCATGTTTGTTTGAAATTTATTAATAGCAAAAATGATTTTTTCATATGAACAATGTTCTTTGAGTGAACTTTGGTGGTTTAATGGGTATTGGTTGTGGTGATATATCAGCGATTTGTCGGATATGTAGACTGTCAGATAAAAACAAGAATATGATTACATCTACAATAACAGCTCAGGAAGTAACATGGGCGGGTCCTGCTCATTTGCGCTGTATTAAAAAATACAATAAAATCCACAAACACAAGTATTCTATTTGTGAATATGATGAACCTGGAAAATTCTTAGGAGAAGTAACACCAATTTGATGGTAATTGGACTTGAAGGCACAAAACAACCTTCAAAAGAGTAGTGTATTTGGGCAACAAAATAGTACTCATACTAAACACTTATAGACTGTCTACAGTATTTTATTGTAAAATAAATGAAAAGTTGAAAAATGTTTCATAAATTAATATATATTACTAAAAAAGTAAATAAAATCTTACTATTAATTATGTAATAGAAATTACAATTTTATGCACGTTTAACATATTAGCGTTGGAGAGTGTTGTGAAGTTAACAAAATCTTGATTACATCCGCATGGCCTTACATTAGCGTTACACCGCATTTAGGGAATCTAGTAGGTTCCATTCTTTCAGCTGACGTCGTAGCACGATACTATAGATTACGCGGTGACGATGTAATTATGGTAAGTGGATCAGATGAACATGGTACGCCAATAGAAGTTGAATCAATAAAACAAGGCGTATCTCCAAAAGAATTAACTGATAAAAATCATGCTTATGTAACTGAATTATTTCAAAAGTGGGGAGCATCGTTTGATAATTATACTCGAACAGAAAGTCCTGTTCATAAAAAATTTGTTCAAGATCTTTTGATGAAAATATATGATAATGGTTATATTTTTTCGAAAGAAATTCAAATGCTCTACTGTAAACATGATAACCGCTATCTTCCAGATAGATTTGTGGAAGGTACTTGTCCTAATTGCAATTGCACTAGAGCTCGTGGAGATCAATGTGACATGTGTGGACGTCTTCTAGAGCCCACAAATTTGATAGATCCTTATTGTGTTCTATGTAATAATACTCCAATTGTTAAAGCTACCACTCATTGGTATATTGACCTCTCAAAACTTTCAAGTAAACTTGAAAAATATCTTACTGATAACCAACAACTTCCTGTTACTGCTAAAAATTTTAGTTTGAACTGGATCAAAGAAGGTTTGAAGCCAAGGGCAGTGACTCGTGATATTGCTTGGGGTATACCTGCTCCCTTTCCAGGAGCTGAAGGTAAAACGATCTATGTTTGGGTTGAAGCAGTTTTAGGATATCTCTCAGCTACTATTGAATATTCTCAGAATATTGGTGAACCTGAAAAATGGCGTGATTTTTGGTTAAATAAGAAAGCTAAAACGTTTTATTTCGTAGGAAAAGATAACATACCTTTTCACACAATAATTCTTCCTGCATTGTTATTAGCTTCAGGAGAAGATTATAATCTTCCTTGGAATGTTTCTGTAACAGAGTTTCTTCAATTTAAAGGAAAAAAAGCCTCAAAGAGCCAAAGAGTAGGTATTTGGATAGATGAAGCATTGGAAATGTTTCCTGTGGACTGGTGGCGTTTCTTTTTATTGGCAACACGACCTGAAACTAAAGATTCAAACTTCTCTTGGGATTCATTTCGTGAGAAAATAAATTCAGATCTTAACGATACTTTTGGTAATTTTATACACAGAACTTTAAAGTTTATTAATTCTAACTTTGAGTCAAAAATCCCAGAACCTGTAAATCTATCTCCTGCTGATAATTCAATTTTAGAAAAAATAAAAAATATAGTTGAATCTATATCCAATGCTTTTGAAAATTTGCAGCTTCAATCAGCAACAAACACTTTAATCAGTTTAAGTAGGCTTGGAAACCAATATCTTAACGAAAATGAACCTTGGAATTTAATAAAAACTGACAAACAAAAAGCAGCAAATGTTTTTTTTGTATCTGCTCAAATAGTGAAAGCGATTGCAATAGTTTCAGCTCCTTTTATGCCCAATACAGCAAAAAAAATCTGTCAGATACTAAACTTTTCAACTGATAAAAAAACTGCATCATGGAATGATGCGTTAATACCTCTGAAAGCTGGACATGAAATAAACAAATCAGAACCTCTATTTAATAAAATAGACGATGATGAGGATCAACTTGAAAACAAACTAAAATCGATAAGACAACGTCACAGTTGATCATTTTGAAAGAAAAATTGTTATTGAAGAAACAAGTTAGAGTTGATTTTCATGTACACTCAACGTATTCTTCTGATTCAATAATAACTTCAAAAGATCTTACTGTTTTTGCGAAAAAACGATCATTGGATGCAGTAGCAATAACTGATCATAATCAAATAGCTGGGGCATTAACTTTAGCTAAAAAAACTGATTTGTTAATCATTCCAGGAATAGAAGTTTCTACAGAATGTGGTCATGTAGTTGGTTTAAATGTCAAACAAAACATTCCCAGAAATATGAGTGTAGATGATACTGTTGATTGCATTCATAAAGCAGGTGGTTTGGCAGTAGCTTGTCATCCCTTTGCTTGGTTTAAAGGAAGTTTAGGGAAAAATATAACTGAAAAATTTGATGCTATTGAAACTATTAATTCTTCAGCTTTTCCTTTTTTATACTGTAAGAAAAAGTCTATCAAAATTGCGCAACAATTGAATCTAGCTCATGTTGCAGGGACTGATGCCCATAATCCTGAATCAATTGGATTAGCTTACACTGTTTTAGAAGCTGATTTGAATGTTGATAGTATAATTAAGGCAATATTAGAAAAGAGATGTCAAGTTTTTGGAAATCCTTTAACGTTATCGATGCGGCTAAAACAAAAATACGCGCGAATAACTAAACGGAAATAACACTTGTTACCTTTTATTAAAAAATCTTAATCCTAAAAAATATAGAAAAATTTTTTAAACTCTTTTTTGCATAACCTGGAGTTTTAGTAGTCTTCCATCTGATAGAGGTCTATATCTAATTCTATTTTAGCTGAACTTTCTGGTATTACTTTTTTTTCAAGATCATAGAGGTTATGCATAAGTTTTTCCACAATATTTTGCGTTATTGTTATGTCTCTGGCAATGTGGTCAATCTCGAGCTCTTTTTCTAGATTAGAACTTGTTGGTATGTCATATAATAGTAATGAGTTATTGTCTATTGGATTACATAGATTTTCAAAAGCCTTATTTTCAGTTACTGTTGATGTGCATTTTAAAATGTTTTCTTCAGTTGTATGTCTAGTCAATCGTTTCTCCTCCATACTTCTTCGCTTATTAGATCTCTGATAGCTATACGTATTGCCTCAGATCTGTTTGGATAGAATCTTTCATCAACAAGTTGGTCCAGAGCTGCTATGTATGTTTCTGGAAGGTGTAATGTAATTAGTTTCACTTATTCTCTCTCCCTGAGTAGAGTAGAAATGAATGATTAGAAGTTATACTTCTATATGTTATGTTACAAATATGTCTCAAACATGTCTGTACATCAGCTTATAAGTATACCGTATGCCATGTTGCAAATTAATGTAAATTTTGGCACATCCAAACCTCTATGTTTTTATTTCTTAATTATGCATCTAATGTATTACGTTGAATGGGAATGCGCGTTTTTGTAAAGAGCTACGGATGTTCTGCAAATCTAGCTGATTCAGAGGTAATGCTTGGTTGTCTACTGAAAGCAGGTTATGAGCAAGTATCTTCCATTTTGGAAGCTGATATAGTTATCTTTAATTCCTGTGCTGTAAAAGGTCCAACTGAAAATCGAATAGTATCTGCGCTGAAGAATTTTCCTAAAAATAAGAAGGTTATTGTTGCCGGTTGCTTGCCAGTTATTAATTTTGAACGCTTACTACGAGAAGTACGATATGATGGTCTTATAGGTCCGGCAGCTGGTGAGACTATTGTAAATGTAGTTCAACGTGTCATAAAAGGTGAAAATGTGATAGATCTGGGAAATGCTTTAGATTCAAAGCCTGATTTATCCCTTCCCAGTAAAAAGTCAAATCCTGTAATCAGTGCAATTCCTGTTAATTATGGTTGTTTAGGTTCATGTGCCTATTGTTGTGTAGTTTTTGCTCGGGGTAATCTTAGAAGTTATTCTATACCAGATATCGTTTTTAGGGTAAAAAAAGACTTAAGAGCTGGAGTTAAAGAATTCTGGATTACTTCACAAGATGTTGGATGTTATGGAAAAGATATAGGAACAAATATCGTTGAATTATTACAGTACTTATGCAATATCAAAGGAACTTTTTATTTACGTTTGGGAATGATAAACCCCAATATGGTACAACCGATCCTCAAGGATTTAATTGATATTTTTCATAATCCAAAAATCTTCAAATTTTTGCATTTACCTGTTCAAAGTGGAGATGATCTTATCTTAGAAAAAATGCGAAGATTTTACTCAGTAGAGCAGTTCAAAGATATAATCACAAAATTTAGAGCAGCAATACCTGATATCACTATCGCTACTGATGTAATTTGCGGATTTCCTGGTGAAAACCTAAACGCTTTTTCCAACACCCTCCAATTAATAAAAGATATCAATCCAGACATAGTAAATGTGTCAAAATTTTTTGCACGTCCAAAAACTATGGCTGCAAAAATAAAAGATAACTTAGTAGATTTAAGAGAAATCAAAAGAAGAACCACTGAAACAGCTAATCTCACCAGAAAGATTTCAATAACAAAAAATAAACACTGGGAGGGTTGGATTGGTGATGTTCTCATTGATGAAATTGGAAAAAAACCTTCATCTTGGATAGGTAGAAATTTTACCTATAAACCCATAGTAATAAAAAGTTCAGACAATCTCTTGGGAAAAACTATAAAAACAAAAATTATTACAGCTTTTCCTACCTACCTATTAGCAAAAATTTGCTAATTTTGATCAAAGGGCTAACTGACTCTAAAGTTGATAATTATTTGATTAATTTTATTAGTTTTTAACTTTAGTTAGTATTATTAGTTCTAAAATCCTAAGAATAGGTTGAGTGTAGGTTATGCCTGATAAAACTCCTAAGTACACTAAGCTTACCAAAGAAGAAGAAGAGGTAATATTAAAAAAAGGAACCGAAAGACCCTTCAATGGAAAGTATAACCACTTTTGGAATAAAGGTACTTATGTTTGTAAATTATGCAGAACTCCACTTTATCGATCTGAAAGCAAGTTTGATTCAGGGTGTGGATGGCCCAGTTTTTCAAGCGAGATTCATGCAAAAGTGAAAAGGTCTTTGGACAAGGATGGTGTTAGAACCGAAATAACT
>JAUWJK010000109.1 GCA_030607735.1 Candidatus Bathyarchaeota archaeon
CAAATCAGAGTTAAAAAAAATCGGAAAAGAAGTCATGCTCAGATTAAATGGTCTTGAACGACGGATATCAAAAAAAGAAATCGGAAGCGATATACTGGATGATGCTTTTGAAAAACTTTTTCTGAATTTTGATAATCAAAATGGAGGATTTAGTCGTGCTCCAAAGTTCCCCATTCCACATAATCTATTATTTTTGCTTAGATATTGGAAACGAACAAAAAACAAAAATGCATTAATGATGACAAAAAAGACTCTTCAAAACATGAGGTCAGGTGGAATTTTTGATCAAGTAGGTTTTGGTTTACACAGATACTCTACAGATAAACAGTGGTTGGTACCACATTTTGAAAAGATGTTATATGACCAAGCTCTTATGGCCATTGTATACATTGAAGCGTTTCAAGTAACTAGTGAGAAAAAATTTAAAATAACAGCTAAAGAAATTCTCGAGTATGTACTTAGGGACCTCACATCACCAGAAGGTGGATTTTATACCGCTGAGGATGCAGATAGCGAAGGTGTGGAAGGGAAATTTTATGTATGGAGTGAAGAAGAAATTAGAAAAACTCTACCATCTGAGTTACAAGAATTGGCGTTGGCATTATTCAATCTAGAAATAAAAGGTAATTATCCTGAAGCCATCCAAAAAGGGAGTGGAAGAAACATTTTACACTTAAGAAGAACATTATCTCAGGTAGCTAGAGAGTTTAATATATCAGTAGAAAAACTGATTTTAAAAATGGGGAAAATTCAAAAACTACTGCATAAAAAAAGAGAAGAGCGAATTCACCCTTTCAAGGATAAGAAAATCTTAGTAGATTGGAACGGTTTAATGATAGCAGCTTTGGCAAAAATAGGCCGAATATTAAACAAACCAAAATATCTGAGAGCTGCCATTAAAGCCTCTGAATTTATCTGGAGTACTATGAAAATAAAAAAAGGAAAATTATATCATAGATTTGCGGAAAATGAAAGAGCCATTACGGGTTTCATAGACGATTTCGCATTTTTGGCATGGGGATTTCTAGAAATTTATGAAGCTTGTTTTGATAAAAAGTATTTGGATAGGGCAGAAGAATTAATTGAGATTATGTCTAAAGAGTTTTGGGATTTTGAGAGCGGTGGGTTTTATTTTACTGCAAAAAATTCAGAAAATGCGATGCCTAGAATTAAAAAAGTACAAGATAGTGCAATTCCTTCTGGAAATTCAGTTGCACTATTAATTTTGCAACGTCTAGCTATTTTATCAGAGGATTTAAAGTATGAGAACATGGTAAAGAAAATGTTAAGAATTTTTTCTGAAGAGATTACTAATTCGCCATTAGGTTATACATTTTTGCTTACAAGTGTAGATTATTCAAGTGATACATCTCATAAAGTCACTTTGGTTGGAAATCCAAATGAGGATAGTTTTCAGAATTTACGCATTGCTTTAAATTCGAATTATTTACCAAATGTTGTTGTTAAACATTATCTCCCTGAAAAAAATGAAAATGAATATAAATTATTGGATAAAAAAGCTACAGCTTATGTTTGTAGCAATCAAAGTTGCAAACCCCCTACTAGTAATGCTGACAAGATGCTTAAATTGCTTGAATCAGAATTAAATAATAAAGAATAATAAAGATCTTTGAGTTTTTATTCCTGTTTTAGAAATGAGAAAGAAAGTATTCATTTCAGGGCCTATTCTAGGCATGGAGAAAAAACAAGATTATAGATCAACAATTACAGAAATTTGCCAAAGAGCAGGCTTTGATGTGATTAATCCATGGTTACGAGAAAAGAGACTCTACAAAGGAAATAAGAAATGCTGGTGGAATGAAACATCTGCATCAGAGTTTATTAAAAGAGATTTAAATGATGCTAAAAGATGTGACATAATGGTTGTTTTTATGCCCATACTTTCAGCTGGGGCATGTATGGAATTGTTTTTTGCAAAAAATAATGGTAAAAAAATTATTATATTTTCAAACATTAAGCGTTTAAGTCCGTGGATAATTTATCATTCAGATGCTATAGTGCGAAATAAGAAAGAACTAGAAAATAAATTAATAGAAATTATTTGAGTTACAAAATGGTTGTTGTTATTTGAAAGCTGTTTACGCCTTAATTATCCAAGTAGAGAATTCAACCGGTATAAGGATAGGATCTTTGGGTAATGTTCTATTTAACATTGGGATATATGCATACGTGGGTTCGGCTCAATCTAATTTAAACCAACGCATTAACAGACATCTACGCAAAGAGAAAAAACTGTTTTGGCACATTGATTATCTTCTTAATAATGATAATACAAAAATAATGAAAGTTTTCATCAAGAAAGGGATTAAAAAGGAAGAATGCAATCTCGCAAAATTAATCGGTATAAAAGGAGTAGCAATACCTAAATTTGGTTCGTCAGATTGTCGATGTAAAGGTCATTTATTTCTAATTAAGGATGATAAATTTTTAAAAAGAAATATGAAAGAGATGGCTATAAAACATAATACTTTTTAAGAGAAGATCGTGAAGAATACGTAGTTCAGTATAAAAGCGGTTGTAGTATAGTTTGGTCAGCACTCCACGTTGCCAACGTGGTGACCCGGGTTCAAATCCCGGCGACCGCACCAAAAAAATATACAAAATAAAGAATTGAAAATTTATTTTAAGTTAAACACTTGTTGAATAAACACTAATGTATTCAACTACTGCTCTAAACATGATAATTTATTTTTGAAAAATACGATATTACGAGTTTAAAGCTCTCGTATTTCACACTTTAGTTTTTTTATAATTTCATCAGAGTTTATTGGTTCCACTTTTAGAGTGTATAATCTTGATGGAGTTCTTAGTTTTAATTTTACAGTTTCCTTAAGTCTTTTTACATGACAATATTTTGCAATAGCACTCATTTCTACAAATTTATCAACATTAAATATTTCAGACGGCATTTGACATCCTCACCTTAGTGCTTTCAAGGATACTAAGCGAGTTTTTATCTGTTTTGGTACTCTATAGATTAAACGCTAAAAAAACCACATCCTTTTTTGTAGTCAAGTCTTCTCTATAGAATAGCTTAAATTTACAATGCCATAAAATATGCGTTAGGTGTAGAACTTGAAAGATAGTAAAGTATTAGTCGCAATTACAGCAAGTCGAGAAAAAGATGAAATAGTCTATCGTGTTGAATGCGCCAACAATATTACAACTGAAGAGTTCGAATATTATCTAGGTGAAATAGTTAGTGGAATATGCAAATGGAAAAACGGTGTTTGTGAAGAAAACATAAGAAGTTACAAAGGAAAAATCGATAAAATGAAATAATAAAATGCAATAAAAATATTATGATAATAGTTTAAAATTCGATCAAAATAGATGCCTAATCAGTACCTATTATTAGGAAAGCATATTTTCTTAATTAAAAAAAAGAAGGTCTAAGTGATATGAAATATGCGATATATTGTCATTGTAGGCTTAGCAATATCATTACTAGTTGTTAGCAGTTCTTTTCTGTTGTATAATCCTGAAGAAGAAAATACTAGCGATAAAGATTTGCCTGTTTATGTGGGAATTAGTTTTTGCGGAAACACCACGAATCAAGCCAAAGCTCTCATTGATAAAACAAAGAATTACACAAATTTGTGTGTGTAGATAGTTTGTTAAATACTTCATATTGTTTTTATGATAACTTTCTTTTTTGAGTTAGTAACCTAATTTCGTTTGTATTTTTTGAGGTAAACAAGAATTCCAAATCCAATAACAACAATTATGATAACCGCGCTTATGATTAGGGTTGTTGGGAAGGGCTCTATTGTGAAGTAGATAGTTTCTGATACTCCAGTATGTCCTGCTAAATCAGTAGCATAGACTGTAACGTTATGAGATCCAACTTCTAGGTCTAATAGTGTTATTTCTTCAGTAAAAGTTACATTCTCATACCCATCTAAACTATACTTCATATTTGAGATTGGCTCTTCAAACTCTACATTAAGCAAAACATTGGAATCACCATATGTCTTGTTTTCAGGAGATAGCACAAAGACTACTGGTGGATAAACATCCACTGTGAAGGTTACTACTGATGATCCTTCATCACCAGCCATATCTCTAGCATAAACTCCTATGGTGTGGAGGCCTTCATCTATTATTGTTAGGTTAGTATTTTCTGTTACTGTAACGTTTGCTCTACCATCAAAACTATATCCCATCCAAGATGCAGGTTCATTAACTATAAACTTTAAGGGAATAGTGGTTGTTTGATTGTAAATCCTGTTTTCAGGTGAAGCAATAGAAATCGAGGAATGGCCCCCTTAAGATAAGGAGTATAACAATCATTTAGTTCACTAGGCGGGTATACATTTCCTGATACAAAAGTATCCAAGGGGAAATCCCTTGTAAAAATTGTATCGACAAATTTTTACTAAAAATTTTGCTATACCGTGTCATTAAAAATGGACTTTTTAAATTATTTTAAAAATATATATAATTATATATAAAATATAAAATATTGTGTGAGCTTTTGACACTTACATGCAAAGGGTTAAAAGGAACTCAGTTTTTGATAACTTTGAAGAATTATGCCAGTAAAAAAAAGAATTGTTGCCCCAAGAATAATGTTTGTGCTTGAAGAAAA
>JAUWJK010000031.1 GCA_030607735.1 Candidatus Bathyarchaeota archaeon
CTTTTAACCAAAATATATTCCCCCTTGTAAATTTCTTGTGAATAATAATAATACAAGGGTTTAAACTTTAGCTATTCGATTTCTATTCTTAATTGATGTATCTTTGATATTTATTCACTTGAATACACCAATACCAATTAATAAGATAGTATACGAAATATTTGAATGAGAGGCTATAATAAATGCAGGCAATAATTGTTCAATTTACTTTTGGAATCGTAGCGTTTGATGAAAATTACGATTTTAAAGAAATAGTATTATTTAAAAAAGATCCTGAACTTGCGGCCGAGAAAATAATTAATATCCAAAATGGAAAACTCTCTCCTGAAATACAATCTTTAGTTACTATACTAAAAAATAATAATTTTGATCATTTTTTATTTGAAAATGTCAACATAGTCAAAACAATTCGAGAGATTATGAATATTAACGTTGAGCTAGCTCCTAGTTCTGAATTTCAAGAATTACATTTTAAAATGGAACAAATCGCGACTGAATCAGGTTTTATCAAAACTCCTGAAGAATTGGTTTTATGGAATCGCAATGTAAGTATGGCTATTGCTAAATTAAAAATAAAGACAGCCTCTGAACATAGAGATTTAATTATAGCCCAAGCTATTCAAACTCTTGATGATTTAGATCGAACTGTTAATCTATTTATGAGCCGACTTAGAGAATGGTATGGTGTTCATTTCCCTGAACTAGATCGTTTAGTCGATAAACATGAAACATATGCGCGTCTTATTGAAACGATAGGCGATAGAAAGAATTTTTCAACTTCCAATCTTGAAAATGAATCGATTCAAAAAGAGCGAGCTATAAAACTATCTAATGCAGCTGCAAACTCAATGGGTGCATCGCTGTTAGATGTTGACTTATGTCAAATTCGTATATTAAGCAAAAATGTTTTGAGTTTATATGAGTTAAGAAAAGAAATGGAAAAATATGTTGATGCAACCATGGAATCAGTTGCACCTAATACTCGAGCAGTTGCTGGCGCATTGCTTGGAGCACGTTTAATTTCAATTGCTGGCAGTTTAAGAAATTTAGCTATGAGACCAGCTAGTACAATACAAGTTTTAGGAGCTGAGAAAGCCCTGTTCCGTTCTTTAAAAACAGGCGCCAGACCACCAAAACATGGTTTAATTTTCCAACATACATTATTACATGATGCAAAAAGATGGCAACGAGGCAAAATAGCTCGTGCACTTGCCGGCAAAATAGCAATAGCTGTTAGAACTGATTCTTTTAACGGGAAATTTGTTGGTGATTCTCTAAAAAAAGATGTCGAAAAAAGACTTGCTGAGATAAAAAGAAAATACAAAGATCCTCCACCACCTAAAGAAAGAATAATTAAACCAGAACGCAGTAGACCAAGTTTTAGACGCAGAAGACCTCAATTTAGCAAGAATAACTGGAGAAAAAACAAACGTGCCCGCACGAGTTAGACCCCACCCAAAATTTCCAGATGTTTATCAAGCTAATTTGCCTGAAATTGGAGTACGATTAGCAACCAAAAATTTAACTCCCGGAAGAAACGTTTATGGTGAAAAACTAGTTATTCACAAACAACTTGAATATCGTGTTTGGGATGCTTTTAGAAGCAAACTAGCTGCTGCAATACTTAATGGAATCACTTATGTACCTATAAAAGCAAATCAAATGGTTCTTTATTTAGGTGCAGCTTCTGGTACAACACCTAGTCATATTTCAGACATCGTGGGAACAGGGGGTCATGTATACTGTGTTGAATTTGCATCAAGATCAATACGCGATTTAATCAATAATGTGTGTCTTCACAGACTAAATATGACTCCTTTTGTAGAGGATGCAAGACTACCTGAAAAATACGCTGTTTTTATTCCAAAGCAAGTAGATGTTATATATTGCGATGTTGCTCAACCTGAACAAGCTAAGCTTCTTGCAGACAACGCAGATAAGCTTTTGAAGAAAGATGGGTGGATAATTTTGGCTGTCAAAGCTTCTAGTATCGACGTCACAAAAGATCCTACTACAATCTTTAAACAAGAAGCTGGAATTCTAAAAAAACGAGGTTTTAGTATTAAAGAGATGATTAATTTGGCGCCTTATGATAAAGCTCACGCCATGATTATTGGTCAAAAATAATAACATCAATTAGCTCTATTAATTGCAAGTTGATAATGACCACAATAATTTTTCCGATATGTGACTCTAAAATGGTTGAATAAAACTTTTACTCTTATCTACAACAGTGTAATTTGTTTTGTCCCTTTTTCATTTTTTATCCTTTTTGCAGGTTTCCATGATTTTCTAACACAATCAGGATACTCTTTATTATTTTTTATCCAATCTTTAAGAAAACTTGTAGTCTTTCTATCTGATAAGTAGCCGCTACCAAAATCTCCATATTTATTTCGTAGTATTTTGATATTATTATCTCGTTTTACTTTAGCTATTATCGAAGCTGCTGAGACTACAGGATATATTTCATCAGCTTTATGTTTTGAAACAATCTGAGTTTTTATAGTCAAATATTCTTGAATATGTTGTTTAAATCGATTTTCATTAACATCAGCTGCATCAACAAATACTTTATCAGGTTTTAATTTCTCGATTATTTGAGCCATTGTCTTTGCTTCCAGTCTGTTAAGCTTATGCAATTTTCTTTTTGATTCTACAAATTTATCTATCTCACTAGGTGCAACATTTATTGAAGTAAAACTTTCGGATATCTTTTTTATTGCATCGATAATGGTTTCGCGTTTTTTAGCTGTAAGTTTTTTAGAATCTTTTACACCTAATTCAAGAAGAAGTGGAAGTTTTTCTTCTTTAATAAGATAACCTGATATAACTAAAGGACCAATGACACACCCTCGTCCTGCTTCATCAACACCAGCAATTAACACTATTCCAGATCACTTAATTTTTTATTACAAACTGGAAGATATATAACTTTAGATAAAAAAATTAATGATTTTATAATCTAATAGTTGTTATTATTTGTAATAAAATAATAATAATTTAAAATTACTTTTTAATTCCCTTTTCAAAAGATCTTAATTTTTGTTTTATTTTTATTATTTTTTTTATGAAAAATTGTGGTGCAGCGGGCCGGATTTGAACCAGCGAACCCCTACGGGAAAGGATATCTCATAGAGGCCAATTCAGGCTAAATTCGATCTTGAGTCCTTCACCTTTGACCTGGCTTGGTTACCGCTGCCAAGTATTAGAAACTTCCAATCTCCTTCTTATTAATCATTTCGTGATTTAAAAAAAGTTTTAAAAATTTATGGGAAAAACCAAAAGCACATTAAATTAATTACTAATATGACTCTTTATGTCAACAAACCATACTGCAATCTTTGGTAATAGTAGTCAAATGAGTGAAATAGCTACTTCTAGCATTTATCTAATTGGTTACTGCAATCAAGCTAGCTATGGAAAATCAAAGAAATAGTATAAGTTATGAAATAGACAAAGGTTTGTTTCCTTTTCTTGAAGAAAAATTGAACTCTAAGCAAAAAACAATTAAATTAAACTTTATTGACCGTTGATATGTTGCTGATTTTTTCTATTATAGCTTTATTAAAGTCCAATAAAAATTAAAGAAAGTTCGCTGAAATATACAAAAAAGTTTATATTCATGCACCGTAGCATGTGTTTGTGCTCTTTAATAATATAATCCTCTTTTTCGATTTGGTTAGTAATCCAACATCGGAGGAAACATGTCATTTGAGAAAAAATCTATCATATAAACCATTGGAAGATACAAACCATTTGCCTTTTGGAGAATAATAAAATTTGAGTGAGATTCAAAAAGAAGATATTCATATTTTGTTGCAAAATTTCTTTAAGGAAAAAGGTCTTGTTATGCAACATCTAAATTCTTATAATGAATTTATTGACCACGGATTACAAGAAGTAGTAGACGAAATAGGAGAAATTCCTGTCGAAATTCCTGAAAATCCATACAAAGTTAAACTGGGACAAATATGGGTTATTGATCCCCAATCACGAATAACAGGATCTTATGCGACCGAAGTCGATGGAACTAAACATGAAATATATCCGATGGAAGCTAGATTAAGAAATCTTGCATACGCTGCTCCAATAGCTCTGGAAATGACCCCCATTATTGACGGGAGAGAACAGGACACCGAATTAGTGTTTATTGGAAACATACCTGTCATGTTGAAATCAAAGCTTTGTTTCCTTTCGCAACTATCTAAAGATGAACTTGTCGGTGCTGGAGAAGATCCGGATGATCCGGGAGGTTACTTTGTAGTTAATGGTTCTGAAAGAGTTATCGTGGCTATGGAAGATCTAGCACCTAATCGTATAATTGTTGATATAGATGAAAAAGGAACAAAACCAGTTTATCAAGCGAAAATATTTTCAACAACAGTAGGTTTTAGAGCTCGAATTGAATTAAAACTGAAGTCCGATGGTGTCATCTATGTGACTATGCCAGGTGTGCCGACTGAGATTCCTTTTGTAGTAATAATGCGAGCATTAGATTTAGAAAAAGATATTGATATTGCTGAAACTGTAACCCTGGATAAAGAGCTTCAAAGCCAACTAAGTGGATCTTTTGAAAAAGCAATTGGTGTAGATACATCAAGTGAGGCTTTATTATTTATAGGAAATCGTGTGGCACATGGCCAAGTAGAAGAATATCGTTTACAAAAAGCGGAAACAGCGCTTGATAAAAATTTCCTTCCACACTTAGGTAGAACTAAACGAAACCGGAAAGAGAAAAGTATCTTCCTAGGTGAAATGGCATATAGAGTTCTTCAAGTAAGCATAGGCAATAAAAAAATTGATGATAAAGACCATTTTAAAAATAAACGTCTAAGATTAGCAGGTCCTCTTCTAGCAGATCTATTTCGTGTTGCGTTCAGAAATTTAACACGTGACATTAAATATCAACTTGAACGTATAGGCGTAAAGGGCCCTATAATTACTGTATCTGCAGCAATTCGTCCTGGCATAATAACTGAAAGGTTCCAGCATGCTCTAGCAACAGGAAACTGGGGCCGTGGTAGAGTTGGAATAACTCAACTTTTGGATAGAACAAATTATATCTCCACACTTAGCCATCTTAGAAGACTTCAATCGCCATTGAGTAGAAGTCAGCCCAACTTTGAAGCAAGAGACCTTCATCCTACCCATTGGGGACGACTTTGTCCAAACGAAACTCCAGAAGGTTCCAATTGTGGTTTAGTTAAAAATCTAGCTTTATCAGCATCAATTTCAGTCGGTGTTAATCCAGAAAAAATTAAACAATTACTCCTTGAAATGGGTACAATACCCGCATATGAAGCTACTCTAGATTTGAGACTTCAAGGTGCAAAAGTTTTTGTGGATGGTAATATTATCGGATACTGCGAATCTCCCGAAGAGATAGTTAAGAACTTCCGAGAAAGAAGACGCGCAAGTGAAATCTCAACTGAAGCTAACATTACCTATCTTCCCAAACTAAAAACTGAAGGTGAAGAAATTCACGCTAATTGCGACCAAGGAAGAGTAAGACGTCCACTTATTATTGTGGATAATGGAGTATCAAAACTCAACTCTAAACATATTGAAAAAATTGCTTTAGGTGAATGGAATTGGGAAGACTTAATAAAAAATGGACTAGTTGAATACATTGATGCTGAAGAAGAAGAAAATGCACATATTGCATTATCTTTAGATAAAATAATCTCAAAAAATACCCATGCTGAAATAGCTACTTATACAATTCTTGGGATATGCGCTTCAACTATACCCTATCCTGAACATAATCAATCACCACGAAACTCGTATCAATCAGCAATGGCAAAACAAGCATTGGGTGTGTACAGTACAAACTTCAATAATAGAGTAGATTCTCGCTCTCACATATTACATTATCCTCAAATGCCACTAGTGGAAACAGAATTAATGGAAGTAATTGGTTACAAGCAAAGACCTACTGGTCAAAATTGTGTTGTTGCAGTTCTTTCTTTTGAAGGATATAATATGGAAGATGCCATTGTTTTTAATAAAGCGTCAATAGAAAGAGGGTTAGCTCGTTCCACTTTTTATAGAATATATGAAGGAGAATGTAGGCAATATTTAGGTGGATTAAAAGATAAATTTACTGTACCTGAACCTGGAACGCGCGGGTATAGAGGCGAGCAGTATTACCGACTTTTAGAACCTGATGGAATAATAAGTTTGGAATCAGCAGTAGTAGGTGGAGATGTCCTCATTGGTAGAATTAGTCCACCAAGATTTTTAGAAGAGTATAAGGAATTCGAAGTTAAAGGGCCCTCTATGCGTGATACCTCATCAGATATGCGTCCTTCAGAAAAGGGCATTGTTGATGGTATATTTATAACCGCTTCTAGCCAAGGTAGCAAACTTGTAAAAGTAAAAGTTCGAGATCAACGCATTCCAGAGTTAGGAGATAAATTTGCCTCTCGTCATGGACAAAAGGGTGTAATAGGTCTTATTGTTCCTCAAGAAGATATGCCATTTACAGATCAGGGTATAGTTCCTGATCTTATTATTAATCCTCATGCTATTCCTTCAAGAATGACTATTGGTCAATTTATTGAATCACTTGCTGGAAAAGCCGCTGCTGCGAGAGGTAAACCAGCTGATGGTACTCCTTTTTCCAATGAGTCGCCAACTGAAATAAGGAAAAACCTTGTTAAACTTGGTTATAGCCACACTGGGAGTGAAGTTTTTTATAATGGAACAACAGGAGAAAAATTTGTAGCAGACATTTTTGTTGGAATTGTATATTATCAAAAATTACATCATATGGTCGCTGATAAGGTACATGCTCGAGCACGTGGACAAGTACAAATGTTGACCAGACAACCTACCGAAGGAAGAGCTAGAGGTGGTGGACTTCGTTTTGGTGAAATGGAACGGGATTGTCTAATAGGTCATGGAGCATCGATGTTGCTCAGAGATAGATTACTTGAAGAATCTGACAAATACACACTATATGTTTGCGAAAACTGTGGTCAGATAGCTTATTTTGATATGAAACAAAGGAAATATACTTGCAAGATTTGTGATGAACGAGCAAGAGTTTCTCCAGTAATCATATCATACGCTTTTAAGTTGTTACTCCAAGAACTCCAAAGCTTGTGTGTAACACCTAAATTAAAACTTAAGGAGAAAGCTTAGAAATGAGTGTAGATGAATCTATTCATAAAATTATTGATGCCATTTCTTTTGGTTTAATTTCACCTCAAGATTTGCGAAAACAATCAGTTGTAGAAATACAAACACCAGATACTTATGATGAAGACGGAGCGCCAATAATTTCCGGATTAATGGATGGCCGTTTAGGTACATTAGAACCTAGACAAAGATGTAAAACCTGTGGTAATACTGCAATTCGTTGTCCTGGTCATTTTGGTCATATTGAACTTGCAGTTCCTATAGTACATATATCGTTTGCTAAAAAGATCCAAGAACTATTAAAATCTACATGCAGAAGTTGTGGACGAATTCTTTATTCTGATGAAGCGTCAAAAAAAGTTGAAGAAAAAATCAAAAAATTTGAAACACTACTAGGTGTTACGCCTTCTATTGTATATAAACAAATTATAAAAGATATTAAAGCTAAACAATGCCCTCATTGTGCAGCAGATCAGTTCAAGATTACATATGAAAAACCAACAAAGTTTATTGAACATACTGAAGCAGGATCTGAAATATTAACTCCAAGCATGACTAGAGAAAGACTAGAACGAATTTCTGATGAAGATTTAGTGCTGTTAGGTTTTAATCCAAATGTTGCACGACCTGAATGGATGGTTCTCCAAGTACAACCTGTACCTCCAGTTTATGTTCGCCCTTCTATCACATTAGAATCAGGTATTAGGTCTGAAGATGATTTAACTCACAAACTTGTTGATATTATTCGAATTAATCAAAGATTAAAAGAGAATATGGAAGCTGGTGCTCCAACTCTTATTATTCAAGATCTTTCTGAACTTTTGCAGTATCATGTTACAACATATTTTAATAATGAGTCTTCTGGAATTCCACCAGCACGACATCGGTCTGGAAGAGCACTAAAGACTTTATCACAGCGATTAAAAGGAAAAGAAGGTCGATTTAGAAGTAACCTTTCAGGAAAAAGAGTCGATTTTTCTGCTCGTACAGTTATTTCCCCTGACCCTAATCTTGACATAAACGAAGTTGGAGTTCCAAAAGTTATAGCTCAAAGATTGTCAGTACCCGAAAAAGTTACTGCCTGGAATATGGAAAAAATGAAACAATTGGTAATTAATGGACCTGACAACTATCCAGGTGCTCTTTATATTATTAGACCTGATGGGAAAAGAATAAGACTAGAATTCGTTATTGACCGTGAAAAGATTGCAGACTCAATCGAATTTGGGTTTGTTGTTGAACGACATTTGAAAAACGGTGATATCGCAATATTTAACCGCCAACCTTCTTTGCACCGAATGTCTATTATGGCCCACTATGTCAAAGTTTTACCATACAAAACTTTTCGTTTACACTTATGTGTTTGTCCTCCATACAACGCAGATTTTGATGGCGATGAAATGAACCTTCATATTCCTCAAAGTGAAGAAGCTAGAACCGAAGCACTGTTGTTAATGCAGGTTCAAGATCAAATTTTATCTCCCAGATTTGGAGGTCCAATAATAGGAGCAATCAGAGATTTTATTACTGGAGCTTACTACTTCACTAAAAAATCAAATTATTTAACTAGAACTGAAATCGCTAGACTAATTGCAACAACGGGGTATAATGGTCCTATTCCAGAACCAGAAATAACAAAACCCCAATCATTATGGTCCGGAAAACAAATTTTTAGTCTTTTCATTCCAAAGACATTGAATTATGTTTTAAAGGCAAATATTTGTCAAAGTTGTACTACCTGTGAAGAAGAAGAATGTAAACATGATGCTTACGTAGTAATTAAAAATGGAGAACTTACCAAAGGGATTATTGATCGTAAATCAATAGGATCTGAGCAATCTGAAAGTGTTTTGCATCGTATTATTAATGATTATGGAACTGAAACTGGACGAGAATTCTTAAACAATATAACCCGTCTTCTAAAACTTTTCATAACAATGCGTGGCTTTTCTTATACTTATGATGAACTGGTTTTATCACCCAAAGCTGAAAATAAAATAAATAAAACAATGGAAAAATTACAGAAGAAAATAGATGAACATATAGAAAACTTCGAGAAAGGAACTTTACCGAGACTTCCAGGTCAGACGCTTGAAGAATCGTTTGAGATTTATGTTATGCATGAACTTGCAATAGCAAGAGATGAAGCAGGTAAAATTGCAGATTTCGATTTTACTTTAGATAATGCTGGAATAGTTATGACTAGGACCGGTGCCAGAGGTTCTAACCTTAACATTGGGCAGATGGTTGCATGTGTGGGACAGCAATCAGTTCGAGGTAAAAGAATTATGAGAGGTTATACAGGTCGTGCTCTTCCTCACTTTTCTAAAGATGATCCTAGACCGAAAGCTAGGGGTTTTGTTTATGCTTCTTATCAAAGCGGATTAGATGCCGTGGAATTCTTTTTCCATGCAATGGGAGGTCGTGAAGGATTAGTTGATACAGCCGTTAGAACGCAACAAAGTGGTTATATGCAAAGGCGGCTAATTAATGCATTAGAGCATATTCGTTTAGAATATGATGGGACTGTAAGAGATTCTGCAGGAGATATTATTCAATTCAAATATGGTGAAGATGGAGTTGACCCATCTAAAAGTGATCATGGTCAAGCAGTAAACGTAAAACGTCTTATATCTCAAATTAAAATAGGTGAGGAAAAAGGTGAATCAGCTTCAGCTGATTTTATTAAGAAACTACTCAAAAAAGTTGAAGATCAACTTACACCTAATCTTACTGGCCAATTAAAACAGAATTTATCTAAAGCAAAACTTACAGAGAAAGCTGTTGAAAAAACTGTTAATCAGACCGCTGAGCAGTATAAACGTGCTTTAATGGAACCTGGAGAAGCTGTTGGTATTGTGTCTGCTCAATCAATTGGTGAACCTGGTACACAGATGACTCTTAGAACTTTTCACTATGCAGGAGTTAAAGAACAGAATGTTACATTAGGTTTACCAAGACTGATTGAAATTGTTGACGCTAGGAGAATTCCATCAACCCCAATTATGACAATTTACTTGAAATCAAAATATGGAAAAAATCAAAAAGCCGCTGTGGAAATTGCGCGAAAAATAATTTATACTGATTTAGAGCTTATTGCTTCTGCAATTTATGAAGATGCAATCCGTGAAGAAATTGTGGTTGATCTAAATAAGATGATGATGAATGATAGAGCAATTACACTTGATGATATCAAAAATAAACTCAAAGCACCTCATGCAACGATTGAAGTAAAAGAAGATACTGTTTATATCAAACCTGAAAAGCCTGAAAACATTAAGAAATTACTCAATAAAGTACCATCTTTGCCGGTTAAAGGGGTTCCTGATATTAAACGTGTATTGGTAACTGAAGAGCATGGTGAATGGGTTATACGAACTGATGGTTCAAATCTATCAAAAGTTCTTGAAATCGATGGCGTTGATACTTCACGAACCACTACTAATAATGTTCATGAAATTGCTGCAACTCTAGGAATTGAAGCTTCAAGAAATTCTTTGGTAAATGAGGCTAAGGGTGTTTTGGATGATCAGGGATTAGATGTTGATGTTCGTCACGTTATGTTAGTAGCGGATATGATGGCATCCACTGGAGCAGTTCAACAGATTGGTAGACATGGAATTAGTGGTAAGAAAGCAAGTGTTCTAGCTAGGGCAGCTTTCGAAATTACTGTTCCAAATATTGTTGAAGCTGCAGTTAAAGGTGAAAGTGATCCATTGGTTGGAGTAACCGAAAATGTTATTGTTGGTCAATCAATTCCAATTGGAACGGGATTAGTAGAATTATATATGTCGATGTTTGAAAAACCAAATGAGAAGGAAGGAAAAACTGAGAAATGATAGATATAACTAAAGCAATAGGGACAGCTGTTAAAACTGGTAAAGTATCTTTTGGAGCTAATAGCGCAATTCAAAATGTAAAAAACGGTAAGGCAAAGTTGATAGTTGTAGCTTCCAATTGCCCAAAACAAATAAGAGAACAGATCAAATATTACGGTGAAATTTCAAAGATACCAATAATAACATATAAGGGTGACGGAATAGACATGGCTGCTGCATGCAATAAATTATTTATTATTTCAGCATTAAGTATTAGAGAACCAGGTGATTCAGAAATTTTGAAACTAATTGAAACTGACAATATAGATGCAAATATTGGAGGAATTTGATTACGTCTGGTATAAAAATTACAAATGATGAAATGCGATATATAGCACTATTTGAGAGTATCAGTGGAGCTGGTGTGAAAGACTGCATAATAGATGAAGAACAAGAAAGAGCAATTTTCATTGTTAATAAAGGACAAGTTGGGGTAGCGATAGGCAGAGGTGGTCGAAATATTCATACACTTGAAAGAATGACTGGAAAAAAACACGAAATAATCGAATACTCTGAAGATCCTATCCAATTTATTAAAAATGCCTTAAAACCAGCAACTGTTAGAGAAGTTCGTGTAACAGAAAGAATGGATGGAAAAAAAATGGCGGTTGTAACTGTCGATCAAAAAGACAAGGGTGTTGCTATAGGTAAAAACGGTAAAAATGCTGAACGTTTAAGATTTCTAGCAAAAAGATACTTTGATATTCAAAACGTAAGCATTACCTAATTAACAAAATATATTTAACCCGTCCATAATATTTTCTAAAATCTATACTCTTTTATTTACAATTTTTATTCTAAATTAACAAAAATCTTCTTTTATTAGTATATTCTTATACTACTATATTGTCATCTTTATCAAGAATAGTCTGTTCTAGAAATTTAATAATTATTATTCTTAATACTATTATTGTACTTTTTTTTGTTAATCTTTTCTGACTGGTTTTTTTAGTTGCCATATTAGCTTTATCTGAACTCTTTTAATTATTCCCCGTCTTTCCAACGAGATCAAGCTTCGGTGAATCGATGAATATTCTTTAGTTTTATATTCTATTAATTTCCCAAATACCATCTCTGCAATTTCTTTAGTAGTCATATCTGGTTTAATATTTAGAATTTCCAAAATTTTTTTCTGATTTTTAGAAATACGAACCATTTTTTTTCACCAAATCTTTTTTCATTATTTCAATATACCTATACTATATACTAATAGTGGGAAATTTTATTTTTTATTGTTTTATTATTAATTGTTAGTTTAATTGTTATTCTTTTTAATTTTGTTGGTTAAATTAGAGCAAAAACCTTTGTAATGGGTGCTTTAAATTATTTATTTTCGCATAAATTTTCATCAATATATGCACCTTTAATTTCATGTTTTTTTGCACATTCTAAACAAAGAACTGGATCACATAATTTTGTTGAAAGATATTTTTCTCCACCATCGGGTGAAATTGAGACAATAAGTCCTTTTTTTATTTTTTTTGCTTTTTTCAAAGCAACATAAAATATTGCCCCTGAACTCGGACCAACAAATATTCCCTCTTTAAGTGCTAAGAGTCTCGAAGTTTCTTCAGCATCTTTAAGATTAACTTCTTTAATTTCATCTACTTGGTTTTCATTCCAAATATTTGGTATATATTGCGTTTTTAAATTTTTTAATCCTTGAATTTTTTCTCCAATCTTTGGTTGAACACCAATAATTTGGATAGCTGGATTATATTCTTTAAGTCTTTTAGATACGCCCATAAGCGTTCCAGTAGTTCCAATTCCAGCTATAAAATGGGTAATCTTTCCTTTTGTATCCTTCCAAATTTCTTCAGCTGTTGTTTCGTAATGAGCTAGAATATTTGATTTATTTGCAAATTGATTCGGCATAAAGTATTTTTTTGGATTTCTTGCAACAATTTTTCTAGCCAAGTCCTCAGCGCCGTCCATTCCTTTTGATCCCTGACTTAGGATAATTTTAGCCCCAAAGGCATTAAGTATTTTTCTTCTTTCCATTGTCATAGTTTCGGGCATTATTAAAACCAGTTGGTATCCTTTTATGCGACAAACTAGAGCTAATCCAATACCAGTATTTCCACTAGTAGGCTCAATAACAATCTTATCTTTGCTAAGGACTCCTTTTTTTTCTGCTTGTTCGATCATGTACTTGGCTATTCTGTCTTTTACTGATCCACCGATGTTAAATTTTTCCAGTTTTATGTAAATTTTTAATTCTGATTTATTACATATATTATTGATTTGCACCAATGGAGTATTCCCAATTAGTTCCAAAATGTTTGTTGCTATCATCCCTCATCGCAGCAATGATATACAACACTCAATCTAAATTGTTTTCTACGATCTTAGTAAAATTAGTTTTAAAGTGTACATTTTAAAACAAATATGTGTTTAGACCACTTTATAACATTTAAAATGAAAAATAACATAATTTATTTGGATTATCTAAATATATAGAGCGAAAAAATAAGATTTTAACCTTTATTATTTCTTTTTTTCGTTCTTAAAATGATTATTAGGATGTAAAAATTGTTTGTAAACAGGATGTGCTTTGAAACGTAGAGTTGTTTCAGATCTTTCAACTGTGCCACTTGGTAATCTCATGCATATTGAGTTAACTATTGCTCCGGCTGATATTATTCTTACTCCATTTAATAATTCACCTTTTGTAACACCTGAAGCTGCAAAAACTAGTTCCTGACCTTTTGCTAATTCTTCTTGGCAATAAGTTTTTTCAGTATCAATTCCTATTTTTCTTAATCTTTCCATTCTTCTTTTGTCGTCTTTTTTGTCTTTCCAAACTTTAACTAGCATTGTCCCACCTAAACATTTTACTGCTGTAGCTGCTATCGTGGCCTCTGGTCCTGCTCCTGCCCCAATAAGTAAGTCAACACCTGATTCGGGAATACATGAGACAACTGCTGCTGCTATATCCCCATCAGGAATAAGAATAATTCGCACACCCAATTTTCTGAGAATTTGAAGCATTTCGTTATGCCTTTCTCTTTCTAACATAATAACTGTTAAGTTGTTCACTGGTATTTTTTTCTCTTTAGCGACTGTGTGAACAATTGTTTCGAGAGACATATCTAAGGATATTTTTCCTATTGAATGATAATCCGTTGCAATTTTTAGGTAATAGCCGTCATCGGGTAATACTTGAAAGCAACCAGGTGGTGCACATGCTATTGCTGAAATAGCGTCTTTTCTTCCTTTGGAAACAGCAGTTGTTCCATCCACCGGGTCAACAACAAATTCAACTTTGGGTCCCCTGCCTGTTCCTACTTTCTCTCTATAAGCAAAAGCTGGTGCATGATCCTTTGGACCTTCACAAGAAATTATTTCACCATCTAGATCTGTTTGTGCCAACACAGCTCTTGAAAATTCTACTGCTTTGGCATCTACTATTTCTTTATTTCCTTGTCCAATATGCAGACCTGCACCTACAGCCCCTGCAACTGTAATTCTAGTTAATGAAGGTGCTATTGCTCTTAATGAAACCATTTTTGTGATCTCCAATATTCTCTTCTATGCGTTTAATTATTATCTTCAAATAATTAAATTATGTGTATTTTACTTAATCAATTTAAGAATTGGATATTTAATTTAAGCAATCCCTAACCAGATGCCTACGGATTGTCCAAAATAAACTAACATTGCAAATACAAAGAATCTAGGCAAGAAACTTAAAATGATAAATGTTAATACTCGAGTCTTTAGAAAACCACAGACAAAAGCCAGAAGCTCTACAGGCAATACAGGAATGGCTCCAAATATAGTAAATATTATCCAACCCCATTTTTGCCATACAAACGTCATCTCCTCAAGATCGTTTTTTGACATCTTTTTTTCAATATAAGGTCTGCCTAAACGGTATGCTAAAGCATAATTTATTATCATACCTATTGTGAATCCTGTTGTTGATACTATTATCAGAGCTATTGGATTTACTCCAAAAAGTGCTGCAGCTGCAACTAGAGCCGGACTACCTAAAGGAATAATTGTTCCAGCTATTATTGTTGCAATAAAGATACCTAGTAGTCCATATTCTAAAAAAACTTCCTCAGTATCAGCAAAAAATTGAGAACCAGAAATATCAAAAAAATGAAACATCCAAAAAGCTAATACTGCCGCTATTGATGCGATTATCGCAAGTTTTAATGCAGATTGCATCCATTTGGTTTTTAATAAATCTCTAAACCTGTATTTTTCTTTTTTATTCATTGATGTTTTTCCTGATAAATCTAAGTATTGATTCTTCTTTCTCAATGTAATGGTTTAACATTATTTTGTTTATAATAGTGAAAAGTTAGTATTTTTTATTTTTCCTTTAAGATTTAAACTAACTGTAAACCCTTCAGCCCATTGATGTCCTTCTAAGTCTATTGGACATGTTCCTCTTACTATCCAGCCATCTGTTTGCTTTTCTATCATAGCTATGTCAATTTTATCAGTTTCCTTCTTTTTCTTTAGAAACTCTAATACTATTTCACTGGCTGAATCTTTTGAAATCTGTTGCAATTTACCTTTTTCCTCCACGCTTCTTATTTATTTTTAAGATTTGACAGCATTAAGCCTTCTGAATAACTAATATTAATTACTGCTACTAGTTATTTTATGTTTTTTTATTGAACTTCATAAATAATACAATTAAAAAAAATATTCCAAGATCTATGTTAATAGACCAATGGATGGGCTCGGTGGGATTTGAACCCACGATCTCCGGCTCCGAAGGCCGACACCTTAATCCGTGCTAGGCTACAAGCCCATACTAATTATTATTATTGAAGAACACTTAAGAGATTAAAAGATTTACGAAAATTCTTATTAACCAACACAGTATTTAATCTGATATAAATTTAGATTGGGCTGATAGCTCAGCACGGCTGGAGCGTTCGACTGATAATCGAAAGGTCGCCGGTTCAAATCCGGCTCGGCCCACTATTTTTTATCTATTTTATGTTATCCCTTCTATCTGAATCCCGATCAGTGAATGAACATTTCAATTTAAGGCTGTAAGAGTATCACTAGTTTTTTAGAAGTAGTGCTGTTTTGTTAATAGATTTTTTTAGACAATAAAATTATGACAAAATGGAAAAAAAAGTGAGTTTAAAAACAATTTCTATAAACTCTAATTTAAGTAAAAGCTGAATCAAACTCTTAGCTTAAATAATTGCTACAATAGAGATATTCAGTAGTTAACAGAGTTGTTTTTATGAGTTTACGTGTTAACCCAATATATGAAAAACTATTACCTCAAATGTCTAATGAAGAATTTGAGGAACTCAAAATATCTATCCAAATTGAGGGTCAACATTATCCAATTATTGCAAATGAAGATCTAGAAGTTCTAGATGGTCATCATCGTTTTAGGGCGTGTAGCGAATTAGATTTGGATCAAGATTTTGAAGTCAGAAAGTTTGAAAATAAGTTACTCGAAAAGAAATTCGTAATTGAATCAAATTTGCGACGACGTCACTTAACTTCTTTTCAACTAGTTGAATTAGGAATTCCATTATTGGAAATAGAAAAAGCGATGGCGAAAAAAAGACAAACAGAAGGCGGAACAAAAGGAAGAAATATACAATTGGGCTTAGCATCACCTGACTCTACCCCCATCCTCAGTACAGGCAAAGCAACTTCAAAAGTTGCTGAAAAACTAGGTCTTTCTACACGAATCTTTGAGAGAGGAAAAAAAATATTTGAAAAAGCTACTGAAGAGGAAAAGCAAAAATTAAGAGAAGGCAAAACCAGTATTTCAAAGGTTTACCGTAAGATTAATCGACTTAATCCAAATATCAAAGATACTGCTCAAGATGATAATAGCTCTGTTGAAAATTCTTTTATCGATCAAAATAAAACAAAATTATTACTTTTCTTGGAAAAATTAAAAAGTGAAGAAATTCATTGCCCATCCTGTGGATCAAAAATTTTTGAATGTGCTAAATGTCATACATCTCTACAAAATTTGCTAAAAAATAAAAAAATGATTAATACTAAGAATTTATTATAAATATACTTTATAGAAAATTCTTTTTCAGAATATTATTAAGATATTATAACTAATTATCTCCTAAAAAACAGCGATTAAAAATGGGTATGAGTAAATAATCTACTATTATAAATTTCATTCCTTCTTTGATTTTTCCGTTTATATCAACATATATGTTATTCTTATGGTTAAATTTTTTTTGTACATGGAAATGAAAAAGATTTCGCATATAGTTTTTCACTTTTCTTCAGAATATCAAGACAATTGGAATTAACCCGCCTTCTGTGTGGTTAGACCTTGTCTTATTAAACAGTACCAATAATTGACAGCTTATTGGATAAAGAAATTTAATAGTTTGACCGGTAAAGAGAAAGGTTAATGAATAATTCGATTTCTGTTGCTATCGTGAAGAGATAAATCAATGAAAAAATCGGATGAAAGAA
>JAUWJK010000095.1 GCA_030607735.1 Candidatus Bathyarchaeota archaeon
ATTAAATTTAATTCCAAGTTATTCAACCGGGTTTTTTTTGAATATCTCTTCACGCCACTTTCTTTTCCAACTTGCCCAACCAGTTTTCACTAATCGTTCTCTTAAACGAGGTTTTTCAGCTACCCAATCTAAAAGCGTCCAAAACCGTCGTTTTTCTCGAAGTATCTCTTCTGGAACACCAACTTCAATACACCATCTTTTGTAACTTCTTTCCACCATTTCTTGCAGATGAACACTTGTTTCAATTTGTTCAACTCTATAGCCTTTATTTTGCAAATGTCTACGGACATTGGAAAGAATATAACCTGAACAAACTCGAAAATGAGTTTCTTCATCTGGTTTCATCACTTCTATTATTTCATCAGCAATTTTTACTGAATCAACTAGGTATTTTTTATTTTCAAAGTTTGGCGGTTGAAAAGATGTAGTAGGAATTCTACGGTCCATTAATCTAGGATTTGGAAATTTTAAGGCTCCAATAACTACACCCAAAATAAGATCGCTCCAACCTGCTGCGTCTATCATGATTTCGTTTGGAAGAAGAAAATGATCTAAAGTCACAGAAGAGCCATCAACCTTTCCACATCAGTTCTTCTTTATTAATATTGCAGAAATCAAATTAAACTTTGCTTAGTTTCTCTGCAAACCTTAAGATGTTTTATTTCAAAATATTTTTTCCAAGAAATTTCAAAGGATTTAAGTAGATTATCAGTATCTCTGGACAAAGTAATAATAGTAATGATACTATTTTGTAGATTTGAATCTGTTTTCATTAAAACAACATAACGAGGTTTGATTGTGTGCCTATTCCTGCAGCTGCCTTAGCAAAGTACCCGTTTCTTTCTCAATCAAAAAAGTACATTGTTCAATTAGAGTTAGATATTAAAGATATGGCAACTATCACAACCGTCAGAGACCTTGCCAAGCATCGAGTATTTGCAAGTTTTGATCTTATTCCCAAAACCCCAAAAGAAGCAAATAAAGATTACGAAACCGAAATAATCTCTTACACTCTTGCACTACTTTACTTATCCGAAATTGATGACGATAAGTTAACTCAACGTTTTGCTTCGTCTGAAGCTAACAAAATAAGTGTTTATCTTAAAAAGGAAAAAAATAAAGAGGTTATATTTGAAATTGCAAAAGAGTTTGGTTGGTCACCTATTCAAGTTAATGACTATAAATCAACTTCTATTTCCATTCATTTCACCACGTATCTTAAAATGACTTCAAGAGGGAGGTTATCCCATAATACAATATGGCAGCTTGTAAGCAGGGCAATCGAAAAAGGACAGGTTCAAGTAAATCCAAAAGAACTCTCTAGACTTCTTCAAGAAGAAGTTCACAATCATTTAACCCAAAGTATAAAAGAAAATACAAAACAAAAAATTTTAAAATTACCTTTGGAACTGAAACAAGATATTGACGAGCTAAACAATGAATACCAAAAAAGAAAACCACAATTTGAAAAAATACATATTGAAGTACAAGCAAACGAATCAGAATATCCACCTTGCATTTCTTCACTTATCAAAAGAGCAACAAACGGACAACACCTTTCGCATATTGAAAGATTCACTTTGGTTACATATTTGTTACATCAGGGAGTAGAAATCGATTCAATTGTAAACATATTTTCTAAAGTTAGTGATTTCAAAGAAGAAAAAACACGTTACCAAATAGAAAACCTAGCAGGTCAAAGGGGTGGCATAATTAAGCCATATGTAACTTACAATTGTGCTACATTACAAACCCATAATGTTTGTTTGAACCCAAATGATTCTATATGTAACTCCATAAAAAACCCATTAACATACCATTTAAAGAAAAAATATTAGAGTAATAAATCGACCAAAAAAATAACCAAATTAAAAAATATTTCGGAAAATGGTTTCTTAATAAAAACAAGATAATTGCGTGTAATAATTCATTGGATAAGTTCTAATTAATACTACTTAAAATCTAATACTTCTATTAATATTAGTAATAAAGTCTTAATTGTAGGTTTTAAAATGATAAAACAAGAAAAACTATCTAAAGAAGATTGGACGGTTGCTCCTTTTCTCGGATTAAGTCTATTAGGTTTTATTACCACAATACTTGATTTCACATTTTTACAAGGATTTGCTTTCAAGTTTATGGCAATTGGTGGTTTAATCTTGATTATTATGGGAGGAATTCTTCGAATGAAAGCAAGATTAGAATTAAAAAAAAGAGCAGGATTTACCTCATTTATTGAAACTGCAAAACTGCAGATAATAAAAGATCATCAATTAATAAATAATGGAATCTACAAACACATTCGACATCCGTTATATTTAGGAGAAATTTTAAGAAATCTTGGAATAGCTATATTTTTTTCAAGTTTTTATGGCGGGTTAATTATAGGTTTATCTTCATTTTTTTTGATTATCCGCATTGAGATTGAAGAAAAGATGCTCATTTCAGCATTTGGAAAATACTATAAAGAATACAAAAAGAAAACAATGAAACTAATACCTTATATCTATTAGAGGAATAATTTTAAAAAAATCTCCTTTTTTAAGAGTTGTATTTTTAAAAAATGTCAGAAATTAACTATTATCACTACGTTGGATAGAAAAATAAATTAGATCAGTTTGACACGTTAAGTCTTACAGTTATCGGAGACTTACTATTGATGAACAAAGATGAGCTTATGTGGGTTGAAAAATATCGCCCTAAAAAATTAAATGAAATTGTGGGATTACGACATATTGTAGAAAGTGTACAAGCTTTTCTAAAAAATCCAAAAACTATGCCCCATCTTCTATTGGCTGGAATACCAGGAACTGGAAAAACAACGATGGCACTATGTATTGCACGAGAACTTTTTGGAGACAACTGGAAAACTTTTACGTTAGAATTAAATGCTTCAGATGAAAGAGGAATAAACACCGTTCGTGATAGAATTAAGGGTTTTTCACGTTATAGTAGAGCAAGTTTTGGAAATGTACCTTTTGCGATTATCATATTAGATGAAAGTGATCAAATGACAAGACCAGCTCAAACAGCACTAAGAAGAATCATGGAAACAAGTTCGAGAACAAGCAGATTTATTTTAATATGTAACTATTCAAACAAAATTATAGAACCCATCCAGAGTCGATGTGCAATATTTCGTTTCTCGAAGCTTAATAAAACAGCTATGGTAGATCATATTAAAAATATTGCAGAAAAAGAAAAACTACAGGTTTCTTCTGAAGTTGCCGAAAAAATAATTGATTATTCTAACGGAGATCTAAGGTATGCAATTAATGCTTTGCAAACAGCTGCTGCCTATGGAGAAGGAGAGATTACAGAAAAAACAGTACTTCAAGTAGTTGGAGAAGCCAGTCCAAAACAAGTGCAACTAATGCTTACCCGAGCTTTAAGTGGAAACTTTTCAGAAGCAAGAAAAATGATGTATGATCTGATAGGTCAGTATGGTTTTTCAGGTTCAGAGATTGTTCGCCAGGTTCAAAGAGAATTAATGAAAGTTTCGTACCTAACAGATTCTCAAAAAGCGGAATTAACAAACATCATTGGAGAATATGATTACCGTTTAACTCAAGGTGCCAATAGTGATATTCAATTAAGTGCACTCTTAGCACAATTTTCAAAATTCAAAAAATAAGAAAAGGGATCAATAGTTGAGTATCGATCATCTATGGGTAGAAAAATATCGTCCTAAAAGCATTTCTGAGATTTTAGGCAATAAGGAGGCAAAAACAGCTTTTATTGATTGGTTAATTAATAAAAAACGTAGAAAAAAAGCTGTTTTATTGTATGGACCTGCAGGTGTAGGAAAAACGGCATTAATAAACGCTGCGGCAAATGAGTTTGGTTATTCAATTATAGAAATGAACGCAAGTGATACACGAACAAAGAATTCTATAAACAAAATAGGTAAACCTGCAACGTCATATGCAGCCCTTGACAAGTTCACTTCTCATTCTACTAAAGGAAATGTCTTATTTTTAGATGAAGTTGATGGAGTGTTTGGTCAACAAGACAGGGGAGGAATTCCAGCGATCATAAAAATCGTAAATGAATCCTTAGTTCCAGTCATGATGGCTGCCAATGATCCTGATCTTAAAAAAATTAGACCTCTAAAAAAAGTATGCAAAGTAATACGATTTCAACAAATTCGTCTACCAATAATAATTACTTTGTTACAGAGAATCTGCTTAAATGAAAATATAACTGCAGAATTCGAAGCACTTGAAAGAATTGCAATAAATAGCAGAGGGGATGTAAGATCCGCCATAAACGATTTGCAAAGTATAGCTAGAATAGGAAAAGTAATAACTCTTCAAGATACGTTGTTTCTTACTATCAGAACCAAAGATATTAGTATGTTCGATACGCTAAGAGGAGTTTTTTCCGCTAAATCGCATAAAGACGCTGCCACTATACTTAATTATTCCAATGTCAACTTTGACGATTTTCTTCTATCCTTTAGTGATAATTTACCACGTCGTTATTCTAATTCAGAAGATTTGGCTACTGCTTATGATATATTATCTAAAGCAGACGTGGTTCGAGGTAGAGTAGGAACTGAAAATTGGAGTTTGTTAAAATATTTTTTTAATTTTTTAGCTGAAGCTGCAACTGTTTCTCCTGATTCATTCAAACCATTCGAGTTTATTTATCCACCATTAAGAATAATGAAACTTTTTTGGACAAAATCTCAAAGAACAATATTGGATTCAATTTCTTTAAAAATCGGAAAAAAAGTTCATGTATCAAAAAAAACAGCAAAAGAAGATGTTCTACCTTTCATAAAGATTATGTTGAAAAAAAAGAAAACAGAATCTATTTTTACTTATCTTGAATTTGAACCCAGTGAAATAGATTACATAAAAAAAATGAACAAATATTAATGGAATAATAAAATGCTCATACTAAATAAGAATTCTTTCACGTTACCTAGAATTGAAAAAAGCCAATTTATTAACTTATTACGACTTGGGTTAGAATATGATCGCACTCAGGGCACATATAGAATTAACAATTATAACAACACCAAGAAACTTATCGATGCACTATCAAGCATTTTAAATGAGGAAAAAATTTGTTTTCTTCAAAAATGTATTATATGTAATAAAAATTTTCCATGTTCTAGCTGCAAGTATATTGAATCTTGTACAACAAAAGATCTTCCTTTTGAATGTGTATGTCAAAATTGTCTTAAAAAAGAAACAAACCTCAAAAACAATAATACGCCTAAATTGAAAAATGGAAAAACTTCAAAAATAAAAATCCAACAAAAACTGATGTAATACAAGGGGTTCTGAATAAACACTAATAAAATTAAATAACTGTGTATTTATTCAACGGTATTTTCACGAAGCTTAAATGCAAATAAAAAATAGGAAAAATAAATCATAAAGGTCCTTTTGATAAACGGTTATTAAACCAGGAATCAGGATTTTGATAGCGCACTTGTGGTCCTCTTTGCCAAATTACTGTATAAAATCTACTAAACTCTTTCTGTGACATTTTTCTTTTCATCTGTTTAATACCCTAAATCAATTATCTCAAGAATTAATATAAACAAAATTTCAAAGAAAGTAATATGTCGAAAAAGAAATACATTTTCAATAAAACGTTATGTGTATACAATTTTGAGTAACTATCTCGCTTATTAAGTTGATTTTACCTGATTAAAGATTAAAAGTCTTCAAAGGAGAAAACAAGATATTTAACAATAGATACTTAATTTTCGTTAGCGAAGGAAATGAGCAATTTCATCGATTAACTGAAATTAACATTAGAAAAAAAGATTGCAATCAAATCAGCCAAATTGAATTTGATGAAATACTTTCTGAGATAGAATGGATATTTCCTGATGATACATATGAACTAAAAAGCCAGCTTAATCTCACTGAAAATAATTGTATTTTACGAGTTTATGTTAATCTAACCTCTAATGAATCAATTCGTAGAACTCAAATTGAAAACAACATAATTATTGTACCAAAATTAGAAGTTGAAAAACAGATTAATGACTGGTAATTATTTTTTCAGTTTGTAAAGGCATTTAATTTTGATTGTGTGTATTGAGAAAAGTGAGTTATTTCAAAATTTTCAGAAGGAAAATCGGCAGTTCCTAAAACATAATTTGGATGCTTCTCAAGGATAAACTCTTTTTCATACTTTGATTTGTTAATCCTGACTACCGTATCAGCCTTTTTAACAAGCAGATTATGCAA
>JAUWJK010000028.1 GCA_030607735.1 Candidatus Bathyarchaeota archaeon
GCTGTTTGCGCTGAATGTAAGCAGGAATGTCAGGTTCCTTTTAAGCCTGATGGGACTAGGCCTGTGTATTGTCGTGAGTGTTACGCGAAGAAGCGTCCACCTAGACGGTTTTAGTTTGGGTTAGCGTGTTTTGTGTGTCATCTTTTTTCTTTTCTTTTTTTTGTAACTATTTTTTCGGTTGATTTATTTGTTTTATATATATTTATAAAAATGAATTAAGGTTGAATTGGTTTTTTGTTAATTCTGAAATGCAATCTTTTTTATGATATCTCAATCCTTAATCACCCAATATGTTCTTAAGAGCCTTGGAGAATTCAAATTGGAAGAGTTTCTTTTATCCTCTGGGTGAACCTAGCGAAATCGAATTCTTTTCAATTCCAACTAATATTGAAAAATTGTTTCGGAGTTTAGAGTTTAATGATGGTAAAAAACCCTAGGGTAAAAATTACTTATTCAAGATTATAGTAATCAACTAAGCAAACCAAGAAAGGAAAAACTAAATTGACAATAAAAAAAGTGACCACGAACATAGTAACTATTGGTGACCAAATACAATGTCCAAAATGCAGTAGAATGGGTCTCGTTGTTTGGGTTTCAAAGGATGGGAAAACGGTGGGAATTCAGTGTCCTGCAACTCATAGCCAACTGAGTAGACCTAATTCAAAATTAGGATCCAACGCACGTCCCCAATCAAAAGCAGGTAGAAACATGATCTTTTTAACAGCTATCAACTGAGATGGTTATTCTTTTAAAATTGTGATATACTAGCAATATGTGCAGTGTTCTTTTAGAACACAATCGTTTTTTTGATTATTGAGAGTAAAGTGTGATTATAAAAAAATTGGAACCTTTTTTTAATTTTTATAAAATCATTATTAGAGAATTAAGTTGTACTTGCATTATTTAACTATTAAAGTATTATTTCAAGAAGTCTGTAAGCTAAACCCCCGATGATTATAGCGGAAATTATGTTAGCTATGGAAATTGTTGTAGCAGCTTTCCATCCAAATTCTTTTATTAAAATAATTATTGTTGATAAACATGGAATGTAAAGCATTGCGACTAACGCAAGTGTAATCAGCTGAACAGGATTGAATGGTCCTAACAGATTTGTAGTTCCAAAAATCGCTACTGCTCCAAGAAGGATAAACTCTTTCCTTACCACACCCAGTATGAGAAGTATCCCGGTGATTGCTGGGAGTCCAAGCCATGTAACTGTTAAAGGAGACATCACATTACTAATGGGTGTAAGCAAATCAAGCGCATAGAGCGCTTGTACTATCGCACTTCCAATTATGTAAATTGGAAAAACCATAAAAATAATCGATTTTGTTCTTGTCCATGTTTGTTTACTGACAACAGATAACGATGGAACTTTGAAACTATGCATTTCCATTATTAAACCTGTAGATTTTCCTGGTACAACCTTCATTGCGATTTTTCCTAACAAAAAGATTAGTATCAAGTCAACTGCATACAACGTAAGGGCCCAAATTGGCCCAAGAAAAACTCCAACAAGCCCCAAAATTACCAATGTTCTTGCTGCACAGGGTGCAAATGTTATCGCGAAAGCGGCTAACAATCGCTCTCTTCTTGACTCCATTATTTTACATGCGTGTATAGCCGGCACACTGCATCCATAACCTAATATTAAAGGAATAAGCGCTTTTCCATGTAATCCAATCTTATGCATAATACTGTCCATCATAAATGCAACTCTAGTAAGTATTCCTGAATCTTCAATCATTGCAAGCAAAAAATAAAACGGAATCACAAATGGAATTACCAATGTAACTCCAGCAACAAAACCATTGAAAATTCCATTCCATATTATGCTTACAATAGGTCCACTAATTTGAGGATCTAATGGTTCAATAAAGCTAAGACCTTCAGAAATTAAACCTGAAAGAAAATCGCCGACAATAAAAGTCCAAAGAAGCAAACCAGTTATTACTCCGATAGCTATGAAATATCCGAATACCTTATGGGTAGTTACCCAGTCTAATTTTTCTGAAAAAGTATTTTTCACTTCATTTTGTTTAATAGCTGAACTGGTAATCATACTTGCATAAGCGTAACGTTCTGAAGCAATTATTGAGAAACATGGTTCATCATGTATTGTGGATAGCTCTTGAGATAGAATATAAGAAATATCTACAATTTTCGCTGATTTTGATTTGACTAATTTAATAATTTCTGTATCTCCTTCCAGAAGTTTTATTGCAATCCATCTGGAGGGATACTCAAGATCAATTTTTTCAGTTTCAATTAATTGAGTAAGTTTTTCTATTCTGGTTTCTAAATCCTTATGATAATTGATTTTTTTTCTTTTAGTGTCTTTAGTTGCAACTTTAACTGCACTTTCAATTAGTTCATAGAGACCTTCACCTCTAGTGGCTATGGTTAATACTACGGGGACCCCAAGTGCTTTTTCAAGTTTTTGTTTATCGATTATCATTCCTTTTTTCTTAGCGATGTCAATTTGGTTGAGACAAAGAACTAAAGGAGCATTCATTTCAATTAGTTGTAATGTGAAGAACAAGTTTCTCTCGAGAACTGATGCGTCAAGTACATTGATAACAATATCCGGTTTTTCTTTAGCTATATATTCTCTTGATACTACTTCTTCAAGAGAAAAAGTGGAGAATGAATATATTCCCGGTAAATCAATCACTGAAATCTCATGATTTTCAAAACATAAACTTCCTTCTGCCCTATCTACAGTCTTTCCAGGCCAGTTACCAATAATTTGGTTTGATCCAGTGAGTTGATTAAATATTACACTCTTTCCAACATTAGCATTTCCAGCTAATGCTATAGTGAGTTTTTTACCATTTTTTCTATTATTTGGTTTTTCAGTTGATTCAGAATGACATGACATAAAAATAACCTGCTATTCTTCTATTTCAACAAAGACTTTTTTTGCGATACCATTACCAATCGCCAATTTTGAACTTCTAACTGCTAATACGACAGGACCACCTAATGGAGCAACTCTTAGCACGCTTATTCTTGTACCTGGTGTTAATCCCATGTCTAGGAGTCTTTGAAGCACTTTATGGCCCCCTCTGATGAAAGAAATTTTCCCAAATTGACCATCTTTTAGTTTATTTATTGAGATTAAGTTTTGTTTGTGTTTTCCTACTTCTTCTAGTCCTCTTTTATGTAATTGTACGCATTCTGCACAACTGCTTATTTTGAGGTCACATGGCGGAATTATTTTTCCATCGTCAGGACAGCTGTCTGGATGTTTTAAAAATCTACATAATGACTCTTCAGCATCATCCGACAATGTATGTTCCATTTCACATGCCTGTTCGTGAACTTTGATATTATCAATCTTTAAAACGTCATGTAAGAACCTTTCCAGTAGTCTGTGTTTTCGCGCAGTTTTTTCAGCGATTTTTAAACCTTTTTTTGTTAAGGTTGTTCCATGATATGGTGAATACTTTACGTAATCTTTTTCAGCGAGTTTTTTTAGCATTTCAGTAACACTTGCTGGAGCGACTCGTAACGCTTTTGATATTTTTGTAGTACTTGCCACTTCTTCTTCTCGTGAGATTTTATGTACTACTTTCAGATAATCTTCCATGCTTCGAGTCATAACTCATCACAAGTTTTAGGTTCACCTAAATATGGTCAAAGTCTTAATAAATGTTTAGGTAAACCTAAATTTTATTGTTATTTGCTTGTTCTTTATGCCTACAAGGCGAATAAAAATCGTACTAAAAAAATTAATGATACCACGTAGTGATCAGTTCACTACAAATAAGATATGGGAAAAAATGTTTTAGTATTTATCCAAAACTTTTTTCTTATCACTTCTGCGATTTAAGTGCTCATTATAGCTTTCAGATCTTCTTCAGCAGTGGTAATTGGCATTATGTTGAATTTTTCAACCAACACCTTTAGAATATTTGGAGTTATGAAAGCCGGTAAACTTGGCCCTAACCTTATGTTCTTTATACCCAAATGAAGCAGCGATAATAAGATAGCAACAGCTTTTTGTTCATACCATGAAAGCACCATAAATAGAGGCAAATCATTAATGCCAACATTAAAAGCTTCAGCTAATGCTTGAGCGATTTTAACCGCAGAATAAGCATCATTACATTGGCCAATATCTAACAATCTAGGAATATCTTCAATAGTTCCAAGATCTTTATCAAAGAATCTGTATTTGCCACATGCAAGCGTTAATATTATTGTGTTATTTGGGGCTTTTTCAACAAAATCGGTATAATAACTCCTTCCAGGTTTTGCTCCATCACATCCGCCAACTAATAAGAACTTCTTTATTTTTCCACTTTTGACAGCTTCTATTACTTTTCCTGCCACTCCTAGGACTGCGTTTCTACCAAATCCAACTGTCACATTTTTTCCTTTAGTGTCTGATAAGAAACCAGGAAGCTCTAAAGCTCTGTTTATTACAGCTGAAAAATCATCTTTTGAAACATGAGGCACACCTGGCCATGAAACTGGGCCAGTGCTAAAAATATTATTTTTATAGTTTTCCACAGGTTTTTGAATACAATTAGTAGTCATCAGTATCGCTCCAGGAAATTCCTTAAATTCTTTTCGTTGATTTTGCCACGCTGTACCATAATGACCATAGAAATGTGGATATTTTTTTAATCCAGGATAAGCATGAGTTGGTAACATTTCTCCATGTGTGTAAATGTTAATTCCCTTTCCTTCGCTTAGTTTCAGTATCTCATCTAGATCTGGAAGATTATGTCCTGATACCAATATCGCTTTTCCTTTTTTTGCTCCAAGAGGGACTTTAGTGGGGACTGGATGACCATATGTTTCAGTATTTCCCGCATCTAGAAGTTCCATAGCTCTTATGTTGATCTCGCCACACTTCATTACTAGGCCCACGTAATCATTTACACTTAATGAACTGTTTAGGGGAGCTGCTAACCCTTGATAAATAAAGTCAAAAACTTTGTTATCTTTCTTCCCAAGACCATATGCGTGGAAAGCGTAAGCTGCCATACCTTTTAATCCATATGTGAGTAACCATTGAAGGGAATGGAGATCAGGATCAATAGTTAAGTCTGAATTAATTCCAACTAATTTGCCTTGTTTGATTAAACCTTCTTTGGTTTGTTCCAGTTCAAAGTTAATGGATTGGTTTTTAGGATCACTTTTTTGACCTGATTCCTTTAATTTGTTAGTCAACTGATCTTTTATCTCAGAAGATTTCTTTATATATTCTACAATGCTTTTCGGATCAAAGTTTGTATTAGTTAATGTAGCAAATAATGCTTCACAAACAAATACGTCTGTTTTCTCATTTACAAATCCGATTTTTTTCGCTTCAATTGATAATTGTGAAACTCCTCTTAACAAGTATATCAATAGATCTTGCAATGTTGCCACTTCTGGGGTTTTTCCACAAACACCTACGGATGTACAACCTTTTCCTTTAGCTGTTTGTTCACATTGATAACAAAACATTTGATTCTCGCTCATTTTTAATAACACATATTACTCTATCTCTTCCTATCAGATAGCCTTTATCCCGAAATTATAAGGGATATCTATTTTTTCCTAAAATTATTTCATTAAAAAAAACATAAAATCATTAAACTATTTTTAAGATGGTTTTTCTTCAAAATAATGTTCTAATAATCTTCTAGTACCTCTTCTAGTCATCTCTGAGAGTGATGATGGACTTACCCCAATTTTAGTTGAGAGTTCTTTAAGTCCAACTTTACGTGGATAATCAAAAAATCCTCCTTTTAATAATAACCAAAATATTTTCTCCTGTTTTTCGGTTATTATTCCTTTTTTTGGTTCAAAGCTACCTTTTTTTAATATTATTACTTTATGACCTGTTTTTTCCAATGCAGTTATTATTTTTCTATAGGCTTCAAAAGTAGGTACTATAAAACTGTACATAATTGTATGATTTTCTATGCTTTTTCCAGAAATCAAAAATGCGTCGCGAGAAAGAATTGTTTCACATACTTCACAACCTTTACTTTTAAACCACACCGATTGTTTTCCTTTATTTCTGCCTTTTGGAGCAACAACTTTTTCGTTTTCGGGAATTTTTTTTACTTGATCAGAGCTTAATTCTATTAAGTGTTTAATTGAGCCAGTTTTTGATGCTCTAATATCCGTTACTTTTATATGTCTTAGACCCAGTCTAGCACATTTTTTTACTATTCGACATTGTTTGTTTTCCACTTCAATTATAACATGATGTGGTTTAGCCCAAATATCTGTCATTTTTATTCTCTTTAATGTTTAATCTAACCTTAGCCTTTTATTATCCTTGGAAAATGGGATTAAATAGGTGGAGCTGGTCTTGTTCCCAATACAATTGTCAATTCTATTGTTGAGCTTTCTCTCACTGCTGTTATTAATAATGTCTCTGTTGGTAAAGTTTTATCCGATAAGTAACTCGCTAGTTCATCATTGTTTCTTATTTTTGTTCCATTTAATTCAGTAATTATGTCACCAACACTTAAAATTCCTTCAGATGGACCTCCAGGTGTTACTGATTGTATTTTCCAACCAAATGTTATACTTGAGCCAATATCTTGAGCTATGTTATAACTCATATCTTGGCCTGATACTCCCAAATAAGAATGTCCCTCATAAACTCCAGTAGTAATTAAAGCTGGAATTTCTCTTAGCATAGTGTTTGATGGAATTGCAAATCCTAATCCTTGTGATTCTTCTGCTATTGCAGTTGTTATCCCAATTACTTTTCCTAATGCATTCAAAAGCGGTCCGCCTGAATTTCCTGGATTTATTGGTGTACTAGTTTGTATAATATTTGGAATTGAATAACCCCCAGCATATTCTTCAGTGAGAGTTCTTCCCAAAGCACTTACTACACCTGTTGTCAGTGAGCCTACCAATCCGTATGGATTCCCAATAGCAATAGCCATTTCCCCCACTCTCAAGGATGATGAACTTACAATTTCAATAGGTTTAAACTCAGCACTTAAAGCATCAACTGAAAGAACAGCTAAATCCACATAAGGATCAATTCCTAAAATTGTAGCTTCATAACCATTTCCGTTTGAAAATGTGACACTTAAACTTGATGTATCGTGTACAACATGATAATTCGTTATTACCACATCTCTATTTAAGTAGGTATACACAAAGCCTGACCCTTGAACTCCTCCCTCGCTTGTTATTCCTTGAACCAGAACTATTGACTCTTTTACATTTTCGTATACTTCTACTAGAGCAGAGGCATTCTGATAAATTGTTATATCTTGATAGATAACGTTTTGAACTCCATTTTGATCAACAATCTGATCTTCTAAAAAATTTATTTTATCGCTTAATTCAGTAATTTCTTGAAGGGTAATGTAAATACTTAATAATCCGCCAACCAGCAACCCTGCAATAAAAAGAAGAACGAAAAAACTTGTTGAAGCCTTGTTAAAATTATTCGATCTATTCATTTGGTTTCCTCTAGAATAGAGAGGTACTCCCTTAGGAAAGAAAAAGTTTCCTATTTCCTTCTATCAATTATATCCAAAGCGGCTGGACCTGTTCCAATTAATGTTACTGATATCTTGGACTTCTCTTCAACTTCTTTTACAAACTGTATAGCTTTTTTAGGGAGCTCATCAAAGTTTCTAACACTTCGACATTCTGGAAAAATACAATCGAGTTTCGTAAGTGCCGCTTGAGTTGCACCGTTTATTCGTGCATTTTTGCGAGCCAAATCAAAATCAAAAGGTGCTGATCGTCGGTCACGTCCTGTTCCAGCAGCAGTTTCAAACCACCCTTTTTTACGAGCTTCTTCTTTAGACATTTCACCTGGTAAAGGGCCCGTCCCAACTCTAGTAATAAATGCTTTGAAGACAATTATTACATCATCAACTCTTGTAGGTCCAACTCCTGCCTCTGAACAAATAGCAGAAGCCCCGGTATCTCTTCCAGTTACAAATGGGTAAGTACCATGGAACAGAGAAAGCATGAAACCCTGAGTTCCCTCTAATAAAACATTTTTCCCTGCATCTATACCATCATTAATTTCTTTTGTAACATCAGCGACATACTGTTTTAATTCAGGAATATCTTTTGCTAGTTTAGCAGTTCTTCTAGCCCTCTCTTCAAGTGCAGGTCCAACTCCCCAACCCGTAGTACCAAGACCTTTAAGATGAGCACTAGTTCTATCTTGTAAAGAATGTTTTTCCTCGATTATTGAAGAAAATTTATCAATACCTATGCGGCCATTGACTTTTGTTAATTCAACTTCCTCAAAAAATTTTGCAACGTGAACATTAGCTCCTGGAGCGATTAATAATCTGGTTTTTTCATTTATAAAAGCGGCTGGAACCATATGCAATGCGTAGCGTTTTCCTTCCATCCAAACTGTGTGAGCTGCATTCACAGATCCAGTTCTCACACAAAAATCGAGTTTATCATTAAGAGCTAAATAAGAAATTATTTTTCCTTTACCTTCATCTCCCCAGAAGGCACCTACAATGACTGTACTTGCCAATATGCTCACCCTTGAAAGGGTTAAATAAGAATTATTTAAAACTGTTGGAAAAGATTAGGAAGAACACCTTTGTTTTGCTTCAGAATCAATTTTTTTAAGTAATTTAATTACGTTCTTGCCTTTGATCTTCTTTCTATTCTCAGTCCAATTCTTATTTGCTGGACATATTTTATCTGCAATAATTCCTTTCGTGTCATCAAATATTATAGGATATAGTCTGCAACCTACTGGTCTATCTTCATAAACCTCACATTTTTTTTGTTCCATATCAAAAAAAATACAATGTCCTTGTCGGTTTTTAAGAACAATGTATCCTTCCTTATCTTGTCGAGAAAAATATTGTGCTATAAACCCTTTTTTTTTCAATCTATCAATATCTTTTTTGGAAAGTAGCATTTCAGTTTCTAGACAACAACTTCCGCATTCCAAACATTCCATAAAAGAAATTATGTTTCTGAGATATATTCAGCTTTTGCTATTAGTTATATCTTATTTTATCCTGCTGCTTGAATAAGATTCAAATTTAATAATTCTGCCCAAGCAATATTTCTCAATGGAATTATGTTTAATTTTCTATTGCCATAAGCTGTGTATTCTACTAACTTTCTTTTTCCATACTCACTTTTTTTAATTTTAATTAGTTGAACATTCACTATTACTGCTCCATCTTTTAGATGTAGGTTCACATTTTTTCCGAGAAAGGATTTTGCACTATTCAAACTAAAATTTTCCAAAATTCAATTTCCCCATTCTTTTTTTTGCTTAGCTATTCCGGACCAACAATGTTTACAAATGGGCAATTTTTCTCCTTCAACTAATATGTACAACTTAATATTTTCACTTTGACAGCCATCTTTCCAAGGATTTTTACAGTTTTCCAAAATAGTGCCTCCTGATTTACTTTTACAATCTTTGGTTTAAATTCGCTTTTAAAAACAACTTAGTACCAACTATACAACTCTTGAGAGAGATAGATTAAAGTAAAGTTACCCATTTGATCAAATTTTTTGTAAATCTGAAAAAGGAAAAATAAAATTCTTTATATGAAAACTATTTCGGGTTTAATTGTTTTTTTTGTTAGTTTAAGTAAACCCACAGATGGTTTGTTTATGAATGGTCTGTCAGGATCAGTAGGGCTGCCTGGATTGATATATAATGTTTTTCCTTCCCATTTTATTTTAGCATTATGTGTATGGCCATAAACAAAGATGTCAAATCCATTTTGACTAGCAATTTCTCTAATTTTTCGTTTTCCAAATGGAGGATTTGGATCGTGCATTACACCTATCTTCCAATCAAAAACTTTTAAAGAATTAATTTTAGGTAGGGCACCACTAACTTTTTGTCGATCCATATTTCCCTGAACTGCTAAGACAGGAGCAAGTTGTTCTAGTTCATCAATAACCGATAAATCTACTAGGTCACCAGCATGAATTATGAAATCGGCTTTTTCAAAGATTCTAAAAACCTTCCTTGGAATACGTTTTGCTCTGGAGGGTACATGAGTATCTGAAATTAAGCCAACAATTTTGTTCGGCTCAGAACCAGTAACCTTGGGTGAAATAATAGTTTGTTCAGCAATCATTTTTTTTCCTCAATGGGTAGCTATTCAATTATTTCAAAATATATTGTGTAAAAGATAATAAGGTTTAACTTTTTTTGTTGTATTATTTGGTAAAAAGATTGATTTAGAATTGGATGTCTCTGCTTTTCTGTATTCAATTTTGATCTTTAAAGAAATGGAAACCTAAAAACAGTTCTTTTTTTGATCTTTTTGGCAAACATTTGATTATTTTAAATGTTAAGTTTCAAAAAGTAATATTTTTAGTTGTTCCTACTTTTGTGTTTCTGATAAATATTCTAAGCGGAAGGGTTTTATTGAAATTCCATGTTTTAAATCTGCGTGGAATGTTTGACTTTCAATTATTAGTTCTGATAATTCTGAATCTTGTTTTCTTGTAAAGTTAGCATAGGATGAAAAGTTCTCATGAAATGAAATACAAATAATGTCCCAACCCATACCTCTTCCATCTTGAACCATTACAACATTTGGTTGATTTTTATACCACGATCTGAGTTTTTCAACGGACTCTTCTTGGGTATTCCCGTTTTTTTGTTTTAGCTTACTTTTTAGAAAAGTAAACGAAGCAATTTCAAATCCAATTTTTCCAAATTTAGGAATAACAGTATATCCTTCAATGTAATCTTTTTCAAGAATAGCTCTTCTTCGAGTTACAGTAGGTTGAGAAACCCCTAATGCTTTAGCTAGTTGTCTATCACTTCGATGAGAGTTTTTCATTAACTCGAATAATAACTTATAATCAATTTGTTTTAATTCTTTCATTCAAGTTCAACCTGAATAATCATATGCAGGAAATCCTTTCATATATAAACGTCATCTTGAAAATTTAGTTTTTATATTGATGATTTTTATTAATTTAACACTATACCCTTAAACCGAAATAATCTTTAGCCAATGATTTACTAAATTCAATATGAGGGGTGCTTCCTTGTCTATAAGAGTGTCAAAAGAAATTGAAAATGAACTAACAATGCTTCTTAGTGATTTAATTCGTATCGATACAACAAATCCACCTGGAAATGAAATAGAAGCTGCCAATTATCTTGATCGAAAATTATCGCGTGAAGGGTTCGATTGTGATATTATAGAATCAGAGGTTGGAAGAGCTAATATTATTACTAGATTGAATGGAACTGGCGAAAAACCCAGTTTGCTATTGTTATCTCATCTTGATGTTGTTGCTGCAAACAAAAACGAGTGGAGCGTAGATCCTTTTGGAGGATTAGTTCGGGATGGCATTATATGGGGACGTGGTACTTTGGATATGAAAAGCATGACTGCCATCGAAACAATGGTTATTACACTTTTAAAAAGAAATAAGATATCATTAAAAGGAGATTTAATATTCGCTGCGACCGCTGATGAAGAAAAAGGCGGCGTAAAAGGGGTTCATTATCTTTTAGAGAATTATCGAAAAAAAATATTTGCCAACTACGTTATTAACGAAGGTGGTGGAATTGGAATTCCAACTAAGAACAGAACTTTATACCTGATCCAAACTGCTGAAAAAGGAATTATCTGGTTTAAAGTTAAAACTAAAGGTATTCCAGGACACGCTTCTATGCCTGATAATGAAAGTAATGCAATACTATTGATGAGCAAAGTTATTGAAAAACTCCGCAATTATAATCCTCAAGTTTTGTTAAGTGATTCTTTAAGTCAATTCTTGATTAAATTAGCTGGAGATGATGATCAGCTGGAAAGAGCATTTTCTAGAATTTTAAAAGATCCCATGCAAAGTGATATCGTGCTAGATGAACTCTCCAATGATTATCCTGACCTCATAGCAGAAATACGGCCTCGAGTTAAAATGACTATTACCCCAACAATAATTAAGGGTGGCATGAAAGAAAATGTTCTTCCATCAGAGTGTGTAACAACTTTTGATTGTAGAATTCTTCCAGGACAAAGTGTAGACAGAACCTTAGAAATGATAAAAGAGCTATTAGGAACTGTTGACTCAGAAAATATTTCTCTTGAAATTCTTCAAACTCAAGAACCTTCTGTTTCTCCTACAGATACTGTATTTTATAACACTATAGAATCTGTTCTGAAGGATTTCGAACCCGGATGTCTAGTATCTCCTTTATTGATGACTGGAGGAACAGACTCGAGATTATTCAGAAAAATCGGAAGCATATGCTATGGTTTTCAGCCAAGGCTTCCAGAAAAACCATACCATCGAATAGTTAAAGGGGAACATGGAATTGATGAACATATTTCTGTGAGAAATCTGGTTTTCGGAACTAGTGTACTTTATGAGGTTATTAGAAGATTTTTAAGTTAATCCCATTTATTTCTCTATCAACTTTTTCTATTAATTGTTGATATGCTCTTTTTCTTTATTTCTTCCACAGTATACTGAGAATTTTCTTAAGAAATTTATTTAACTACATTAATCAATTTTATAAAAAAAATCAAGCTTAAATATTTGCATATTGTTGTTTAACTTAGATTTTGACAGGAGACTTATGTAAATGCCTGCGATAGAAGTTGGGAGAATCTGTTTAAAACTAGCTGGACGAGAGACTGGAAAAAAATGTGTAATAGTTGAAGTAGTTGATAAAAGCTTTGTATTACTTACAGGACCAAAAAAAGTAACAGGAGTAAAACGAAGACGTGCAAGCATAAATCATGTTGCACCACTAAAAGATACGATTGACATTAAACGTGGCTCTTCAGACGATGAAGTTACCCAAATCTTGGAAACTAGTGGTAAGTTAGAGGAAATGACACAACCCGTAGTTTGTCAACACTAACTTAATCTAAACTCTTAATACCTCACTCTCTTTTTCTATACTTCAAGGAGCGTAAATTCATATAGTAAAAACTAATCCTCCCTGGGCTATTAATCGAGAACGTTTAGTAAAAGCAGAGGGTGCAACTGATCCTTCATATGGTCATATACCCTCTGAGAGACCATCAGATCAATATTTGCGCTATGGAACAATAAATCTTGATAAAACTGCTGGTCCTACTAGCCACGAAGTAGCAGCTTGGGTGAAAAGAATCATGGGGCTGAACACTATTGGTCATGGCGGGACTCTAGAGGCTTAACACTAATAGGCCAGAGAAATCCCAAAGTGACTGGAGTATTGCCGATTACATTAGGGGACTCTACAAAGGTTGTTCAGGCTCTATTGAAGAGTGGAAAAGAATACGTTTGTATTATGAAACTCCATGGTGAAGCCAACGAAGAAAACATTAAAGATCTTATGATGAAGTTTGAAGATCAGATACATCAAAAACCACCTCTAAGGTCTGCAGTTAAACGACAGTTGCGAACTCGTCGAATTTACTATCTTGATTTCATTGAAAAAGATGGTAGAAATGTACTTTTTAGAACAGGTTGTGAGGCTGGCACGTATATTCGTAAACTTTGTTATGATATTGGAGAAATTTTAGGATGCGGAGCTCATATGCAAGAACTACGTAGGACTCGAGCAGGACCTTTTAGTGAAAACCAGAGTAGTTTTGTTACTCTGCATAAAGTAGCTTATTGGTTTGCAGAATGGGCAGAAAAAAAGGATGTTAAGATCTTACACCGTTTTATTCAACCAATGGAAAGGGTTTTAGATTTAACTCCCAAAATAGTGGTTAGAGATTCGGCGGTTGATGCTTTATGTCATGGTGCTAACTTAACTGCTCCAGGTGTATTGTCTCTTGATTCAGGTATTGAAAAAGATAGCCTTTTAGCGATTTTTTCTTTGAAAGGAGAAGCAATTGCGTTGGCGAAATCTCTGGATTCAACAGAAAACATCCTAGATATGGATCATGGTTCAGTAGCTACTCTAAATAGAGTTCTGATGCCAAGAGGTTTATACCCTAGATTATGGAGAAGCGGCACTTCGAAATGAGAAGTGCCAAACAATCTACCGAACACTACTTCTCATCAGATCCAAAATCACGATTTACATTTTCTTTATTCTCTGCCATCTTACGAGGCCGTGATTTCAAATTTTCTTCTAGTTCAAGCGTTTTTTCTAAAAAACGAATTGATTTGGGAACTAGATTACTAATTGAAAAAATGATTCTACCTGAAGAAGGGTTAATTTTAGATTTAGGATGCGGATATGGTGCTGTTGGGATAGTGGCAGCTTCAACTAATCCAAAATTAAAAATAATTATGACTGATGTTAATTCTCGTGCTGTAGCTTTGGCAAGAACTAACCTCAAAAAAAATAGAATATTTAATGCAAAAGTTAGATTGGGGTACTTATACGAACCTGTGAAGGACTTAATTTTTGCTTGTATTCTATTAAATCCTCCAGTAAGCGCAGGAATGGATCTCGTAAAAAAAATGATACTAGATGCCCCAGACGTATTAGCAACTGGGGGGTCCTTTCAGATGGTTATTCGGTCTAAAATTGGTGGAAAGACATTGCCTATAGTTTTTAATGAAGCTTTTGGAAATTGTTCTGTTTTATCTAGAGGATCTGGTTATCGAATATTAAAAGGAGACGTCAAATAATACCTATAACATGTAAAACGCTTATCCCTATGAAAAAACTATAATAAAAACCACTAATTATGATTTATTGTTAAGCCGGGGTCTCCTAGTCTGGTAGGGAGCAAGCCTGGAGATGCAAATATTGCACCAATCAGCTTGTGGCCTCTTGGGGCCGCGTGGGTTCAAATCCCCCTCCCGGCGCCATTTTCATATAATCTTTTCGTGATTAAGTGATAATTTTGACCTTTAGTCCCTGTTTATTATGTAGTTACACTGGTGTGTTTTGCGGTATTTAGTGTTAATCGGGAAATCTGTTTACTCCCTCAAAAAAAACATATCCGAACAAATAAATCCTTAGTGTTATTCCTTTCTTCGAATTATTTATGGTCTTCAATCAGCCTAAGATTATTTCAATATCTGCTAGAATTGTATCAGATGGAATTGCAAAACCTATACCTTGTGATTCTTCTACGATAGCTGTTGAAATACCAATAACTTGTCCATAATAATTCATGAGTGGTCCACCTGAATTACCAGGATTTAATGGTGTGGTTGTTTGAATGACATTAGTTATAATTATTTCATTAAGGCTTATGGTTCTGTTTAAAGCACTAACAATTCCATTACTTAAAGAGCCTTCCAGTCCATAAGGTGTTCCAACCACTATGACTGAATGACCAACTTTTAGTGTTGATGAACTAATTATTTCCAGCGGCTTGTATATCTCTTGAGGAGCATCCAATGCAAGAATTGCAAAATCGTTACTTGGATCTGAACCCAAAATTGTTGCATCGTATGTAATTCTATTTGTAAAAGTAACAGTAATACTATTCGCATCTTCTATGACATGATTATTTGTTAAAATAACCATATTCCCACTATAATTATACACAAATCCTGAACCTTGAACTATTAAATAATTAGTAGGAGTCTGTGGTATTAATCCTTGAATAACAACAACCGATTCTCTTACTTGTTCAAATAGTAGACTAAGAGAGATATTCTCATTTGAAATTGAGTAAAAATCTTGAATTGCCTTTTCAGTATTATCTTCTAAATTCCCTATTTGTTCTGTAATTGAGAATATTTGAGCTTCAAGACTTGTTATTTCATTTGAAGTCTCAATTAAGTATTGATCTGAATTGCTTATTTCTTCTGTTAGATCATCTATTTGTTCTTGTATTTGGGCTAATCTACCATGGATTTCTTCAATAGTATTATTAGTATTCTCATTATTGTTAACAACTTCAATTTTTATATTGTTTATCTGTTCACTTAATGTTGTTAGTTGATTCTTTGTGTTCTCGTTTTCTGATGCGAATAAATAGTATCCAAAGAAGTACCCGCTAAAACTTCCAATAAAAATACCAACTACTAATGCTAATGTTACAATTCTAATTTTACTATCTGTTTGCTTTTTACTATTAACTTCCTCCATTTCTTGATTCTCCTTTTTTGAATCCAACTTGCTTTCAGATTTTATTAATGGTAACTATACCTATTTTCAATAATGAAAGAACTACCAAAAAAGTCTTTAATAATTATTTACTCTTTTTCAAATTTCGTTTAATATAGCAACTATTTTTGAACGTGTTTTCCTAAAATCAGCATGTTTTTTTATTTCTTTAGTTTAATAACATAAAATATCCACTATGAAATGCTTTATTAACGGTTACAATAATACTACAGACTAGTGATTAAAAAATGTTACAAGTTGTTGATATGTTAACCAATATGGTTGGAGACATAATTGCTGCGATCCCCGCGATTCTTGGTGCTATAATAGTGATTCTAGTAGCCTATGGTATAGGGACAATTGTTGGAAAAGCTGGAAACAAAGTAGTCGAAAAACTTGGAATAGAGAAAAGTTTTGATAAAACTGTCACGGGCAGAGCTTTTAAAAATTCAGGTTTAGATTTGTCAAATCTAGTTGGCGGAATGTTAAAAGCTTTCATTACAATAATTGGGGTAACTCTAGCGATTCAAATTGTTGGCATAGGTGGAACTACAGGTACTTACTTAGCTGGCATAGCTGACTATTTGCCCAGACTTCTAGCCGGAATTCTAATAATAATTTTTGGAACCGTGTTAGTTGACTTCTTAGCTGGTCTAATTGGGCAAACTATGAAACCAATGTTTCCTGCTGCAAAATCTGAAATAGCCGATATGCTAAAAAATCTGCTAATGATAGGTCTGATAGCGTTTATTATTCTGTTAGCGCTTGATACAATGTTACTTTCAGGTAGTACGGTGTATCCTCTGATACTAGGCTTTGTAATAATCGGTGCAGGTGTATCTTTAACAGATGGTTTAATCAAATCAATTACAGACGAATATGCAGACTTCAAAGGTGTTGCAGGCTATGCAAAGTTTGTCCTCTATAGCATCTTCTTGATAATCGGTGCAGGCGCAATATTTGCTACTTATCCAGGCGTAACCAATGTGATAGCAAACATTTCTTGGGCTTTTGCAATTGCAATGGCAATAATGCTTATTCCCATAGCTTTTACACTAGCAAAGAAAATGTCTAAAGAACTATAATGCAATTTTTGCATTTCACACTTTTTTTTTGTTCAAGAAAAAATTTCTAATTATATTCAACGTTTTTAATTTTGTCAATATTTTTTAATGTTTTTAGGTAAACCTTGATTGTTTAAATTAGGTTTTAGTCACTTTAGCTTTTTCTTTTTTCAATTTACTTTTTTTAGGTTTAGGATATACTGGCTTGTTCATTTCCTTTTTAATAAGCAAGTGTTTCTTGACATGTTCTCTTATTTCATCAATAAATTCGCAATCATCTTCTAGCTTCAAAAAAGCAAATCTTTGATTATCAAAACCATTAGGCAACTCTATTTTCAAAGTTATAAACGGTTTTCCAATCGCCATAATAAATTCTCTTTTTTCCTGCTCATACTCTTTCTTTGTCGCAGTTTTTTCTTCAAACCACTTTTTAACTTTCCACATATTTTCAAGTTCCTATTACATTAAACCAAATCTAAAAATTAGGTAGATGCTCGAAAAAGCTAACTGCATCAAGACTATGATTACTCCCACCTTTACGAAATCAGAAAAATGAATTTCTATTTTTTCTCTTTTTAATGTTCCAATTGCCATCATCATAACTGCACCGCTAAATGGCGTAGCAGCTCCTCCAAGATTTGTACCTAATATAAGAGCTGCCCATATCGCATCTATGTTCAATCCTGAAAGTGCTTGAGCACTAACAATCGGAGTAAAGGTTAAAGCAATAGCTATATTGCTAACGAACGCACTTGCACCTCCACTAACCCATAATATCAATTGGGTAGCTATCAGAGAACTGCCTCCGGCATAATCAAAAAGTTGAGTAGAGAGATCTCCTAAGAACTGTGTTTGTTCTAAACCTCCGACAATAAACATAAATCCAGCTATGAAGAAAATTGTTTCCCAATCTAATTCTCTAAAAATCTCTGCAGGATCAACTCGAGTAACCAGCAGGGCAAGTATTCCACAACCTAAAGCCACAGCTTCAGGTCCTACACCTATCAAATCTACAGATATGAAAAGAATTACCAAAATGACTAAAATTATAATTGATCTGGAAAAAATTTGTGGATCTTTGACCCCTTCCATGGGATCATATTCTGGAAGCGATTTCTTCGTCCCTAGACGTGACCTAAAAACGAAATAAAGAGTTAAAATTGTTAATCCCCATAACATGATTTCGCCAATACCCAGAAAACTCATGAATTCCAAAAAAGTGATTTCAGCTTCAAGTCCAATAATCATGTTGCTAATAGACCCAATTAGCGTACTTGTTCCACCTAGATTTATCATGATAGCTGCTGAAAGAAAATAAGGTGTTGGATCATACTTAAGGAGTTTAGTTATTGTTATAGTAGCAGCAGCGACAAGTAACATTGCAGTTGGATCACTTA
>JAUWJK010000098.1 GCA_030607735.1 Candidatus Bathyarchaeota archaeon
GTTTATTATTAAAACAATCATATTCTCAAAATAAAAAAGACGAACTTAATAATTAAAGGCTCCTAACAGGCATTCAGATATATATAGAATATCTAAATATGAACTAAATGCCTGTTCGCACTCAAGATCCCAATCATCCAAATAAGTCTTCGGGGCCAGAGTCGTCATTGCCTATAAAACAAAACTGTTTTCTCTTAAATTAAAACTTTTATGTAACTAATCTTTAAACTTTAATAGAAGTGCCACTAATCTCAAATAATTTTTATTTGTACCCTTTTTTAGCTAAGAAGTCCAATTGTTAGAACGTAGGTTCATATAATTTTTTATTAGATTAACTGAATTAAAATTTAATCTAAACCAACCAACCAATTCTGAATAACACGAATGAAATTCAAACCATAAAACAGAGCAGTATACACGATTCAGATCATATACCATTCTTTTCATATCATAGCAGAAAAGGGGCACTATAGTATATCAAATCAATATAGAGTATAGTCGGAATCGAGTATACGACATTAAAAAAATGTTTTATATCAAATATTCAAACAATATTTTGTTTTCAAAGATTATTTTCTGTAAGATTATGGCAAATCAGCATTATTATCCCAGCCTCTGCTTTCCCAAAATCCTCTAAAAGCAATATCATCAGATACCTCAATTTCGGTAATCCATTTAATCCACTTATATCCATACTTACTCTCAGCCACTAGTTGTAGTGGGAACCCTCTTTCCGGAGGAAGAATGACACTATTCATTTTGTAAGCTAAAATAATCTTGTTATTGATCAAATAGGATCGAGGTAGGCTGGTTGAGTAGCCATCGGCAGCCCTAAAGATTACAACTCTTGAGTAAGTTGTATATCCTACTAATTCAAGCAAATCCTCTAACAAAACACCTTCCCAAAAGATAGTAACGTTCCAGCCCTCCACACAATAGAGCGTAACAACTTTCTTGTGTAATGAAAAGTTGGATATTAATTCCTGATATGAAAGAATAGTTACGTTTTCGACCAGACCTTTTATTGTTAGCTCGTAGGTTTCTTCAGACACATATTGAGGACCATTGATAGAATTGTCTCTAAAGTCCTCTATTGAACTCAGATCTAACCCTTCATATTCTCGAATTTCTATTGGTGTTGGTGTAGGAGTTGGAGTTGGTTGAAGAGTGGCAGTTGGAGATGGCGAAATTGAAGGAGGAATTGTGGGTTCTGGAGTAGTGTCCAGCATGTTTTCTTCTGCACGATTTAGCAAAACTAAACCAATTATTAATATGAAAATTGCAGCTAATGATAACAAAAATAGTTTTGAATAAATAGGGTTTTTAGAAATAAAATTTCTTCCCTCATTATTAGAGAATAGAATCATCCTTAAATTCTTTGGTTGATGGTGGTCATGTTAGTCGTGTTAGGGTTGGTTTTGTTAAGGATAAGAGTGGTTTGTTGTTGTTTTATGAGGATGATGGTGTTGGTATACCAAGGGTTGAGAAAGAGAAGGTTTTCTTGAAGGGTTCTGGTAAGGGTTCTGGTCTTGGCTTATTTTTGATTAGGAAGATGTGTGATGTTTACGGTTGGACTATTAAAGAAACTGGTATTCCTGATGAAGAAGCCAGGTTTGAGATAGTTGTTCCAATTAAATAATCCTAAAAAAAATTTACCTTCTATGTGATCAGACACTGTCATATTAAAAAAGGGGTATGGGCAAATTTTTTGTTATTATAATTTTCATCCTGCATCAAAATATTTTGGATTTAGAACTGATAGAATTTTTGCAAGAGATGCTATAATGGATATGGGCAAACAATAAAGTTTTTTTAGCTTGAAAATTCGAGGGTTTGTTGGTTACCTAAAACTGTGTTTTGGTGATGCTTTCAGTTCCTCAGAGGAAAAATGAATAAGGGTGTGGACAGTTTGACAGTGTAGGGGTGTAATCAAAATAAAAAACAAAGCGAAAAAGAAAGCTAATAGTAACACAAAAAAAGAAAACCAACCGAAAAACAAATCGAAAAAGGAATGGAAGCAGAGGTGAGCAGAAAAAATGATGCTGCAGAACCAATAAAAAGATAAAATAAGTAAAAAATTCCCATTCGACAAAAATAGAAGCTATTCTGTTATTCAACCAAGTAGTTCGTGTTCCCTTAGATGGAAACCTGATGAATAAAGTGTTGAATTTGTGCTTTATTACGGATGAGTTTTGGAATTAACCCGCCTTCTGTGTGGTTAGACCCTGTCTTATTAAACAGTAATTAATTTTTTTTAAAAAAGAAAAAAGGTTTTCTTATAAAATTTAAATCATCGAATTAAACCTGTTTAGACCATAAATTATCCCATCGGTTAATAACATAGAAAACATAGTACTAGAAGCGATTTAAGCTGAAGGTGTTTATTTCCCAGAACGCAATCTCTTTTGATAAACAAGGAATATTGCATAAAGAAATAGAGAAAGCTATTGAACTTCTTCATGTTTTTAGAGCGAAATATCCTTTTTTTAACTATCCTAGTTCAATAGAGACACTAGATCCAAATGCCATCTTTAAAATTGAAAAGAAAAAAATGGGTGATTTTTTCGATTGGATACACTATTATCTTAAACCTCTTGGAAATTTAAATTTAGATCAATATGTCTACATAAATATCAGATCTCAATTTGATGTTTTTAAAGATTTAATGTACAATGTCGTTGATAAAAATAAATCAATAGCAGAAAAAGTGGACGCTAACTGGAATGCAATAGCTGGTTTAGGTGGGGATAAACATTTAGCAAAAAAAATAATTTTTTGTTTCAATTATCAAACTAAAAATGTAGTTCCGATTTTTGACACTAATCATCTAGAATATTTTGTCAACACAATAGTTGAAAAACCCAAATTTTCAACAAAATTTTTGACTATGAGTATAGGTGAGAAATATCAATATTTAACTAATGTACTTCTAGCAGAAAAAGAGAGTTCAAAAATAACAAGTACCTGGGAAATAACCTATTTTTGCTATTTTCTTTATCGAATATTTCCTCCAGATGATAAAAACTCAAGAGAAAAGCTAAAAAAACAATTTGAAAAAACAATGTTTTCACACAAGTTAGAATTTAGATATTTCATGGAAACTCTTAATCAACTCCGGAATAACGGAAAGATTTCCGCTGAAGATTTACGTAATTATAGAAAACAATGGGACCCCCGAACTCAAGATAGAAGTATTATTCTTGCAAGGCTAAAAGCCCTATAGTTAATTTTAACTATTTTTTACTTCTGTTATTCTCTTAAATCAGATTTTGTATTAAGATAATATCTTAAAAAAAGAAATATTATGGCTTTGAATACTAATTTTTTAGTTATAGACTTGCTGCAATTTTCAGAACTTGTACTAAAGAAACTAGTGATGTCGTTGTTTGAGCGATTATCACATATTTATTCTCTGCTAGTTCTCTAATCATATCAATTCCAAAAGCTTTTTTCAAATCTTCAGCATCTGATTTACTAACTCTACTACTTGTTGAAACTTGAGCTTTTACCAAATCCAAAATGTTTTTTGTTTCGTAAACTTTATCAATAATTTTTACTATAGATCCAATTCTTCTTTTTTCATAGATTATTCCATGATTTAGATTATTTATTTACCATTAGATAAACATCACTAAAATAATTTCGATAATGTTTTAGCTAAAAACGTAAAAATAAACTATAAATCTTAGTTTTTATTATTCTAATAACTCTTTTGTAATACTTATAGCTTAACTGCGATGGTTTTTTTATAATGCCATAAAAATACATAATGATTAGAATACTGTACAACTATTATTCTACTGATAACTATCTTTAAAAAAAATGTGGTAATTCTTGTTTTTTTCTTGTCTTGACAAGATTTCTTTTGATGTGGCTTTTTGGCATAGGGATTTCGCCCTCAAATCGAGCCTCAAGTGCTCGTTTGCATTTTTCTGCCAGATCCACTTTTTGGTTATGACCAGATATGTTTTTCAATAAAGCAATCTCCAATCTTTTAAAAAAAACTCATGAAAAGTATATAAAAACCATATTTCCCTCTAGAATTGTTCCCCTACAGTAATAAAAAACGGAAAATTGTTAAAAATAAGACTTTTATACAGGTTAAACTCTAAAAATTAATTACAGCTTTAACTCATTGACTCTTTAAATTTCTCAGAAAGGGATTTAGTTTTCCCTTTTCCATAGTAATTAATTGATGTATTTAATTTAATAGGCAATCCCACTTGTCTCAATAATGCAAATAATTGTTCTCCTGATATTTCAGAAATCTTTCTTTCTAAAGCCAATTTGATTAGTAATTTTTTTATTTTTTCAGTTTCATGTGGAAATTGAGATGCTGATGCGTTAAAAACTTCCTGAGCTCTTCCTTTAAAAATTCTGCCAAGAACTTCTTTTGAATCAATATTAGTAGTGGTTTTTTGGACTTTTGGGATTATTCTCTTCTGTAATTCCTTTAATCTTTTTTTCCTAATAGATTCAAGTTCTTTATCGGTCATAATAACCACTTTATTAAACTTTATATACATCATGCTAAGATATTGGGTTCATGGCTGTTTTTTCTGGGTTCTTTGATTCTCAACATGATCTTTCTTTTAATGCTGTGGAAAGCTACAAGTATGCTTTAATGGTTTTTGAAAGGTTTGCCAATCAAAGTTTTGACGTTGTTTATTTAGACGAAAAAGTGGTACATAAGGTTTTACAGAAGATTAGCGAGAAATATAGTGCTAGTACATGGAACTTGTATTTGATTTTATATAAGCGACTGGCAAAGTGGTTATCTGACCCTGACGACGAGGTTTGTCCCAAGTTTTGGAGAAAAATTCGACTAAAGAAGATTGATTGGGAAAAGAAGCTTAAAGATAAGTGGTTAACCAAAGACGAGTTCTATAGGTTACTTGATGTTATTGATTATGCTAGAGATAAGGCTTTGTTTGGTGTTTGTGTTGAGGGTGCTTTGCGTAAAGGGGAATTGTTGAGTTTAAAAGTTAGAGATATAAGAAAAACAAGTTATGGTTATGATGTTGTCGTGTCGGGTAAAACTGGAAGTAGTAGTTTTCCGGTTGTACTTTTTGCTCCCCTTCTTACTCATTGGTTGAATATGCACCCGTTTAAAAATAATCCTAATGCTCCATTGTGGCCTAGAAGAAAATCTAGTCATTCTGGTGGCAGGTTTGTGGGGGTTAAGAATGGAGTTGTTAACTTTATGCTAAAACGCTACGCAAAACAAGCTGGTTTATCGGAGGATATTAGTTTACATTGGTTGCGTCATACTAAGATTACTTGGACAGCTAAAGACAAGAATGTTAGGGTTTCTGATGATATGGCAAAGAAGCTGTTTAGGTGGGGGAAGTCTAGCAGAATGTTTAGTAGATATACTCATTTGCATGGAACTGATAGCAAGGATACTTTTCTTGCTCTAGCTGGAGTAAAAACAGAAGAAGACGAAGAAATATTTAACGTGTTACAACCTAAAAAATGCTTGAATTGCCAAGAAATGAATAGTGCTACTATGCGGTTTTGTGGAAACTGCGGATTTGTACTCGATGAAGAAGAAGCAACAAAAATGGTTCAACAAAAGAAACTTGAAGAGGCGTTTATGCGATTAGCAGTTAAACAATTGGATCTCGATGCAGAGCTAAAGAAGCTAGAAAAAGAAGAAAACAAGAATGTAGAACAAATCCTGTTTGTGGAACAAGCACAAAAAACAATTAAGGATTTATCAAAAACTGTACACGATGACGTAAAAGAGTTTAAAGAAATAACAGAACAAAAACAAAAGAAAAAATTTTACTAAATAGTCATACAGGGTAAGGGTTTGAAATATGGATAATAAAATCAAAAGAGCCCATTTAGAGAAAAACATGGTGATTTCTTTTGAAATAGGAAAAAATAATTTTATTGCTTTTTGTGACTTTTGTAA
>JAUWJK010000007.1 GCA_030607735.1 Candidatus Bathyarchaeota archaeon
ATGAAAAATAGATTGATCTGATTCAATATTTCCATTAGTTGATTAAAATGACAATGAGAGCATTTGATGTAGCAATTATAGGTATTTGTGCAGCTTTGTACGCAGTAATTGGTCGATTAACAGATTTTGGATTAACAGTAGGAGGCGTATCTTTTCTCCCAGCTGTTGTAATACCAGCAGTATTCGCTGTACTTTTTGGACCTTGGACAGGAGGAGTTGGAGCAGCAATAGGTATTTTTATAAAAGACATGATAACTCATGGTGATCCTCTATTAAGTCTTAGTGCTGGTGTCACAAGCAATTTTGTAGCATTTTTCTTAATTGGATACATTTCGCGTACTGAACTTGATAGTAAAAAAATTATTGCGAGCCTAATTATCGGTAGCGCTACAATATTAGCGGCGTTTCTGTTGCCAGATCTTTCAGTGTTTCAAACTATTGTTTTGTTTGTTGGTACTGTTATTTCTACTTTAATCATAATTGCAGTTGTTTACAAATTCGCACATGAGTGGAAAAGTTATACAGTTGGATCTATTATCGGGATTGGTGTAGGTAGCATCATAATTCCAATTGTACTTTGGGTATATAGTCAGATTTTAGTTTCACCAAATGTCTATAATGCACCATTGCAGGTTTCAATTATGCCCATAATATTTGTTTGGACCTTTGCGACTGAAATACCTTTTATTCTTTTTCTAGGACCACCCATAATAAAAGCTTGTTACAAAGCATTTCCATCCCTCAAAAAAGAGAAGAAAGAAGAGAAAAACAATTGACATCTAGAAGCTCAAAAGCATTTTCTCCAGCAGGAATCTCTAGCTTTTTTGAAGTTTGTGACAAAACAGCTGAAGGAAAACAAATCAAAGACTTAAAGAAAATAGGAGCAAGAGGTGGAGGTTTTGGTATTCAGAAAGGAATACTAACTGAAGTTTCAGCCGTGGAATCAGAAAAAAATAATATAACAATTGTAATAAATGGAAAAATTGCAATTGACGCAGATACAACAAAAACTGTTGCAAAAATGCTTTTAGATAAAGTCTATAAAAATTACCAAATAACTATTAAACATAAAGTCGAAATTCCAATAGGAACAGGTTTTGGCACCAGTGCCGGCGGAGCATTAACAACAGGTTTGGCTCTTTCAAAAATCCTGCAACTGAACCTTACCTATAATCAAATTGGCAAAATTGCCCATATAGCTGAAGTTAAATGTAAAACGGGATTAGGCACAGTTGGACCTCTCATGATAGGAGGCTGTGTTTTAACTATTGAACCAGGAGCACCAGGAATTAGCATACTCGATCGGATTCCATTAACTGATGAATATGCAATAATATCAGGAATTGTGAACCCTATACCAACAAAACAAATATTAAACTCCCAAAAAAGAAGACAAGAAATAAATTGTTGGGGAAAAAAAACCCTTAAACAAATCCTCTATGAACCAACAGTAGAAAACTTTCTAAATTGTTCATTGAAATTTGCTGAAAAAACAGGTTTTATGACATCACAAACTAGAAAATTGGCAAAAATCGCAAAAGAATTAGGGGCAATAGGGTCAGCTCAAAATATGGTTGGAGAAGCAATCCACACTCTTACTCTCCAAAAAAACATAAAAAGTATTGTGGAAGCTTTTAACAAGATACTGCCAAAAGAAAAAGTTTTTACTTCAAAAATTGATTTTCAAGGAGCCAGACTACTAAAAAATTGAAAAAATACAAAAAAGTGGCAATTGGCGGAACTTTTGATAAACTCCACAAAGGACACAAAATCTTACTTTCAAAAGCGTTTGAGATAGGTGAACATATCCTAATTGGGTTATGTTCTGATGAATTTGTAGACAGCATTAGAAAACCCCATCCTACAGCTCGATTTGAGAAAAGATTGGAAGAACTTGAGGTTTTTTTAAAAAGACAAGAGTTCTATGAAAGAGCTGAAATTATTCCACTAAATGACCCTTTTGGAAACACGATAAGTAACAAATGCATAGAAGCATTAGTTGTAAGTCACGAAACAAAAAGAGTGGCTATTGAAATTAATAAAAAACGTGCCAGAGCTGGTTTTCATCCACTTGAAATTATAATAATAAACATGGTTCCAGCTGAAAACTATAAACCAATTTCAACAACAAGAATTCGAAAGGGAGAAATAGATCGAGAAGGACACATCTTAAGAAAACTTTAGGAAGTTTCTAGTATTTTTAAAGAATTTCACCGATTATAGAGAGTGGTTTAGCAAATAGAGAAGAGATATCATCAGTTTTTTCAGGAGGAACAGTAAAAAGAACAACAGTTGCAGGTCCTGCTGATTTGTGTAAATCCACTTTTTGGACATTTCTTAATTTTAATTGCCTTCCAATGCCATTTGCTAGCATTCTAGCCTCATTAGCAATTCCATGGGAACCAACAGTAACAATATCATGAATAAATCTCTTTTGAGAGAGCAAAGTTACATCTCTCAAATTAGCAATCTCACCTCTGGATTCAGAAGGAACAACTTCGTTACCAATTCTGGGTTTTCCAAGAGCCATAAGTAAATCACCTGGATGAGTTTTTCCAACTCTTAGCTGATCATCATTAGCTAAGCCAATAACTGTTAACCCAACTCCTGTCTGAACAGTTTTAAAGTTGTCCTCTGTATTTTCCATTAATATCTGATTAGGTTCAAGACCCAATACTTGAGATTCATTCCTTATTCCTTGTAATATTTCATAACCAGTTGGCTCTTTCTCAACCCCCAAAGTGGCAGATATTAATAACGGAAAAGCACCTGTAGCCGCTACATCCATAAGTGCAACTCTTGCAAGAAATTTTCCAAGAACTTTGCCTTCAACGTTTATTTGATCCATGGCTTTTGGACCAATCCCACCAGAAGATGTCGAACCCACCACTATAGCATGACCTGTAGGAATTTTGAGAATGGAAACGTCCCCTCGTCGAGAATAGCTAACTTGAGAAGGTTTAACTTTAAAAGTTATAGGTCTTAGCAAAGTTCCAACATTTTCAATAATATGCAGATAAACTACTAGTGATTGTCTTATAATTTCAGAACGAGTAATCCCATGCTTGTTTGAGAGATGTTCCAGCTTGGATGTTACTTCATCAGAAATGCGTACATTTACAACCTTCACAAGTAATACACACTACGGTTGTAATACATATGGTAAGTCTTTTATTATTTTCCATTCCATCTTAAGAAAAGATGATAAAAAAATGGCTAATAAAACAACTAAAATAAGTAATATGTTGAAAATTTCTTCACCTTGGTTTTTTGCACGATTAGCAATTTTTTCTGCACTAACAGTTATAGGTTCTACTATTAAGACGCCAAGTCCCATTCCATCTGTATCTTTTGATTCAACTCCCGGATTCTTTGCAGCCTTATATTTTGGAATTCTTGATGGAGCATTAATTTCAGGAATAGGACATTTGGTCACCTCTACCCTAAGCGGATTTCCACTAGGCATTTATCACATTCCAATCGCTATGGGTATGGCATTATCTGGAGCGGCTATAGCTTTAATAAATAAAATAAACAAAAAATGGGGATTTATTCCAGGTCTAATAATAGGAGTAATAATTAACACTGCATCAGTAGTGTTTGCAGTTCCTGTAATAACTTGGGCTGGTGCAATTGCATTTGCTCCAGTTCTATTATTCGGCGCAAGTTTAAATGCTATTGTTTCAGGAATAATGTATATTGCTTTGAGAGGAAAACTTTCAATTTGAAAAAAGATTTGTTTCTTCCAACACCGATGAAATCAATCAGAGATATTCTTATCTTTGAGTTTTCTTCTGGTGAGAAATTGGTAGTTGGATGTGATTCAGCTGGAGGAATTGGCCCAAAATCACTAGATAAGATTAAAGTTGATGGATACACTCTAGGAAAATTCACTGCACGAGTTACATTGATGGAAGTATTAGCTACTGGCGCAAAACCATTTTGCATAATAGATACACTTAGCGTAGAATTAAAACCCACTGGACTTGAGATTTTAGAGGGAATAAAAGAAGAAGCAAAAATAGCAGGTTTAGATCCTAAAGCTGCAATAACTGGAGGATCAGAAAAAAATTTTAAAGTTGAACAAACGGGCATAGGAGTTACTGTTATCGGACTAGCAAAAAAAGAAGGTCTGCGAATTGGAACATCAAAACCAAATAATATTATTGTAGCCATTGGCACACCTTGCGTAGGAAACGAAGTTATTTATGCAGAAAAAAACCAACGAATTGCAGATTTAATAGACCTCCAAAACCTGCTAAATTGCAAGTTTATCAATGAGATTATTCCAGTGGGTTCAGAAGGAATCAATTATGAAATTCAAGTATTAGCAAAGTGCTCTAATCTTAAATACAAACTAATTAATCAATCCAAATTAAATTTGAAAAAATCAGCAGGCCCAGCTACCGTAATTCTTGCTAGCTTAGATAAATCAAAACTAGCTGAACTTAAAACAATTATCGCCAAACCTATTAAAATAATCGCGCAATTACTCGCATAAACTTAGGTAATAGCGGGCCCGGCGGGAATTGAACCCGTGACCCTCGGATTAAGAGTCCGATGCTCTGCCTTGCTAAGCTACGGGCCCACTAAAGATATTAAAAAACAAGCTTCATCAAGAAATATAGAGCTTACGGTTTCACATCATTTGTTTTTCATAAAACAATTCTCTAATTCAATCAAGTATAATAACATCTAATATCTAAACTGATTATAAAAATCTTAAAGGAAAGTATTATGTTTCATAATAAACCCATTTCAATAACTCCAATTGGATATGTAGTAACCCAAGCTAAAGGTTCTGAGGTAAGGGATAAAAACATAATATCTCAAATAATTATCTACAATAAGTTTATTGAAGCCCTAAATTGTTTGGAAGAATTTTCTCACTTATTTATCCTGTTTTGGTTAAATAAAATTTCAACTAAAGACTTGCCCTTAAAAGTCCATCCTAGGGGTAGAAAAGAATTACCATTGGTTGGAGTTTTCGCTACAAGAAGCATGTTTCGTCCAAATCCAATTGGATTGACAATAGTTAAATTAATCAAAGTTGAAAAAAACGTATTATCTGTTCGCGGACTAGATGCATTCAATTTATCACCTGTTTTAGACATTAAACCATACGATTTTTGGGATAAAAACAAAGAGATTAGCGTCCCAAAATGGTGGCAAAGTCTGGAAAAAGAAAAATAAGCATTATTTATGATTCAATGATGTTTAATTAATAGATCTATTTACTACATTTCACATGCTAAGGGTGGAAAATTATGGATAAAGAACTAATCATGATAATGATTACCTCCAATTCAGAAAAAGAAGCAAAGATAATAATAAAAAATTTATTAAAAAATAGATTGATAGCATGTGGAAATTTAATTGGTCCCATATTTTCTAGTTTTTGGTGGGAAGGAGAAATTGAAAATAGCATAGAATATTTAGTTTTATTGAAGTCTAGAAAGGATTTATTTAAAAAAATTGAACAAGAGATATTGAAGTTTAATAGTTATGAAATACCTGAAATTATTGTTTTTCCAATTATTGAAGGTTCAAAAGCGTATCTAGATTGGATAAATAAATGTCTTAACAAGTTTAACAAGCTATAACGTACATTTATGTACTCAAAAGTCTTAAATAATACAAATAAGTAGTGTTCAGAACCTTAAGGAACGTGTTAACATGAGGGATAGTATTTGGCAACCACCAACCTAAGAGAACCAGTAAAACTCACAAATTAAAATATAAAAAAATCCCTTTTTCAGAAACTCCACTTGACATTTTTTCAAAGATGCACAACAATTATAAAAACGCATATATTCTCGAATCTATGGAAGGACCAAAAAAATTAGTCGAGTTTTCTTTCATAGGATTTGATCCTAAAGTAACAATTGAGATAAAAAATAAAGTGGCCATCATCCGTAATGAAAAAACAGGTGAAGAAAACAGGGAAAAAACTAACACCCCCCTAAAAACTCTTAAAAAAATTATGAAACATGAAACAATTCCAAACAACGAATTCAGACTGATTGGAGGTGCAATAGGTTATATTTCCTACGATGCTATCCGTTATTGGGAAAAAATCCCCAATAACGCGAAAAACGATTTGAACTTTCCAGATATTCAACTGGGAATTTTTGACGATGGCATAGTTTTTGATCATAAACAAAAAAAAGCCTTTTACTATTACCTTACAGACAACAGATTATCAGAAGTTAAAGAACTACTCAAAAAACCAAGCAATTATCAACCCCTAAGTCATAGTCAACCAAAATTAAACATAACAAAAAAACAATTTGAAAGAGCTGTCAAAAAAGCTAAAAACTATGTAACTGCTGGCGATATTTTTCAAGTGGTCCTTTCTAAAAGATATGAGTTCTCAATTAAAGGAAATCTACTTTCTTTTTATAGATCTTTACGCGAAATTAATCCATCACCCTACATGTATTTTCTCAAAGAAGGAGATAGAAAAATTGTTGGATCAAGTCCAGAAATGCTCGTTAGAGTTGACAAAAGAGAGGTTAACACATTTCCGATAGCAGGTACAAGACCCTGTGCAGATAATCCTATTAAAAACAAACTATTAGCCCAAGATTTGCTAAATGATCCAAAAGAACGAGCAGAACATTTAATGTTAGTTGATTTAGCAAGAAATGATATCGGACGAATAGCTAAATTTGGAAGTGTCAGAGTTCCAGAATTTATGAAAGTGCACAAGTATAGCCACGTACAACATATAGTATCCCAAGTATCAGGCAAACTCAAAGATGAAAATGAAAGCTATGATGCTCTAAGAGCAGTTTTTCCAGCCGGAACTGTTTCAGGGGCTCCTAAAATTAGAGCAATGGAAATTATCGAAGAACTTGAACCAACCAGAAGAGGGCCTTATGCAGGCGCTGTAGGATATTTCTCTTTTAATGGTAACTCTGATTTTGCAATTACAATCAGAACTTTATTTGCAAACAAAAACAAAGCTTACATCCAAGCAGGAGCTGGAATAGTAGCAGATTCTATTCCCGAAAAGGAATGGTTTGAAACAGATCATAAAGCTCAAGCTTTGATAAAAGCCTTAAAACATTGCGGAGATAAAAAACATTGAAGGTTTTAGTGATTGATAATTATGATTCTTTTGTTTATAATCTTGTTCAGTATGTTGGAGAATTTGGAGCAGAGGTAATTACTTATAGAAATGATCAAATAAATTTGAGTCAGATAATTAAAATGAACCCAAATAGGATCATAATCTCTCCAGGACCAGGTACACCCGAAAAAAAATGTTATTTTGGAGTTTGTACAGAAATTTTACAAAAAGTCAGTTATAAAATCCCAACTCTTGGGGTTTGTCTTGGACACCAAGGGATAATTCATGCTTTTGGTGGAAAAATTATCTCTGCAAAAAAATTGATGCATGGGAAAACTTGTACAATTACCCACGATGGAAAAACAATATTTAGTGGAGTAAAAAATCCTTTTACAGGAACTCGCTATCACTCGCTTGTTGGAGATAAACTATCAATACCAACCTGTCTTGAAGTTTCAGCAGAATGCATCGATGATGGTGAAATTATGGGGATACGCCACAAAAAATACCCGATTGAGGGAGTTCAATTTCACCCTGAATCAATAATATGTGAAGATGGAAAAAAAATAATAAAAAACTTCTTGGAAGGTAGCCGAGAATGATAATCAAAAAGGGAATTCAAAAACTTGTGGACAAATCCGATTTAACTTTTGCTGAATCTCAAGAAATAATGAGAAAAATTATGAGAGGAGAAATGACAAATTCTCAAATTGCCGCAGTTTTGATGGGATTAAGAATGAAAGGAGAGACAGTTAATGAACTAAATGCATTCACAGAAATAATGAAGAAAAATTGTCATCAGATACAGCCCAAAGTTAAAGGGCGTTTAGTAGACACCTGTGGTACAGGTGGGGACAGAGTTAAAACATTTAATATTAGCACAGCTGCAGCTTTTGTGATTGCGGGAGCTGAAATAGCAATCGCAAAACATGGAAATAGATCAGTGACAAGCAAAAGTGGAAGTGCTGATGTATTAGAACAATTAGGTCTTAATCTCAAGATGTCACCAGAGTGTGTTAAAAAAACCATTGAACAAATTGGAATTGGTTTTATGTTTGCTCCTGTTTTTCACCCAGCGATGAAGTATGCTATTACACCAAGAAGAGAAATTGGAGTTCGAACGACATTTAACCTTTTAGGACCTCTAACTAATCCAGCGTCAGCTGATGCACAACTAATTGGTGTTTTTAATCCTGATCTAACGGAGATGATAGCCAATGTTTTAAAAAAAATTGGTTGTAAAGAAGCTATGGTTGTTTATGGATTAGATGGGATAGATGAGATTTCGACAATAGGGAAAACAGTCATTTCGTGGTTAAAAGAGAATAAAGTTAAAACTTTGCATGTTAATCCATCAGATTTCCATGTTAAAAAAGCTTTAATTGAGGATATAAAAGGAACAAATCCAAAAGAAAGCGCAAAAGTACTCTTCAACATTCTTAATGGTAATTACGATATTAACGACCCTAAAACACAGATTGTACTTGTCAATAGTGCTGCTGGAATTATTATTGGCGGAAAAGCCGATGATTTTATTTCTGGAATGGAGATAGCTAAAAAATCAATCAAAAGTGGAGCAGCATATAAGAAACTCAAAGAGTTAATTCGAAAATCAAACGGTGACAATTCAAAACTTGAGGAGTTAGAAGCAAAACATGACTGATTTTTTAGATACATTAGCAAAAACCGCTAAAAAAACTATTAACAGCAGTTATTATAAAGAAATATCTCAAAGCAGAAGAATCAATGTAAGTCTTAAACAAAAAATTATAGATGAGAAAAGAGCTCCAATAATTGCTGAGATTAAATCAGCATCACCGTCTGCGGGTATAATAAGAAAAGAATTTAATCCTAAAAAAATCGCGAAGAGTATGGAAAATGGTGGAGCTATCGCAATTTCAGTTTTAACAGAACCTAAACACTTCAGAGGGTCATTAGATTTTCTTGCAAAAACTAGAAACACTGTAAAGATTCCAATTCTGATGAAGGATATTATTCTAAATCCTTTGCAACTTGAAGCCGCATTGAACATAGGAGCTAATGGTGTCTTATTTATACAGGCACTTTTTGATAGAGGTTATTGCGAGTTAGATCTTGACAAAATGGTTAATATCGCACATTCAAAAGGTTTAGAGGTTTTACTAGAAACACATAATAAAAAAGAATTTAACAATGCCTTAGATTCTTCTGCCGATCTGATAGGAGTTAACAATCGGGACCTATCATCTTTAAAAGTGAATTTAAATGTAACAAAGAAAATTTTGAAAAATTTCAGTTCAAAAGACAAAATTGTTGTGAGTGAAAGCGGAATACACACTCCAACTGATGTAAGTTTTTTACATAAATGTGGTGCAAATGCGTTCCTTATTGGATCATCAATTATGAAAAGTAATAATATTGAAAAAAAAGTCAAGGAGTTCGTATTTGCAATTTGAATAATATAAGGGTTAAAATTTGTGGTATTACTAACAAAAAAGATTTATACGCAGCCGTAGCATCCGGAGTTGATGCGCTTGGATTTGTTGTAGGAGTAGAAGCGTCTCCTAGGAATTTGTCAGTATCAAAAGCAAAAAAACTAATCAAGCTAGTTCCACTTTTTGTTAATAGCGTTGTTGTGACTACTAATGAGAGTTTAATAGAAATCGAAGAGATGTGTAAATGCTTGCAGCCTAATTCTGTACAGATTCATGGAAACAGTATACGATCTGATTTAAAATTTCTTAAAAAGGAAATTCCTAATTTATTGTTGATTGGAGCAATAAAAGCAAAACCTTACACTGCAATAATAGAAGCCAATGAGTTTTCGACAAGATTTGATGGAATTCTTCTTGACTCGTATGTTAAAGGAAAATCTGGGGGAACAGGGATGGTTCATAATTGGAAATTAAGTTTACAAATTAAAGAGATTATCAATCCAACACCTCTGATTTTAGCAGGAGGATTAAAACCTGAAAATGTGGCTAATGCGATTAGAGATGTTCAACCATATGCTGTTGATGTATCCAGTGGGGTCGAAAAAAAGCCAGGAATTAAAGATCATCAAAAAATAAGCAACTTTATAAAAAATGCCAAGAGTGAAAAAAATGAGTAAATACCCAATTGATGGAAAATATGGAAAATATGGAGGTCGTTTTGTACCTGAAGTATTAATGGCGGCCATAACCGAACTAGAAGAGGCATATAGTAGTTTCAAAAATGATACCGATTTTAAAAACGATCTAAAATATTATCTTGCTGATTATGCTGGAAGACCAACATCATTGTATTATGCAGAGAATTTAACAAAGAAAATTGGTGGAGCTAAAATTTACCTGAAAAGAGAAGATCTAGCTCATGGCGGTGCACATAAGATTAATAATACTATTGGACAGGCATTATTAGCCAAACGAATGGGAAAAAAGAGAATAATTGCCGAAACAGGAGCGGGACAACATGGTGTTGCTACAGCTATGGCTTGTGCTGTTTTAGGCTTGAAAGCTGAAATCTATATGGGTGTTGAGGATATCAGACGACAAAAACTTAACATGTTCAGAATGGAACTCTTAGGTGCTAAAGTACATCCTGTTAAATCAGGTTCCAAAACATTAAAAGATGCGATTAATGAAGCACTACGAGATTGGGTTACTAATATAGAAAGTACGTATTACTTAATCGGATCAGTTGTTGGACCTCACCCTTATCCCATGATTGTTAGAGATTTTCAAAATGTGATTGGAAATGAACTGAAAAAACAGTTCTTATTAAAAGAGAAAAAGTTACCTGACGCACTAGTGGCTTGTGTTGGAGGTGGAAGCAATGCAATAGGTACTTTCCATCCTTTTGCAGAGAATTTAGATGTAAAATTGTTTGGAGTTGAAGCTGCTGGTAAGGGAATCAAATCAGGTAAACATGCAGCTTCTTTAGGAGCGGGATTTGAAGGAATTTTCCATGGTATGTTAACCTATGTCCTTCAAGATAAAGAGGGACAAATACAAAATACACATAGTATTTCTGCAGGGTTAGATTACCCTGGAGTTGGACCAGAACATGCTTTTTTAAAAGCTCTAAAAAGAGCACAATATAAAACAGCAACGGATAAGGAAGCAGTAGATGCTTTTTGTTTATTATCACAAGAGGAGGGAATAATTCCAGCTCTTGAATCATCACACGCTCTAGCGTTTGCCATTAAAATAGCTCGAAAAATGAACAAAGACAAAACTGTGGTTGTAACACTTTCAGGTCGAGGAGATAAAGATGTGGAAGAAGTCGCTAATTATTTGAGGGAAAAAAATGAGTAAAATTGAAAAAGTCTTCCAGATATTAAAAACCAAAGAAGAAGGAGCATTAATAGGCTATCTTACAGCAGGAGATCCGAATCCTAAAATTACACCTCTTCTGGCAAACTCACTAATCAGAGGCGGAGTAGATATTCTTGAACTGGGAATTCCTTTCTCAGACCCTATTGCAGATGGACCAACAATTCAAGCAGCAAGTTTACGTGCTTTAAAAGCTGGAACAACCCCAAACCAGGTTTTGGAGATAGCAGGTGAAATTAAAAAAAAACAGAAGATACCTATTGTAATTCTTACATATTATAATCCTATTTTCAGAATGGGATTAGAGAACTTCTTTAGGCTTTCAAAAAAATATGGTGTGGATGGAGTTGTTGTTCCTGATCTCCCAATTGAAGAAGCCCATAAATACCTTGAAACATCAAAAAAATATGGGGTAGACACTATTTTTTTTGCAACTCCATCGACATCTGAACAAAGATTAATGAAAATAATAAAATCAAGTTCAGGTTTTTTATATCTCGTTTCACAATTTGGAGTAACTGGAACTCGTGAAACATTGCAAAATTCAACAGTAGAATTGATAAAAAAAATTCTACCAAAAACAACTAATCAAATTCCTTTAGCTGTTGGTTTCGGAGTTTCAAAACCTGAACACGTCAAATTAATTGTGGAAACTGGTGCAGAAGGAGTTATAGTTGGGAGTGCATTTGTGAATATCATCGAAAAAAACCAAAAAAACATCAATAAAATGTTGGGTTTAATCGAAGATTTAGCTTATAAACTTAAAGAGTCAACAAAAGGGGATCCATAACTCGCCAATAAAAAAATAATATTATGAAGGTTAGAATTTTGCATTATTTTATTGATATCAGAAATATTAAATTAATTTAACTAAATTAATGCATTCAACAACTAAAAAAAATTAGAAAAGTTTTATAGTTTTGTAAATGCTTTACTTCTCGGCGATGGGCCTTAGGCGGGGGGATAGGGGCCCCTTGAACCGTAAACCCTCTATATGACGGGCTAACAGCTGAGGCTGAGGCGTCAAAGGCTATTGAGGTCTTCCTTTCCGAAACAGTGACTATCCGTCTCTTGTGGCTGGCGGTCAATGAGGAACTTCCGTAGGGAAGTTAATTTCATTGTTCATCAGACGAATCTGGCCAGGCTCGGGAGAGAGCAACCTAAGTTTGGGCGTTCAGCGCTCAAGGGGGTGCGGATAAGAGTGTAGGGTTTGAGGATTCTTGATGGATTCTGGGCGTCAAACCACAGTGGCCCATTGCTATTCAAAAAAAATAATCAATTGAATCATAATTAATCAATTGGAATTTTTAATAGTAGCAAAAGTTCAATAACAAGCCTTTTAAAATCTCATTGAATTCTTCAAGAGATATGAGTTTGTTTAAAGCTATAGTCAAAACCTTAAAAAGTAAAAGATTTTGGTTATGGCAACTCTCCGGTGCTATTATTTACTTAATACCTGTATCCATTCGCTTTTTCAGCGGAGAGGTAATAATACCTTTGTTAAATATTCCAGGATTTTGGATTGGACATTTCATTCCAGGAAATTTTTTGGAAAAACTTTTAGTTAATGCTTTTTTCCCCGGTGGAGCAGGAGGAATTGCTGGTGAAATATTTGTAAGTAATTATAATAATAACCCAATCGGAAAAAAAATAAAATATCAATCAAGACTTGGTGGTGCTTTACTTCAAACAGTTTTATGGTCTGCTTTTCAATATTGGGGATATTCTTTGTTAATAATAGGTCCATGGAGTACAGGAACTACTGGAGGTAATGTTTTTGAACATGCAGTTGTTTTTCCAATTAATTTTGTTTTAGCTTCAATTTCAATTTTCACTCCTGATGTTCTTAATTTTTTTAAAAAAAGAATTAAAAAAAATGAGAACAAGAAACCAAAATAATAAAAAAGCGTTGTTTATCGAGAAAACTTAATTAGTTAAAAGATAAAGTATTCAATTCGCAACAAAGTAGCCTTGGTAGTATAGTACGGCCTAGTATAAGCGGCTGTCGCCCGCTAGACCCGGGTTCGAATCCCGGCCAAGGCGCCATTTATTTTTATATAATTTTTTTTTATATCATGTTATTGTTGAATAAAAAAAAGTATATCATCATGAATTGTTAGCTTCATAATTCAAGATTATCAAGAAATCAACAAAGATGTTTAAAACATGGTAGCATACGAGATTACAGTTGAAGGCCTTAAATATCAATATGGCAAAATTAAGGCGGTTAATGATATTAGTTTTAAAGTTATAAAAGGAGAGATTTTCTCATTTTTAGGACCAAATGGTGCCGGAAAAACGACTACCATTAATGTTTTAACAACACTTCTTCCAATTCAAAAAGGTAAAATATCTATTTCAGGTTTTGATTTAAGAACTCAACCTGATGAAATCCGTAAGTCAATAGGCATAGTTTTTCAAAATGAAACTCTTGATTGGAATTTAACAGTAGAAGAAACTTTAGAATTTCACGGAAGACTTTATGCAATTCCAAAAAAAACTAGAAAAGATCGAATTAATGAACTCATCCAAATCGTGAAATTAGAGGAGAAAAGGGATGAATTTGTAAAAAACCTCAGTGGAGGTATGAAACGCAAATTGGAAATCGCTAGAGGTTTACTAACTAGACCAAAAGTCCTTTTTCTCGATGAACCCACAATTGGACTAGATCCCAATTCGAGGATGAGAATATGGAATTACATAAAAAAGGTAAACAAAGAGGGAGTAACAATTTTTTTAACTACTCACTACATGGATGAAGCAGATCAATTAAGCAACAATATTTGCATTATTGATAGAGGAAAAATAATAGCTAATGGTTTTTCAGAAGTTTTAAAACAATCTTTAGGTATGGATGTTATTTATTTACAAACAGATCAAGATGAAAAAACATTTAAAATTATTAAAAAAATGAAAGAGATAAAAAATATACGAAAAACACCTTCTGAATTGATGATTTCTGTGGAAGATGGCCAAAAAAACATGCCAAGATTAATTGAGCAAATTAGAACTCAAGGAATTGAAATAAAAAGCATCTATTTAAAAAAACCAACTTTGGATGATGTTTTCATTCACTATACGGGCAGATATTTCAGAGAAGAAAAAAAGAAAAAAATAAACATCTAATAATTGAGGATACTAGGATGAGAACTGAGTTTTTAACAATTTTTTGGAGAGACATGCTCAAATTCTTTCGAATAAAAGCTATGCTTTTCACATCACTAATTCAGCCAGCCCTCTGGTTAGCATTATATGGAATCTCAATGTCTAGCAATTTTGATAGTATAATTCCAAAAATTCCAATCAACCAAGGAGTTATTCAGGTAAATTATTTAACATTCATGGCAGCTGGAGTGATATCATTAACAATTCTATTTACCTGTTTATACAGTGGAATAACTCTTCAATTTGACAAAGAATTTGGATTAATGAAAGAAATGCTTGCCTCACCGCTTCCACGTTCCCACATATTAATAGGATTGAGTTTAAGTGGAATTGCAAAATCGTTGATTCAAACTTTTATTATATTAGTCTTTGGATATGTCTTGGGTGTTAGATTTTTTAATACTTTTTCATTAATGGAAACAATTTTTTCAGTTTTAGGAATTTTATTATTTATTTTATTGTTTGCTATTGGATTACTATTCTTGTCAAGTACAATTGCTTTAAGACTAAAAACCCATGAAGGTCTTCAAGGAGTAATAACACTTCTTTCACTTCCATTATTTTTCGCAAGCAATGCGCTATATCCCATAACTTCACTACCTTTGGCAATAAAGATTATTAGTTATGGAAATCCAGTTTCATACTTCATACAAGGCTTGCGATATTTTACCCTGGGATCCAATTTTTATTCTTTTGGGAACTATTACCAATACAGCTCTTTTGATGTTTTATTTGCTTTGTTATTTCTTCTCGGATTTGCCATTAGCACTTATTTGTTTGCACTAAGAACTATAAAAAAAGTGAAAATTGTTTAACTCTTATTTGTAAAAGTAAATAAGTCTAGTCCAACAGGAATATTAGATAAAAAAAAATAAACAATATTCAGATGCTCTAAGTGCTTCTTTTTTTAAAAGAAATATTCTTTGTGGCTATTATATTCGCTTTGGTATCAAATAGATTTTCTACAATTTTATCTCCAATTAAAATAGGTGCCTCTACCATAACTTTTGACAGTAACGCCATAGTTTTGAAAATTAATTTTTTTGATACGGGCTTGCTAGTTCTCACACTTACAAGAGGAAGATGGCCATTTGTTACCTTTACTGTGGTTGTAAGAGTTCTCTCAGGATTGAAACTCTCTTTTTCTGCGTATTCTAAGCCGAGCTTACATCGATTTCCACCAATACTTAGTACTGTTTTTTGGGCATATTCAACATTAAGATGACACCCCATTGGACAAACGATACAAATAATCTCTTTCTTCATTTCTGCAATACCTCAACTCGTAAAGTGTTGATATTTTTAGTTTCACTTTTTTTTAGTTTTATCTTTATCATTTGGGCTGGATGAACCTTTCGAAATTTTTCAGCCTTTAATAGTGCATCCTTATCGAAAAATCCAATCGATGCATCTTCTCGGGGATTTAGCACACGAATCGACAGTTCGAGATCGGTGTCACGAGATATGTATTGGGGTAAAACGTAACTTAATCCATCACCTACCTCTATATGGATTCGTTTCTCCTTTCTTTGTTCTTTGAGGATACATTCTGATGCGCTTTTCCCTGCTCTTTCAGCTTCAAGAGAAACAAAGTCCACTACATCATGGACGTGAAGAACATTTCCACACGCGAAAACACCCTGTACAGAAGTTTCAAGGTTTTCATCCACGATAGCTCCTCTAGTAACTGGGCTAAGTTTAACACCGCAAGTTTTTGAAAGGTCGTTTTCTGGAATTAATCCTATAGAGAGTAGTAGAGTATCACATTTGATTTTTCGTTCTTTTCCTTTGATTGACGTCAATTTCTCATTGACCTGGGAGATGATGATTGATTCAACTCGGTTTATGCCTTGGATTTCAGTAACGGTATGAGAGAGAAGGAGAGGGATTTCATAGTCGATGAGACATTGTTGAATATTTCGTGGTAGACCATTGGTGTGAGAAAGGATTTCTACTATGGCATGGACTTTTGCGCCTTCTAAGGTAAGACGACGAGCCATTATCATGCCTATATCGCCAGATCCTAAAATGACAACATCTTTACCAACCATCATGTTCTTTAGGTTGATGAGGTTCTGGGCAACACCTGCAGTATAAACTCCTGCAGGTCGGGTTCCAGGAATATAGATCTGTCCTCGAGTTCGTTCACGACATCCCATAGCCAAGATAATTGCTTTAGCTTGAAAACAAAAAAGATCTTCTGGACTAGCTACAAACACCTTCTTGTCAGGTGTGATCTCAAGTGCCATGCTATTAAGCATATATGGAATATTTAATTTCTTTAATTCATCTATATATCTTTGAGCGTATTCTGGCCCTGTTAATGGTTCATGGAAGATTTCAAGTCCAAAGCCGTCATGAATACATTGGGGAAGGATGCCGCCAAGCCAGTTGTTCCTTTCTATAATAATAAGATTTTGAGCACCGTTTTTCTTTGCACTAATAGCAGCAGCGAGTCCCGCTGGCCCACCACCGATTACTATTAGATCAACATCTTGAGAGGTAAAGTTATTCACTTTTTTGCTTCTCCCTCAGTTCTTTTGTTGTCCCTATAAATAGAGGCGATTTTTGGTTATTCAAATAAATTTCTTTAGGAAGCATTCCGTATTCCTCGGTCAGTATTTCAATAATTTTTGGTAGGCAAAAACCTCCATGGCAGCGGCCCATACCAGCTCCCGTTCGATATTTTACTGCAGAAATGGTTCTTGCTGAAAAGGGATTATTTAAAGCATCTATAACTTCTCTTTTGGATACATGTTCACATCTACAAACCATTTCACCATATGTTGGATCTCCTTTGATTAGTGAAGCTTGTTGGCTTCTTGAGGATTCACGAAATGGAGTTGTTCTTCTTCTTGTTGGATCAAAATCTATTTTTTCTTTTATATCCTTTCTTTTTTTAATCATTTGAACAACCATTTTTGCAATAGCTGGAGAGGATGTAAGACCAGGGGATTCAATTCCAATTAGATTAATAAAATTTTCAATGTCTTCTCGAATTATGAAATCCCTTGAACCTTTCTCTTCGGGTGGAGTAATCTTTGATCGAATTGCCGAAAAACCATATATGATCTCGTTTAGGGGGATTGATGGAAGTAACTCTTTTGCACCACTCATTAATTGTTTTATCTTCTCTTTTGTTGTTCTCGGGTCTTCTCGCATGTTAATAAATTCTGCACTAGGTCCTATCAAAACGTTCCCTTCTATTGTAGGTGTAAGATGAACTCCTAGAACCCCTGCAATTTTTGGGGGTACGGGATATATCATACTGTTGATTAGTTCACCGCAATTTTTGTCCAGGATAAGATATTCGCCCCTACATGGATAGAGCTTGTATTTATCTAAGCCTAACATAGCAGAGATTCTATCTGCGTATAGACCAGCGCTGTTTACAATAATATCTGTGTAGAAAACTCCTTGAGTTGTAGTTACCTTATAACCGCTATTTACTTGTTCTATGTTCAATACTTTTGTTTCAACATGTATTTTCACACCGTTGCTTAGAGCATTCTCAGCTAAGGCAATGGTGAAAAGATAGGGGAGCATAATTCCAGCTACTGGAGAATATAATGCTGAAAGTGCATCCACCTTTGGTTCTCGTTTGTTCAGTTCTTTGCCTGAGATTATTGTTAATCCTTTAGCTCCATTGGCTTCACCCACAGCTTTTAGGCCTTCTAAGTCTTTGAGTTCCTCGTCCGTTCTAGCAATTACATGTTTTCCACAGAGTTTGTAGGGTACGTTAAGTTGTTTTGCTAACTTTGGAAACATTAACCGCCCTTCAACACATAACTTACCTTTCAAACTTCCCTTTGGGTAGTAAAGGCCAGTATGTAGAACTCCACTGTTACCTTTACTCACACCACCACACACATCGTTCTCCTTTTCTAGAAGCACAGTTTTAAGATTGAACTTTGCTAATTCCCTTGTGATAGCACAACCAACTACACCGGCTCCTATTACTAATACATCACTTTTATCGCTCACAGTAGTCATCTCTTGGTTTAACAATAATGGAATGTAAAGATAGTATTTGCTATAATAAAAATAATATTCAGATAATTATTTTGAAAGCATGATATTTCAATTCATTTGGTAATCTTTTCCTTTGTTCTTCAATTGGAAGAGCGTATTGATTCTCAGATTTTGAGCAGTTAGAGGAAAAACATCATTGTTATTTTCCATTGCTAAAAAATAAACTTCGAAAGATCGATATAAAGTCGATTAAACTCCCTTCAGTTTTTTAGATCAAAAATAAGAAAATTTAATTTTTTAGATACAGAAAATATAAGAACTATTAAAATCATCATCACAAACGAATATGACCCCATTATCCAGAATTAGTAATTTAAATTCATCTGAGAAGTTGCTTTCAGAGTATATAATAAACAACATAAAGTCTGGAGTTGAAAATAAACAACCACAAACAGATGAAACAAAAAAAGAAGCTTGTGTCAAATGCAAAGGATCAAGACTCCTTTGCGGTAAAACTCGTTGCCCATTATTAGTAAGAACTAATTATTTTCTGAAAACTATTTCTTTGATTTCCAGCAAAGAAATTTCTGGAGTTTCCCCTCCCAGCATTTTTGTTGGCAGAATAGGCTATCCTTATGTTTATGCTGGACCCCTCGTACCCCCCATCCATGAAGATACTAGTCTTTATGATAAACCTGAACAATGGTTTGGAAAATCAATAGACCAAATAGTAGCATTCCGCTCACTCTTAATTCGCGGTAAAAAACGCATTCATGTTAACAAATTTATGGATGCTGGAAAAATATTTGAAAAAACACTTGATATTGCGCTTGCAGATAATAGTGTAGAAACAGAATTGAAATTTACGAAAAAACCAAAAAACTCAATTTTTCTTGATAATAATGTTCAGCCTTTTGGACCATCAGCTATTATTGAAAAATTACATGTTAACAATTCACGATATGACCACAAATTAGAAAAAGTATTCTATGATACCGATCTAAACTCTACTCAGGCGATTTTGGAACTCTATAATAAAGATGTAAAAGTTACCAAAATTCAAAAAGCATTTAGTATTGGAGCTTTAGGCATAAAAAAAAATAGGCGTCTTGTTCCAACTCGTTGGAGCATAACAGCTGTAGATGATATTATTTCAAAAAACTTGGTGAATATTGTTAAAAGTTATCCTGAAATAAACGAGTTTAGAGTTTATGAGTCAAAATATTTGGATAATTATTTTCAAGTTATTATGATTCCATCATCGTGGAGTTTTGAGACAATGGAAGCTTGGTATCCGGGCACAATTTGGAATCAAAATGGAGAAAAAACAATGATCTTCTCAGATTATGAAAAATATGGTGGAAGGTCAACGTATGCAAAAATAGGTGGATGTTATTATTCAGCTCGTTTAGCTGTATGTGAACAACTTATTAAAGAAAAAAGGCAAGCGACTACAATTGTTTTACGTGAAATCCATCCAGGATACTTAATGCCTGTAGGTGTATGGCAGGTAAGAGAAAACGTAAGAAACGCGATGAAACAAAAACCTCAATTGTTTGGATCTTTAGATGATTGTTTAAAAGTCATTGGAAAAAAGTTTAAAATTTCAATGAATAAATGGATAATGCAGAGTAATATTTTGAAGAATTCGATTTATCAAAAGAAACTTTTAGATTTTTCAAAATAGAAATAAGTTTAAATAAAAAATCTTAAAAACTCTATGTGTCAGGTATACTAAGGGATATAATGTCAAAACCAACACCTTCAATACCCAAATTTATTTTGCCTTTCTCAATTTTATCTGAGAGTCGTATTGACCCTTTTACTTCTGAAATGGAATTGGCTACTATTTTTGCTCTCTCTGAGCTGGGAAGAGAAAAAGGTGGAGGATTACTCTCAAAACGACAAGAAGAAAAAATTACGTTTATATCAAAAATTGGCTATCCTATTTGGTTAATACCAATTTTCAAAAAACCGCTAGTTTTCGATGGTTTAAACCGACATGAGTATAATATGGTCTATGCTAAAATTCCAAATGTAAAAATCTTTATCGAGAATCTCAAAAGGAGTTCAAAAACATTCGAAACATATCTAACCTTTCTATCAGATTACCTCAATTACTTTGAAGCACCAATTAAAGAAAAAGAGATCTTAATCAAAGGATTAATTAGTGATTCAGATTTCCTAAGTGAATTTGATTCTTACTATCCTAAAACCGAAGAATCAGAAAAGAGAGAAAATAGAAGTGGATTACTTTCTCCAATCATTCGAAATACAACAATTTCATCTGGATTAGAAGATCTGAAAAATATATACACCCAAACAAACTCAAACAAAGATGGTTTGTATCGATGTATGAAACTGATTAACAAAATAACTGGGCAGCACATTAAAGAGTTAAAGAGTATGGGTAAAGAAACAAAATATAAATTTCAAGAAAAGATAAAAACTGAAGAAGAGATAGTAAAACCCAAAATTGCTCAATTAAAAAAAGAATATGATAATCTAACAGTTAAAACTACAAAAAACTTTCAAAAACTTAAACTTCCACTTCAAAAAGAAAAAATTAAACTTGAAAAAGCTATAAAGCAAGATCAAGCGAAAATTGAAAGATGTAAACTACATTCAATGAGTTGTTCTGAAAAAAATGACAGAGCAAGTGAACAAAAATGGAAGGAAAAAGGAAATAGGACAAAAAAAATTGTCTCTAAATGTGAAAAAGCATTAAGAGATAAAGAGAAAAAAATAGAGACTTTGAATAAAAGAAAAACGGCATCAATTTTTCAATTAAGATCTGAATTAGAAACAAAAATTAAAAATTTACAAAAGAACCTCCAAGATCTGGAAGCATCATGTGAAGCCGAAGTATTGGCTTATGATCAAGAAATAGAAAAAGTTATAAAAAACAGCAAAATAATAATTAACCAAATTAACAGATTCATCAAAATAGAAGAAACAGACTTATCTCAATTTGATAATTTGGGTATCGAAGAAAATTCTGAATTAAGAAAATCAGCTCTATATTATATTCCCTTTTATGTAATTTGCTATAAAGATGAATCCAAAAGAAGGTACCATATTATTCCACCATCAGTTGTTAATACAGTCAGTCTTGCAACAAAATTAAAATCTGCTCTTGGAAAATCAAAGATCAAACAAGTTTTAAGTAATCGTTTTCAAGCTATAACAGCACTTATGGATGAAATGACCATATTAATTCAACAAAATCCAATGTTTCAAACAGAACTAAAAGAGATTGGTGCAAATTTCAACTTATTAGGATATAAGCTAATTCAGGATCAAATTGCCAGAGGATTAGAAAAGTTAAAAAATGAGGGTTGGATTTCAGAAAAAGAGTATGAAATCTTAATTCCAAAATAACACAAATTGAAACTTATTTTTCATTGTATTAATTCATGGAACATTGAAAAAAAGTCTGTTTTTTTTGACGATTCTCCAACATTTTTTATTTATTTGTTTATTAATGGATAGTTATCACGTTCAAATTCAATAATTGCATAGGATTCATTCCATATTCCTGAGGATTCAATTTCCTCACTGGAGGGATATAATTCTTCATAGTCGCTCCAATAATTACCTCCATTTGGATAGCCATCATCCCAGTAGTTTACAGATTCAGAAGAAAATACTTGATTAGTGTTTTCAGAAAATACATTATGGAAAATCGAGTTATCTTCACAAGAAATTAGACTAATACCATATTGTTGACTGCTTCTCACAGTATTTTTGTTGAGGATATTGCTAAAAGAATAGGTAAAGTCAAATCCTACACCACAATATGAAATTGAATTTTCAGTAATTAGGTTCGTTGGAGCTTGATTAAGTAGGATTCCTTTATCAAAATATTCAACTTGATTTTTAGAGATGGTGTTATTCAAAGAAAAATCCGAGAGTCCAATTCCACCAAATCCATATCCAAGTTCGTTGCCTGTAATGAAATTCTCAGATGATTCTGAGAGGGCAATCCCACCCTCACAATCTGAAATAATATTCCCCAAAATATTATTATTCAAAGAGTAAGAAGCCAATCCAATAGCAGAAAGGCTCTCTGTTATCCTATTATTAGTTATTTCATTATTTGATGAGTAAACTAAACCAATCCCACCGTCACAATCTGAAATAATATTCCCCAAAATACTGTTCTTTGGAGAATAGTTGAGGTTAATAGCATATTGATTTGAAAGTTCGTTTTCGATGATTTCATTAGTTGAGGAATGTTCTAACCAAATCCCATTAGTATTTAGTGAAAGATTATTTTGAGAAATGGTATTATTAGAGGATAAGAAAATGTAAATACCAAAACCGAAATTGGTTATTTCCAGATTTTTTATAATCACATTATTTCGTTCAGTTAAATCTATTCCATGAGAAAGTGCTTTATTATCTCCATTAAGAACATAATTTGCACCGTCAAGCACTATGTTATTTTTTTCAATTACTATTGAACCGTAAATATCATCTAAGAGAGCATACTGGTTATCAGAGATTTTAGAAACTGATGAAAAAGCAGGGTCAATTGTGCCGTCAGCTCTAATATAAATTGTTTCAAATGGGTTGGCTGTGGGAGTTTGAATTATTACATAAGCGCCTATCACAATAAATATAATGACTATACCAAGAAGTATTTTGCCTTTGGGTAGTTTTCGAGGTTTGTTTTTTTCTGCTTGCTCTCTTTGTTGTTGATATGTTTTTTTTGCATTTTTTTCTTTTAGTTGTCTATCACGTTGCTTTTCTTTCCAGCTTTTCTTTTTTTGTTTTGACATTTTCTTATTACAGCCTTGAGGTGAATATTGTTGTATTGTCGATTGAAATAAGGGTTATTAAAGATTTTTCGAAATTTAAGTTTACAATTCGTCTAGAAGATTAATTCAAAAAAATGATCTTTATTTTATAAGAAGTTTATTTAAACTTCAGATAAATTCCTTTTTTGATTTATTAATTAAAAATATGCTCAAGAACGAAAATACTAGCATAGGTATTTCAGACATTAAGACAATATCCGCATAGCCATAACCATAATACCAAATTATTATGAAAGTAGCCAAAGAGGAACACAATACAATGATTGATGAAATCAAAGAAAATCTAAACCGTTTTTTTAATAGAGAAAAAAATCCGCCTATTATACCTGGAATGAAAGCAACAACATTGATTATCCCAAAAAGTAAAAAGCCCAAAAAAGTTGCTATGTATTCAGCTTCACTAACACCAATTGATATATAATAATCTACATTTGTTGCATAAGCTGCTACATTTGCCTGATAGTTTAGTAAACCAATAACTCCAAGCGTAGCTGCAAATGTAGCTGCAATAATAAGCAAAATAGCTGCACTTCCTAATAGTTCTAATTTATTCTTTTTTACATCAAAAGAATTACCACAATAAGCACAAAAACTACTGGTTTCATCAACGATTTCTTTTCCACATTCAGCACAATTCATCAATAATTCAACTTCTTTTTTTGGATATGTTTGTGTTAGAGAGTACCTTGAGTTTATCTATATAACTTTATTCCAAAATTGTAAAATTATAAATTAGAAAGAATTGCGGTTTTTTGTCCCTTATTTCATTTTTATCCTCTAAATTTGTAAAAATAGGCAATTGATTAAAAAGTGAACATTTTCTAGTTTGAGGCGATAAATCTATTTAAATAGTTCCATTTTTTCGTAATTTTGTATTGCCCTAGTCACTATTTCTTTAGCTTCAATTGCGTTTTTCCATTCTTTTACTCGTGTCCACTTGTGTGGTTCTAATCGTTTATAAGTCTCAAAAAATTCTTGGATTTCTTTCAATTCATGATCATGAACATCAGAGATATCCGCATAACCTTCAAATCTTGCGTCATCAACTAGAATTGAGAGTATTTTTGGATCTAAGCCTTTTTCATCTTCTATTAATAAACAGCCAATAACTTTTACTTTCGCTACACAACCTATTTCCAAAGGTTCAAAACTCAAAGTCATAATATCTAAAGGATCACCATCGTCATACAAGGTTTGTGGGACAAAACCATATTCAACAGGAAAAACTACTGAGGAAGGGATAATTCTATTTAACACAAAAGTTTCCCAATCAGGATTATACTCATATTTATCTCTTGAACCACTCACAACTTCAACGATCATATTCAGAAGTTCAGGAGGATTATCTCCAATTGGGATATTTTTCCAAAAATTCATTCCTAATCCCACAACTATAAAATTCAAAAAGTAAACCAATCTTTTAAACATTTTTGAAAAAATTTTTCTCGCAATATAATTCTCAGTTAAAATGTTTTATTAAAAAAAAAGTTCTAGTTTTTTATCTTCAGGTTTTTTTAACAAGTTTGCACACTTCTTTGGATCTAAAGCTATGAATTCCAAGTCTAAACTAAAAAGAAGAGTTTGTATTCCCTTACTAATATTGGGTGCAACAAGAATACCCCTAATATCTCGATCTGATTTACTTTTTATAGCAGTTACATATTTAGCAAGTTGAAGAACAGCATCTTTGCCTGCAATTCTGCGCTTTACTTCAATCACAACTAATTTACCATTTTTATCGACTCCATAAACATCAATAAATCCTGGGTCGACCTTTTTCTCATAACTAATAGGTTTGAAACCTTGTTCTATTAAAGAAGGTTTTAGCAGTATAGCTTTATGCATATCTTTCTCACTTGCAAAAAGGTTAAAGTCTGCAAAATCATCAAGACTAAATGTCGAAATCATAAAAATTTTATCAAATGATACTTTTAATGTTTCCCTGGGATTACGCCTAATTGCACTAATTTCCAAAATATTAGATTTCTTTTGAACATGTAAAATACTTCCTGGAGGTTGCCAATTAACTGGTTCATAACCAAAAGAACGATGAATGAGAATGGCTCCATCACTCTTGACAATAAGTATTCTCTCGCCATATTCAAGATTAGAACTTGCTCTTCCATCATATTTAACTCTAAAGTTGCCAACAATTATCAGAGTCTTTTTGTTCACAAGAACTTTTCCGATAATTGTTGCAGCATCTTCTAGGGTTGGATTTTTAGCAACACTGAACTTCTCTGAGTTAATCAATTATTTTAACCAAATATTTTAGAAGGATTCTACGTAAATAAGAGTTCTGAAGTGTTTGATGTGCCCACATGGAATGAAAAACGTAGAGTAAAAAAATGTTATGATTTAACTTCAAACATTTATAATATGCGCTATTCAGAAGAGCAAAAAACCAAGTATAAAAGGGCTTTATTGAACGTAAATTTTAACCAAAAAAGCATTGTGTTGGATATTGGATGTGGTAGTGGATTATTGTTTAGCTATTTGACATCAAAAGTTGATACAATTATTGGAATTGATTTATCAATTGGATTACTCCACAAGGCAAAAGAGAACAATAAAGAAACAAACATTCATTTGATTCTAGCTGATGCGGATAATTTACCGCTCCAAACTAACAAAGTTAATATTGTTTTTGCATTCACTATGCTTCAAAATATGCCATCACCATCAATGACACTAAAAGAGATAATATTAGCTGCAAAAATTGATGGGCAAATTATAATAACTGGATTAAAAAAGGTGTTTTCTTTAGAGAAATTTAAGGAATTATTAGAAAAATCTGGTTTAAAAATAATCGCCATCGAAAATGGATCAGATTTGAAGTGTTATATAGCTATTAATAAAAAGTTGGCGAATAGCAAAGATTTTATGGAAAGAAAAAAAATGTAAGGAATCTTTATATCGCAAGTTTTGCAGTCAAACGTAAATAAGCGACTAAATCTTGATGCTTATTCAACCCTTTGGTGGTGAGTTAAATGCCGTTAAAAGCAATTAAAAAGAATACGGCAAATGAGCTGACTTTAGAATGTGGGTTATGCATGTTAAAAACTATAAACTAACGCTTGATAAGAATTTTTGTGAGTTGTCAAATCTGTAACTTAGCATGTCCAAAAGAAGCAATCACCATTAATAAAAAGGTAATAGAGAAAGAAACAAAAATAGTTTTATTAAAAATTTATTAAGTTCCTAATGAAAAAAGTTAAGAAGATTTTTCTGCTAAACTTTTTAGACTAAGCATTTCTGTATGCGCTTTTTTGATTAAGTCTGCGATATTGGTTTGGTTTGGTATTGCAGCGTTTAAGGAAAGCATAAATGCTTTTTGATGGGCAGTTTGTAATAGAATTGCAGTATTTTCAGATGTAGGATATGCTATTTCTAATGATAATGCAAAAGCTTCGTTATAACTTGAAATTAAGTTATTTTTAGTTTCTTCTAGATCGATATTAAGAGCATCTCCAGGAATTATAAGACCATTATCTAAAACGGCTCGCATAGAGAGTCCTAATTCTACAGCTTTGATTCCAAGTTTTGCTAATACCCCAGAAAGTCGTTCATTGATTATATCGCCTTTCTTTGCTACGAAAGTATCTTTGCTTACCCAAACGCTACCAGATTGTATTCGGGTGGGTAATCCTGCAGAATTTAATAGACTTATTATTGGGCCTGGTGGTTGACCTGTGTTACCTTCAGGGACAGTTATGTCCATTGCTGCTTTGTCACCAGTCTTGGCTATGGTTTTTATTTTTCCTTTTTCCAAAAGAATAGCTAATTTGAAGGGATTAAGATTAGTGAATAAATAGATATTTGATCCTGAAATGTAATCTTCAATTTTATTCAGATTGTTATCATTTAGTGAGTCTAAAGCAAACTTTAGCAAGTTGTTCTTGAAGACTTTCATACTAACTTTTCCAGATAGTTTCTTTTTCAGTTCTTGAAGTTGAGAAGATCTAACTTTCCTAAGACTTGCAATGCCAATAGCATTGTAACTCTTAAGTATAGTTTTTATTTCTTCGACTTCATTATTTTTTGCTTGTAATATTTGTTGGGATGGCATTTTATTCCTCTTGTTTAAGGTTTAATTTTCACTGGAGTACCCATAGAAGTTTTGATAAAAAGAAACTTTATGTTTTTAAGACCTCTTTTGAGTTTTCCATCTAGAACTCGCAAAACAGCTTGAATATTATCAACCAAATCTTCATCTTTCATATCTTCAGTTCCTATTTGACACTGAATTATTGGTTGATTTCGCATCCTAATTCTAACTGTTTTCCTATGTTTCTCTATTTCCTTTTTAATATCCACGTTCGGAGGAACGGGTATTGGTAGTTTTCCTCTAGGACCTAAAACTGGACCAAAAGCCCTACCTACAAGTGACATCAAAGGTGCTTCAGCAATGAAAACATCATAAGTGTTACCTAATTTTCTAAGTTCCTTTTTTTTACCTGTTAACCCTTGAAGTTCAGCTTTTTCAATAACAATATCTGCATTAGAAGCTTTAGCTTTAAAAGCAAGTTCTCCTGTCGCAAAAACACAAATTTTATTGGGTTTTCCAGTAACATGTGGAAGTTCAACAATTTGTTGAATTTTGCCTTCTGGAGTCTTCATATCTAACTCTTTAATGTCCAAAATCAAGTCTACTGATTGCGTAAACTTTCTTTCTTTGGATTTGGATTTTACTTCTTTTATTGCTGTTAATAGTGTTTTTTTATCTAAGGGCATGAATGAAGCCTCGCGTTATTCAGGAATTGGAACTCAATTATAAAAATATTCACTTATTATTCGCCTTTACTAAATATTTCATTATATTTATCCGCATCAATCTCTTTTTGAACTTCACGCGGATCTTTACCATCAACTGTTACACCCATGCTTACACAAGTTCCCAGTATTTCTTTTGTTCCTTTTTTCAAGTTTAGTGCTAACAACTGTGGAAGTTTTATCTTTGTAATGCGTACGCATTGATCCAATGTGAGATCGCCGACGTTTTCTGTACCTGGAGTTCCTGAACCTTTTTCAATACTTAATTCACTCACAATAAGAGCTGAAGCTGTTGGAGTACCAACTGTAACTTCAAAAGATTTGTCTTCAGTATTAACTGAAATTTTAACTGGAACTCTCATTCCAGAATAATCTTTGGTGAGTTCGTTTATTTTAGTTACAACGGATACTATATTTAATCCTAAAGGTCCTAGAGCTGGACCTAAAGGTGGACCTGCAGTTGCTTGTCCTCCACTTACAAGTAATTCTATAATTTTTTTATCTGCCATTTTATGTTCAACCAGTTTTTTTTCTAGCTTTTTCAACTAATTTTACGTAATCTGAGTGGACTGTAATTGGTAAAGTGAATGTAGCTTCTAGCAATTCAAGTGTAACCTCAGCTTTTGATTTATCAATTCTTGTTATTTTTGCACGCATTCCCTTAAATGGTCCACCAGTGATTTCGACAACATCGTCCTCAAACAAGTTTTCGAGAACTGGTTTCCTGATTAGATATCTTTCGATTTCCGGATAACTAACTAGTCCTGGAATCCTTGAACGCACATGCCTAACTCCGGCTATTGCCTCTTCAATTAAATGCGGACCATCAGCTTCAATGAAAACATACCCTTTAAGAGTATCAGGGACAAGAAGCGCTTTAATAGGAATTTTAGAAATTTTTATTTTGGTGGTAATAAGTCTAGCTACATTACGTTCTTGACCAGTTGTTGTTTTAACAACAAAAATCTTAGCTGAGTATTGATCCTCATTCTCATCCATTAATTATACCTTCTATGTTGAGCCTGCAGTTGCTCCACCTATTGCAAAAGACAGGAGTTTTATTACAAAACCAATTAATCCAACTGCCCCTATCCCCAATAAACTTATTTTTATAGATAGCAAAAGCTCAGTTCTTCCAGGCTTTACCGCTAGTTTAAGAGTTCTTGCACATTGAGATAGGAATGATTGTATGCCCATATTTACCGCAAACTCAAGATTAACTAAAGAATAATAAACGTTACTGTAACTTTTGAGGTTTAGAGTATAACTTTTTGATTAATTCTTATTTTTTTTCTTATCGATTTCTGATTTGATGATCTCAAGTTTAACAATAAGTATTTTTCAATGTTTTAAATTTTCTTGTAGGGGAGATTAATGTCCTTTAGTATTCTTAGAAGGTGTGGTTTATCTGAACTTTTTATTCCCTTCCAATCTAAAAGAGCGCATTCAACTTTTTCTACTGTTTTTTCTACACATTGATTTAGGATTTCGCTGTCCACATATTGAATTAGATATTTGGGAATTATATGGCCAAAGATTATCTCAGAGTCAATAGCTAACTTTGTAAATTTTTGATTATAATGAGTTCCACCTATCCCTAAAACGGCGTTTTTCTTAGAGGTTTTAAATTTTGATATTGATGAAATTGCAGCATGTCCAACTACTTCAGCCGCTTTTGAATTACGCCATTGGCTAAGGGAACTGCCTAATTCTACAAACATTGTAGGAACGTTATAGGAGGGACCATGGTGAGTACATTCATAAGAAACTTCAAAGTCCAGTTTCAATCCATCTCTAAAGTAAGAAAGCGCTCTAAGAGCATTTTTCATAACTAATGCAGGTGAAATAGACACTTTTTTAGGAATTCCCCCCATTTCAGCAGTGTATAGATTACCGGGAGTATGAACTGAAAATGTTGGTTTACAGCTTGAACTACAATGTCTGGATACAAACACAATTAATTTTGGATTTTGAAAATGCTCTAGAAGATTTTGAGAGTTTATTGTTTCTTTGTTAATTATTGTTAGGAAAACGGTTTTTCCAAGAAGGTTTATTGAGTATTGAGGATTTTCTTTGGTGGATATTGTTGTTTCTTTAAACGGATAATTTTTAAGAAGTTGTTTTGTTATGTTCAAGCCTGCAATATCCTTTTTTGAAGAGATTATATGAATCATGAAGGTACCTGTTATCATTGAAAAATAGTTCTTATGAAAAAAGGTTTCCATAAAACTTATCTGTTTAACTAAAGTCAAATTGATATTAAACACCCAAAAATACTAAAATAGTTAACCTTTTATATTAAAACATCCCATATAGATACTCGAAAAAGACTAACGGGAAAAACAGGGTTGTTATAAAATAAATATCCAAGAATTTTTAAATCATTACGAAGCAAAAGCCACCATTAAATTATTCAAATGGAGCTTGAAGAAATTCTTCAGGTTCATGTATCCTGAAATGGAGTACACCCCATTTGAAAACTTAGAAAAAATGGCGCTAAGATATTTAAAAGAAAACAAAGACATCAAGACCCACGAAAACAATATTTTAAGATTCAAAAATGAGAACAAAGACAAACCACCAAAAACACTAAAACAGCTTCTTAACGGAATAAAACAGTATTTAATGGAAAATGATATAGAATTAACTAAAAAGTTTTGGAAAAACCTGAACGGCAGGTCTAAAGCTCTCAAATCGATGAAAGCAGTAACTAAGGATATAATACCCACAAAAGAAGAGTTAAGACAAATTCTAAACCAAATTGGGCTAAAAGGGCAAGCTTTCTATTTTTGCTTATTATCCTCTGGAGCTAGAATAGGAGAAATATGTCAGCTTCAACTATCCGATATAGACTATACAAAAAATCCAACAAAGATTTTCATCAGAGCTGAATACACAAAAACTGGGGAAAATAGATTTACTTTTATCAGTCAAGAAGCCACGGAAATACTAAAATCTTTTTTGAAGGTTAGAACCCAACACATCAACACTGCAATAAGTAGAAACAAAAAAATAGATTCAAACTCTCAAGTAGTATTCGGTCTTAACACTGAAAACGCTAGAGACATATGGAATAATGCAGTAAAAAAATGTGGATTGGCCAAAAGAGATGAAAGAACCAAAAGGTTATTGTTACACCCTCACGTTTTGAGGAAATATTTTAGAACCAAACTAAGTAAGACAATCGAATTAGACGTTGTCGAGGCTCTAATGGGTCATAGCGGTTACCTTACAGAAGTTTATAGAAAACACGGAATTGAAGATTTAGCGGTTGAATACCTGAAAGTTGAGCATTTTGTAACAATATTTAGGGATTTATCAGATATCACAAAACTACAAAAACAAACCATCAAACAAAACGAGTCACTAAGACAAATGTTTTATGAGTTGCAAACAGAGAATTTTAAAATGAAGAAAGAACTCGAAGAAGTAAAGAGACTTCGAGCTATCCCAAATGATGAATTAATGAAGCAAATAAGCGACCATTTATTAAGCCACCCAGAAATCTTGGAGAAGGTTTTTTCTAGTCTATTCGTAGCAGTAGAAGGGAAGGTTGAAGTAGTCAAAAAAAAACTTTAAAGCATCCATGTTTGATAAGTACTAACATAAAGGGTTTTTAAGATGGAAAGCGAGGACATTTTCCCTATTTCCTAGTTTTATTTTCCTTTTTCGGGTTTATTCAGCAATAAATCAATTATTTTAAATACACTAACCAACATAATACCAAAAAGAATAGTGGTAATTTTGACAAAGACCATAAATTTAAGTTTTAGTGGCTATTGGCGAGAGGAACATAAAGGTAGCATACCTAATGAGTCTGGAATATATGGTGTTTACACTTGCAACTACATTCCTCCAAAGGAGGACAAAAAAAGGTCAGTTACTTTGAAAAAATTGATTTACATTGGAGAAGCTAAGGAAGTACGAGACCGTATTTCTGAACACGAAAAATGGGATGAATGGCGAAAAGAGCTTGCAGAAAAAGAACAAATATGTTTCACTTTTGCACCTGAAAATAAGTCTAACCGAGAACAGTCAGAATGTGCTCTAATCTTCTATCACAAGCCTAACTGTAATGAAAAATGCAAAGATTCATTTCCATACGAGGAAACTACGGTCACTTCGACAGGTAAGCATAAATTTATTAAATCTCCGATAACTGTTAAAAAAACTGAACAATAGAAATCGAAACTCTCTTTGGCTATCCCATAACAAAAAAAGCAATCTCTTTAGGTAAGATTAGAGCTAATAAAAAAACATCTTTGAGTTGTTAGAGTTGAGTTATAAAGGAACAACTAGGAAAATGTTCAAAGATTCACCTTATACTAGAACAAATATTTTAGGTTCTCAAAAAAGGGATTTAAGATATTCAACCATTGAAGAGCGGTTGCGTTGGAAAGAAGCCAACAAAAACCTGACAAAAGAAAAGCGTCTTTGTTCTTTTTGTTCTGAAGTTTTGCATAAAACGTTTTGTTGTGGAAAAAAAACTGTTGTTTTAGAATCTCCTAACGTTGCTAGAAGCCAACAGGTTAAAGCTTATTGGGGTTTTGATTTGAATCTAAATACTTAAATTTTTGGAATCTTGCTTTTTTATGTTCATCAGTAAGAGGTTTTCCCAATCTTGATAAACTCATTTTTTGACATGATTCCTTAGAACGTTTCAACCCTCGCATTTTCTGTTTTGATTCTTCGGTGTGATGTCTACCTAAGAGGGAATTTCTAATTTTATCTTTAGTTTCTTGGGGTTGTTTTGAGCCCTTCCTCATTTTATCACCTATTAATTTTAATAACTTCCCTATTCACTAGCTTAAAAATGAGCTTCGCAAACCAATGAATAGGGAAATTAATTAGATTCTGCTTGACTCTAAAATTTTTTACTCCTTTGTCTTTCTAATCAAATAAACAGGAAAAGTTTTTCCACTCTTTTTTTGCATATGACCTACAGAGCACTTCATGAAAATCGATGCTTCATTTTCCCATACCTTTGTTTTTGGGTGGTCACACCAGCTCGTTTATCTTCCTCTCCTAACTTTTCTTTGAATTTCAGCAAACTCTAACAATAACGCTTCTTGTTTTTCTTCAGTCAACATTTATTTTCTTTCCTTATCTTTCTTCAATTTTTCAAACTTCCAAATTATTAGTGAACCCTTAATCTGCTGGATGACCTTCAGCCTTTCAGATATCAATGTTTGAGCTCCCTTTTTCTAAAATTTTGTTTTAATTCATCCAATTGGAGTTGAAGGTTTTCCAGCTTATATTGACTAAACAGTGTTCCATAACTGTTGATAGCTTTCAAAAGAACGTGACTCCAAGAAATTTGATTCTTGGTTTTCTTAGCTTTTTTCTTCGGGTCGAAACTGCGTAATTTGGCTACCTCTATTAAATCGTCCAAAACATCAAATAGACCATTTAATGAGCGTGTTTCAGATTTGTTAGTTTTCATTTAACTCACCCAAAACAACAGATTCAAGAATCATAAAAGCTTCAGTAGCTTCCTTCAATACTCTATGACTTTTAAACCATTTTGTAAAGATAACCCTAGCCTTTATGTTATTAGGTAAGTCAGGATTTGAAAAGAACCAAAGCAAATATAATTTATCTAACCTATCTCTAATCGAAATATGTAACTTTTTAGGTGGTTCTGTTAGATAAACAAACTCAAAACTATGTAAAGAATCAGTAGGAAATCCTGAATCTATCAAAAAGACCTTTGAACCTTCCTGAACATGTTTAAAAATCTGGAAAAATAGCTTTGAATAAAAATTAGTATTAAAAACCTTCGGATAAAAAGGATTAAACGGTTCCAAACTAGACATTTTTGGGTGAATTTCATGGTCAATAGTCATTGGATGATAAGGATTTGTTTGTTCAGCATACACTACATTTGGGTCATAATCAACATATTCAAGTGAACAAAAATCATTCTGGAAATCTCGATACACTTTTTCCCTATCCCTTTCGAGTTTAGAAGGCTTCTTAGGCGTAGGATGCTTATTTTTTAGATTCTTAATTTGCTTTTCAACTCTGGAAAAAGATTCAGCATCGATTAAAGAAGGAGTTGCGCGCGCGCCCAACGACTGGAAAATAAACCAGTCAAAGGGTCTAAAGAGGTTCGATGATACAAAAGGGGAACTAAAACCACCTTTACTTGACAGTGTACGGAGCCAACCCACACAGCACAGGGTTGGCTACAACAAAAACATACCTTTCACTGATAATATTAGCAGGAATACAGAAGCACTCATTAAAATCAAAGTTTGGAACAACGAAGTTTATTAAAACAACAATAATTAGATGCTAGGAGCAGGAAAATAAGAATAATGAACAAAATTTATCCTTCCAAGAATCATCCTAATGGTCTAAAAACTTATCCCTACTACATGATATGGAATAATAAAATTTTTACAACCGGGAGTCATCCTAATGGTCTAAAAACTTATCCCTACTACATAATAAGGGAAAATAAAATTTTTACAACCGCGAGTCATCCTGATGGTCTAAAAACTTATCCCTACTACATAATAAAGGAAAATAAAATTTTTACAACCGCGAGTCATCCTAATGGTCTAAAAACTGAACCCTACTACATAATAAAAGAATAGTTTTTTTTGGTCTTTTGGTTAGTTAAATTTATACTATAAAATCTCGCCGTTTGTATTGAGTATGGTCTAAGAATATGTACAAATGTTAACACGACACATTCAAAAAGTTTATATTTTTCTATATAAT
>JAUWJK010000129.1 GCA_030607735.1 Candidatus Bathyarchaeota archaeon
AAAAGGTGCTTTCACCTTTGCCTGGCCACGATACCCATCAAAGTCAAACTTTGGCTATCTCACAATGAGATGTACTATCAATGGGTTTTATACGTGCCTTACAGGCAAATCCATTAAGTGAAAGCAAACAAACATTGTTGGAGTCGCTTTTCTACTTTATTGACAAATTCAACTAAACATTATAGTTTTTCAATAAAATCATTAATGGTCAGCCATACAAAAAAATATGAAAAAATTCAATCTCTTCAAACCGGAAATTGAATAATTGAACTCACAAATACCTTTTTTTCTTCTAAGATTATTGCCGGTTTCTTAAACAATAAAAGACTAAAAATTACATTGCTCTTAGTTTTTTTACTCTTTCTTTTATTGATGGATGAGTAGCAAAAATGCTATCCAACGAGCTTTTTTTAGGATCAACAAAAAACAAGTGACTAACCGCTTCACTTACCTTCATTTTTCCACTATTTAATTTGCCAATCTTTTCAAGAGCAGAAGCCAATCCCTCAGGGTAACGAGTGACACTCGCTCCCGAAGCGTCAGCTAAAAACTCGCGTTTTCGGGAAATCGAAAACTGTACCAACCGCACAACAATAGGTGCAAAAATTGCTAAAATAATACCTACGATAATCAAAATAATCATAATTCCTCCTCTATTTCGATTATCTCTTCTTCCCCCGAACCATAAAGACCTCAAAATTAAATGACTAACAATAGCAGCTAAACCAACCAAAACTGCAACCAAAGTCATAAACAAAATATCTCGATTTTTAACATGAGAAATCTCATGAGCAATAACACCTTCCAACTCTTGCCTATTCAAAGAACCGACAAGTCCTGTGGTGATTGCGATACTTGCGTTTTTTGGGTCTCGTCCAGTTGCGAAAGCATTTAAATCCTCGCTTTTTATCACGTAAACTTTTGGCGGTGGGATCCCAGATGCTATACTTAAACCCTCAACAGTATCTCGTAAATGATGATATTCATTTCCCGATGCGAGTTTTGCGTTAGTAGCTGAAAGAACCACACTATCGCCAAACTTATACGAACTATAAGTATACACAACAATCAACGCGATAGACAAAGGCAAAGCAACAACAACCAATTCGGGAACTAAAAAAAATATTATGAAATAAACTAAAAAAAAGAGAATCAACGAAACAGCGATAACTAAAAGAATTGAGAATCGCTTGTTTTTCGTTATTTCGTCACTAAAACTGGTCTGAACCATTAGAACTTCACTTTAACAGCGCTTCGCTCTTCTTCAGGAACTGTCAAGAAAGCATGTTTAGCTCTTCCACCTGCAAACCAAGTGCCCGGAATTGTCGTGATAACATTGTTGTAGCTTAAAACTGAACTATTATAGTATTGGCGAGCATAAGCAATCTTGTTTTCAATACCCTCTAGTTGCTCTTGAAGCAGCTTAAAGTTATCACCCGCCTTAAGAACTGGGTAATTCTCTGCAACAGCAAACAAAGTCTTCAAAGTACTGGTCAACTGATTAGAAGATTTAATTCGATCTTCTCTACTGCCATTAATCATTCCCGCCCTAGCCTCGGATACTTTTTCAAAAATTTCTTTCTCGTGCTTAGCGTAACCTTTTACAGTCTCCACCAGATTGGGAACCAGATCATATCGTTTTTTTAACTGAACATCAATCTGAGCCCAAGCCTCTTCAATCCGATTGAACAGAATTCTTATTCGATTGTAATAGTAAACAAACAAAACAACAACAGCCAAAACAACTATTCCTACCAGACCGCCAACCAACCATCCAATCAAACTCAAAAAATAACTTCCATAACACCGATTTAGCCAGCAAACTATATAATCCTATTTATTAAGGCAAAAAAAATTCACTGCTCAATACACAAACAAATCCATTATCATAAGATTAACTATTATGTTGAAACCCGCATAACCTCTCCAGGGGTAAGCAGCACAAAAAATATTGACATCATGAAAATAGCTGCAATTAGCGGAATTTTAGGTTCAACTCTTTTCACTCTTCTAATCTTAATGGTAACTTTGTTATTGCCATGGTTTAGTTGAAGACAAAACGCTTTAAGCGATTTTGGCGTAGGTGAGGTAGCTTTAATTTCCATTCAACAGTTTTTATTGGTGGGTTACTAAACCTCATTTTTTTTTATGGGATTAAGAAATACTTGCCCAAAACTCAAATAATTGGAAATGTTGCAAAATTATTTTTTATCTTTTACAGCTGTTCCAATTTTTTTAACAAAGTGGAATTCGCCCTCAGAAATAAACTCTGTTTGACATGTTTTTTGTTTTTTTTCATACCAATGGAACTTCATTTGTCATCCTTTACCCCTTAACCTTATTTTGCCTTAATAAAATAATCTCAAATATCGTAATACACAATATATTTGTGGTCTGAACACAAAACTAACTCAAAATCCGATGCAAAGAACACTATTCCTTTTAGATTTCTTCAATTTGGTTGCCCACAATTATTATGCTAAAGCTGAAATCAGAAAAGCCCTCAATGCTTTCGTCTGCATTTAGGGTGAATGTGGCGTTAATTAATTCTCCAGGGTGTAAAACGTAGTCTTTTCTGTCCCATGATAGTACCAGTGAGGAGTCCGCTTGAATGGGATTCCAGTCTTTCGCGTTCATGGACAGGGTGGCTGATTTTGTTCCACTGTTTTTGATGTAAACGGTCTGGTTTGAAACTGCTCCTGGGCTTAGATCGCCAAAATTGATGTGTGTACAGTTTTGGGTGGCGGTGGGGTTTTTGTAGACTTCAATATTT
>JAUWJK010000088.1 GCA_030607735.1 Candidatus Bathyarchaeota archaeon
ACTTCGCAATACTTTTACCAACCAATTTTTTCCCAGCCGTTAAACCAATACCACTATCAATTGACGCTGACAGATTCATTTTTCTAAAACAATGAAAAGTAAACTTCTTATTACAAAGATTAATTTTTGCTTTTTCCGCAAGTCTTGACAACAAACGATTTAACCACTCAGGCGAGATATGGTTTTTCGCATTTGAAGGAAACAAGTAATGGTTATCTTTCTTATTCTCCAAAGTTGGCAAATATAATTTCAATAGATCAATTGTTTCTTGACTCAGAAAACCATATGCGATAACATCTTCTTTTCCAGTCATAGTCTCAAAAGAAATAGGAGCTTCTTGATCTAATGGTGGCAAATCATTTTTCTTAATTTCAACAAAATCACCAATTCTAAGCCCCAAATCAGTAGCCATGCCTAAAATAACTCGCTCTCTAAGATCACCTATATCAAACATTTTTCTAACATGCTCAATTGTTAGGGGAAAATTCTTGTTTGTTTTAACAGTTTTCGCTATTTTGCTTCCTGTTCTAAATCTTATACCCATTTCATAAAATCTAAAAAGTTGTCTAATTCCCAAAGTGACGGTTCTTGCTGTGTTTATCGCATATTTTTTTAGAAGACTGCCATGAAATTTCTCTATTTCTTTCTCAAATCTACTTGCTCGATTTCTGTACTCGATAAGATTTTCGTCTGGTTTTTGTGTTAGATCATCTTTTCTTTCTTGCAAAATTTCTTCTGCACTTTTAGTGTACCATTCGCAAAACTTTCGTATTCCATGCCTATACTCTTTTTTTGTGTTCGGATTTGTTACAGAATCTAAGAACTCTTTTACGCTCAATTCCATTTAACCACATTCCATATTGTTTATGTGGTATATCAAAGTTTACAAAAACCAACTATTAATCAGGTCTACACCCGCAAACCCCCCATTTTTTGGATTAAATTTCTATCAAAAAAATCACTTATAATATAGAAACTAATGTTTATTATGAATCCACTGAAGTTGCAAAATTATGGAAAAAAACCATTATCAAAAAATATTTGAACTTGGAAAACAGTACCTGTTGAATTTTGAGGAAGTTAACAAAGACTTATTGAACAAACATTTAGAACTTGGAGAAAAAGAAAAACCAAAATCAATTAACGAACTTTTTAGACGCTTATTGGAATCGCTTTCAAACAGACGTAACATGCCTCAAAATATAGGAAATATTGATAACCTTGAGCATGTACTGCACAGTTTTAATCCAAAACGTATTGTAGAAGAATATGGAGACTCTTGGAAAATACTTTTCCAAAGAATTAAAAAAGAATGTACTCCAAAAGGTAAAATGGTTCTAACCAAAAAAAATAGTTACTGGGCTATTTTTTGCAAGGGAACAGTTTCAGGTGCAAAGTTTTTGTCACAGTTCTCAAGTTTTGATGAATTCAACGAATTTGTGAACCTTTTCTATTTCAACGAAACTACACGTGCCACACTACCTATGTTGATTGCAAAGGAAGTTTTTGGTCTTGGGTTCGCTTTGGCTTGTGATTTCCTTAAAGAAAGTGGCTACACGGAATTTGTGAAACCTGATGTTCACATCAAGACAATCTTTAAGGGATTAAAAATTTGTAGACCTGAAAGCGATGACTATGAAGTTTTTAAAGAGGTTGTGAGGTTTTCTAAAATTATTAATCAACAGCCCTACGTGGTTGATAAACTGTTTTGGCTTATTGGAAGTGGAGACTTCTATTTAGATGAGGTAAGGGTAAAAACTAACAGAAATAATTTTATTAAAAATGTGCGCAAACAATTCAAACAAACCTTTTGAAGTCTTTTAACCTAAAAAGCATCATAGGTTTATAGATGTAAAAAAAATTCTTTTTTACTTTGAATTGGTTTATAATATTTGCAGTTTGTTCCTTGGGCATTTTAAAATGCCTTTGTAGGGCTTTTTTGGTTAAATAGAAATCTGGATCGCTGTGCGTACCTAAATCTATCCAACCACGTTTGGGTTTGGGATTAAAATTTAATCCAACCAATCCTTCACCCAATACTCACTGCTCTAGCACTTTCTCTCAAATAATCTCTCACTCTAACTCCACCTATACCTACCTATATCTCTCCACACACGCTCGCACGCGCACATAAAATTTCTTATCTTATGGAGAAAATGAAAAACATGAAAAAAATAAAGACCTAAAAAAGATTAAAATTTTAACCACCACCATGCCAATGTTTATGCTGGTATTGAATAATGAAGTAATACTTCGTTTTCTAAGTGTAAATTCATAATCCTTATACATCTACTTTTATGACAATATTTTCCTTGATGTTGATTCTATATAAATTTTCCCAATTAGAGTCTTTGACAAAAATGATGAAAACAAAAAAAATAAGATATTGTGTGTTTGAAGTAAGATGAGTATAATTCTGTATCTTTTTTATGCTATTATAATTATTTCAACTGGCAGAGTTATTGTTAGATTATTTTTGTCAATCGCTTACAATTTAACCCGCATAAAAAAAGAAACTAACATTTTTCCTAAAATTACAATAATAGTTCCAGCCTTCAACGAAGCCACGACAATCACAAACTGTATAAAATCATTACAGAACCTGGATTACCCAAATTTTGAGATTATTGTTGTTGATGATGGCTCAAATGATGCTACCTATGAAGTAGCAAATCAATGTAAAGGCGTAAAAGTATTTCAACAGAAAAATCAAGGAAAACCAATTGCTTTGAATAATGGAATATCTCACTCCTCAGGAGAAATAATACTAACTGTCGATGCTGATACAGAGTTAGATAGAGACGCTCTAAAACCTATAGCAAATAGATTTGCCTGCAATAACAAATTAGGTGCTGTAGCTGGCAATGTAAAAGTAAAACGAGAACCAACACTACTAAACACTATACAATCTGCAGAATACGCAACAGGAATTAATCTTGTAAGAAAAGGACAATCAGTTCTTGGAACGGTAATGGTTGTGCCTGGACCTGTTGCAGCTCTTAAAAAAGAAGCAATTGAGCACGTTGGATTTTTTTCAGATGATACTTTTGCAGAAGACTTTGATATAACAGTAAAAATTCTAAAGAAGGGTTATGAGATTGAATATGAAGAAGCAAGTTTAGCTTATACTGATACGCCAAAGAGCACTGAGGATTTAATCAAACAAAGACGACGATGGTATAGAGGAATGCTTCAAGTACTTGATAAGCATAAAGGCATGTATTTTAACCGCAAATATGGGATTGTTGGTATTTTTGGCATTCCCAATTTGTGGTTTGATACGATTGCCCCCTTTCTTAACATAGGATTACTGTTAGTTACATTGCTGACTTGGATGGTTACTGGTGAGTTCTCTGTTTCTTTATTTGGGATTACAGCATATCTTGGTGTTTCTCTGGTATTGGGGATTCTTGGTTTAAGTCTTGAACCAAAACCTGAAAAACGTAATTATTTAGCATTACCGTTATTATTGTTTTACAACATGTTTCTTGATGGAATTCGTATAATGAGTTTAACTGAAGAAATGATAAATATATTGATGGATTGGGAGAAACCAAAGAGGTAACATTATGAATTTAGATTTAGCAGTCATTGGCATTGTTTTTGCAATAATTCTTCTTATAATTTTCTTTTCAGCTGTGGTTTTGTATTTATCTTTTCGGATAAAGGAGACTTTTCGTAAAGAAACCCGACGAGGTGCGACTGTCGCTAAGGTTGCTTTTCTTATCGGCATTCTTTTTCTTGCAGGTGGTCTTTTCTATTTCTTTGCTAACACTTTTACAAATATCAATGAACCATCCCCTACTACAACCCCCACTCCAGCTCCAACGATAACTCCAACACCTTCTACGTCCCCAACCCCCACTCCATCAAATACTCCAGTGCTTACGCTAAGTGTTTCAGCTCCAAGTCAAGTAGGTATGAATTCTGAATTAAGCATCACTTTTAGTATTACTAATCCAACAACTTTTACTGCCAATGCAGTATATCTGGAGACAAGTGGTTTATTCTCAGATTTCACATTACAATCTTCTACGCATGACACAACTGGAAGTGTAATAAATATTGGAGAGGTTCCTTCTGGAGTAACATTTGTTAGTGTTGAGCTTACAGCTCCTGATAGAGCAAAAACTCTTACCAATATTATTACTTTGAACTTTCAAGAGATGGTAACTTCAGTTACTAAAAGTGTAACAGTATCTGTGAGAGGAAATTAAAAAGGGAAATGTTTCTGAAAGAAATCCACAAACGACCCAGATTACCTCACCTCAGCCACGACATGATAAACTTTTTTACCAATGTTAACTCCTGCTAAAAAGGGTTAGCTGGAATCCTCAAGCACAACTAAAGAAAAAAATTGAAAACAACCAACAAAAAATTAAACAGCCATTTGCAATAATCTCCTAAGATTATTAATCTCCACAGCATTTGTCCTAGTAACTAACCTAGAAAAACTAGAACTAGCTTCCAACCCCAAAGTCATAACAATTTCCCCCTGATAAGAAACTGTTACAGTATACCCTTCATCCTTTAATTCCTTAGCAGCATTCTTGAGCAACCCAAGCATACCCCGCAGGGTATTCATTTTAGCTCCACCTTCCAAAGCCTTTTTCAGAACATCTTTGTCAACTATGTTAAGGTCAATCTTTTTGTTTTCCACACTTAATTGAAAAGCCTTAACATCACCAACAGAAACAGTGACGGCTCCAGATTTAAGCACTTGACTTATCCAAGTTGGAAACTTCACTTTTTAGTCCGCTCAAGAAAAAACTACTTGGCGTCTTCAACATAGAGAACATCTAAAACAATAGAGCCATTCAGTTTAACTTTAGCTGGGCCTGCGTCTAGTGTAAGGTCTTGAAAACTTAGTTTAAGATTTGATTCTTTTCCTGCAAGTTTGTCGATCATTTTAAGCATTATTTCGCCGATATTGTCCATTTTTTCTGATTTATCTGACATTTTTATTCACAGTAAGAAACTATCAACAACTTCTTAATAGGAATGATGTTATGAAACATAAACAATTAATGAAAAATTTTATATTATACAAAATAGGGTTGCCTATTGTTAACATTCGTGAAAATTTTAATCAAAAAAGTATTCTTATAAACATAGCACTATTTTCATCATCGCTCTAGGATACCTGAACATTCTCAAAGGACTCTGAAAAGCACCCGCCAAACACCCACAATTAGAACAATCAGGATTATACCCAAAACACTTTCTTCTTTTCCATGAAACATCAAAATGCAATACCTCATCACCCCAATAGCAATGATCCCTATGATCAGGGTATTCATACCATTTGATCATAGTTTTGGTAAAAAGAAGATCTTTTGAGCATAATGTCTTCACACGTTCTAGTTCTTTCACTATTTTTTTTCTATCTCCTTTTCTCACAACCATAAGAGAAGCAAATTCGTTTCTACCTACACATATATTACACACAACACCACCAAAACCGTTCTTTTTTGCAGTTTTTGTGACATCCTCAAGTTCTTTGTAATTATCTCTTGTAAGTGTCATATTGATAATAACACGCTTGTCTCCTGAATAGTTTTTAATTATTCTTGAAAAAACACTATCTCCTCTAATTGAATCATTTGTTTCTTGATTTCCATCTATTGAAACATATAATCTATGGTTGAATTCTTTTGGAATCTTTATTGTTCCGTTTGTAATAACATAAACATGAGGAAATATTCTGTCAGCGAGCATAAGAACATCAATTCTGAGCGCAGGTTCACCACCTACCAAAAGAATGCCTCGTATTCCAGACCTATAGAGTTCATTGAACCTTTTTTTCCAAACAGATAGGGACAGTTCTTGTTTTTTGAAATCGTCTTTTCCGTGAAAATGATAGCAATGGTTACATCTAAGATTACAGTTATCTGTCACATCAACTTCCGCAAAATATTTCACTCCAAAAATAATTCTTTTTAGTTCAAGCCAAAAAAGATGCAAAATGGGTTTAAGCGCTTCTATCATGACGGAATTACTTAGAGAGCATTAATTAAACGTTTTAAAAAATTTAGCAGAAATGAACGAGAAGAAAGTTTTAGAATTGTGTTTATAGATCTTAAATTGTAACCAGTTTTTTTGGAAGAATAGTGGTTTTATCTTGTTCATCATTCATCATTATTTGCCTCTCGGATACCTAATTATTTCTAAAGTAAGATACAACTAATTGAACTATAATCAATTTTGATATATAACACTTTGACTTTGCTCTCTTTGAGTTAGAAGTTATAGTTAACATTTGTACTCTTGATCAATTCTTAATAAAAAATATGGAACAAAACTGGAAAACATTTAGTACCTTCTTTCTATTTTTTAAAATTCTATTTAAAAGCATCAAACTAAAAGTTAAACCATCCAACATATTTGAAAAAGTCTTTGGCAGGGACAGCTTTGATGTAGCAAAACAACTCCTGAAAAAAGCATTAAGATCAAGACCTGACTTGGAAACAACAAAAGCAATCAGAGAAAGACTAAACCAACTTGACCCAAAACCAACTACAAAATCTAAATGCCTAAAATATGGAAAACTCTTTAAACCAAAAAAGAGAGGACACAAAAAATATCCACTTTGCTATGAGTGCTACCAGACAAAGTATTCAAAAAAAT
>JAUWJK010000122.1 GCA_030607735.1 Candidatus Bathyarchaeota archaeon
CTTTGATAGCTGTGATCTTTGGTGTTCTTGTTATTGCTTTGCCTGATTTGTTGCAATTGATTGTGGGCTTGTACTTCATTATACAAGGTGTATTGTTGTACACAGACTACATGGAAACCAAAAAGGGCTAACCTGAATTAACCAAAACACTTTTTCCCTTTTTTTAAAATCCAAATTTGCACAACTTTAAATTTTCTCCAATCATGATTAACGTGGGATATCAAATGAAAATTGTTTCCTACAAGGATGTAGAAGCTCAGGAAGTTAAAGGAAGTTCTAGACTTAAGATCAAGTGGTTAAACACTGAGGGTTCAAGTAATTTTGCTGTGAGGCATTGTGAGATTGGAAGTGGTGGTTATAGTCCACATCATAGTCATGCTTGGGAACATGAAATATTTGTGCTAGAAGGAGATGGCTTAGTTCTTGGAAACAAAGAAATAAAATCAGTCAAAACTGGTGACTTTGTTTCTATTTCTGTCAATGAGATTCATCAAATAAAAAATAATTCTAAAAAACCTCTAAGGATTCTATGTATTATTCCAAAATAATGGATTGATTATTTTCTAGGATTTATTTACTTTTCATTAATTTCTATAAAAGGAGAGTTTTGAGGGAGATATATCAATTTACATGGGATGCAATTCCCATCCCCAGCTTTTTGCCATTGCCTAATAGAAATTTTGTAATAAAGAGGAATATTTTGCCGGTAAATTAGGGCGTAAGTCCCACCCTCCGCAATTGAATTTTTTATTGTTTTATAATAAATTCTTAGTTTTGACGAAGATTTTTATTATTGCCATTTTTCGTTTTTCATTAACTCAGACAAAGATATTCGTTTTTTTTGAACAGGCGACGGATCTAAGGGATAACCAATTATCATAATTGAGATCACCCTAATTTCTTTGGGAATATGAAGTATCTCTTTGACTTTATCCTCATCATATATACTAATCCAGCATGTTCCTAAGTCATATTCAACAGCTGCTAATGTAATGTGGTCTAATGCAACGGCAACATCTATAGGATAACAGGGTTGACCATAGTGCATTGTGCAACTGTCTGTTTTTGCACAAGCTACAATCAGTACTGGAGCTTTTGCAGCAAAACTAGGAATTTTCCCTTCTTTTTCAAGGCGGTTTTTTGTGTGTTTATTTTTTACTATTACAAACCTTGATCTTTGCTGGTTAAAAGCGGAAGGTGCCATTCTTGCCGCTTCCATCACATTGAGAAGTTTTTGGTTTTCTACATTTTTTTCAAGAAATTGTCTTACACTTTTTCTATATTCTATTACTTGGATGACGTTCAAAGATGTGTCCTCATGGCATATTTTCTATTATTAGATAGATGTTCAATTAACTAATTTGGTTTTAGGTATTCTTTGTTTTCTGGTTATAAATGTGTTATTTGATATTTGGGTAGTGTTGTCTTTTTGGGTTGGTTCTAGTTATAATTATATGTGTTTCGTGTGGAATTGTTATTGGATTAAATATTAATCAAAAAAAAATAACGCAAATACGCGTCCCAGAGGCTGAATTTCAGCTTGAAACCCTAAATGACACGCAGGTGACATGAGAAGTTTTTTTTGATTTAATATTAATCACAAAAGGAAAATGTTCTATGAGAAATCCAGAACCAAACAAGATTACTTCAATTATTTTATAATTTTCAGTTAATATTTTGCTGGTAAATTAGAGTAGGATTCCCACCCTCCAAACTAACGTAATTAAATATCCCATGGCAACAAAAACAGAGAATATCCCACGTTAGTTTCTATTCAAAATAGCACAAACATCTATTAAGTAAACTTAAAGTAGAGACGATAATGGAGCTTAAAAAAGAGACTTACACTAATCAAGATTCACAAACAGAAATTAGCCACCAGTTGGCAAATTTTATCTCAATATTTATTGCTCCTCCAACAATAGCTATAGTAGCAACAGTTTCTTTTTCTCTCTGGTCACCTATTGGTTTAGGTTTGCTTTCTGCACCTTTTAGTATCTTATTCTGTTTTTTCTGCTTTGCTTTTATCCCATTTTTATCAGTATTATATTTTTATCGAAAGAAAGTGGTTGATTTATATGTATCAAACAGAAAAGCGAGAACACCTTTTTTCTTGATTGCTATAACTAGTTATTCATTTGCTGCAATAATTTTCTTAGTCACAAACACCAAAATAATGTTTCTACTAGCTTTAGGTTACATATTTGTTTCAGTAATTCTTATGGTTGTTAATTTGTTTTGGAAGGTTAGTGTTCATTGTGCTGGTGTTACTGGACCAATTTTTTCGCTTATTTTCGTGTTTGGCATAAATGCTGTGCCATTAACTTTGGTTGTAGGCTTGGTAGGTTGGTCTAGAATTAAGCTAAAAAACCATACTTTCGCGGAAACACTCGCAGGGTCATTAATCGCATTGAGCGTTGGGTTTGTAGTATATTCAATGTATTACATTTAGATTAAAGATCTTTGAAGAGATCTTCCGTATATATCCGATGTAGTATTTTTTAATGAACTAAAAATTTTTCAGTAGAATATACTTTACATTTCAGTTTTAAGATTAATTGCAGCTGATTAAATTATTATAAAAACAAAGATAAAAATTGATATTTTAAATACCTAAAAATTATTCTTTTTTAACTAACCTATTGACCTCTGCTAACATCTTTGGATCTTTTAGTTGTTCATCGGTATAATTATGAACAGTTTTGGCGTGTGTTTAAACAGATCTGCTTTTAACTCTTCCATGTTTTCTCCATTTGCCACAAAAGGACAAGCTCCAGCTGGATCAAAATCTTTACAAGCTAACTTCATTTCCATAACAAATTTCACCTTATTTAATTTAATTGAGAATTTCTGAAAGAATAACACAGAAATATTCTACAATATAGTATCCAGCGTGAAGTATAAACAGGTTTCTTTATTAGTTCAGAGTAAAAATTTTCACCAAATATTAAATAGGATATATTACGATACAGAAATATACCTTTTAAATAAAATAAACTTAATGTGTATTAAGGAAAAAGGATGGAGGCTTCTTATAGGGGCTTGTCTTCACTCTTTTATCCCCTCCTTAATCTTTTATTAAATATTTTTATTTTTTGAAACCATAAAGGGTTTAATTAGCGACCTCTTTAGAAAGAGTGATAAGAATGGCTTATTTACGAAAAGAAAAACACGTAGTTGAAATTGATTATCCTTTAATTAAAGTCTGGGAAGGAATTCCTAAAATAATCACATCATTAAATTGGAAATTAGAAGAAATAGACAATAAAACACATCTACTAAAAGTCAATACTCAAGCTGGCTTGCTTGCTTATGGTTCAACACTCAATATTGAAGTATGGATTATTGATGAAGATACTACTAGAGTTAGAATAAATGCTGAAACACCAGTTAC
>JAUWJK010000052.1 GCA_030607735.1 Candidatus Bathyarchaeota archaeon
ATTTCCCAATCTGTTACGTGAGCTCCTTCATAGTACACTTTTGCATCTACTCTGTCATAGCGTTGTTCTGCTATCATACCAACATTATCACCAAGATGAACATATTCTTCTTTTGCCATGTTGTCTCCTTCATAGAGTATTACGTGTAGTTTGCAGTAGTATGCTGTTTCATGACCAAGATTCCACCCTTCACCTGTTATTTGCAAATAGACCTCCTCGTCTTCTACGTTAAGACTAGTTGCTAATCTTGGTGTCTCAAGTTCTTCTATTCTATTTGTCAAGTCATTAACTTCCTGTGCTAAATCGTCTCTTTCAACTATTAACTCGTTATATTTGGAGTAAATAAAAATGCTAATGAGAGTAGCTGATATCAATAGGACTGAAACCACAACTAAACTTATTTTTAATCTTTCATTTTTAATATGTTTTTTATTCAATCTTTCAAGATCTCCTTTTTTAAAGAAATTCTCAATTTATCCAATAGCAAAATCAATCAAGCCTAATCTCAAATCAGGTTTATAGTTAATCCAAGAGTTTAAGATGTGCTTGATAGTAAACTCGACCAGCTCCAAATTCATGAGTAAAAGCAAACACTTCACCTGAATCATAATACGCTATTGGATCTGCAGAACTAATCAGGGAAGAAACCGCACCATTTTTCAAATTAACATCATATATAATTTCAGTTGTCAATAAAGAAGTTCCAAAAGGATTATCAAACGCTACTCTAGTCAAACCATGTGCGTTTTTATAGACACTAGCCCCAAACCACTCCTCAATATATTTTAAATTGGTACTACAACTTTGAGTTTTTGAGTAAGAGATAAAGAAACCTGGAACACCAGCAATAAACACAACACTTCCGCCATTTTGTATATAATCCTTAATTTGTTGTGCATAATGAGGTTCAACAGCATAATATCCAAAAATAACAACAACATCATAGGGGTTTAGATCATCTGGAATGTCACCAGCAAAAGCTATCTCCAAATTTGAAGATTCCAAAGCAGCAGCTATTGATCTACGCCACCTATATCTAGCTGACTCAGATTTCCATTCCCAATCAACACCATCAGTTGAATAATGATTTTGATAATTATCTTCCCAGTTGATATAGAGTGCATTATTTCCATTTTGTGCTGCCCACCTTGCTCCTCCAGCTAGAAGCTCTAGTGTTGGATTAAGAGTTGAATTTGTGGAATCTTTTTGGGTAGGAGTTGGTGTAGGTGTTGGTGTGTCTGTTTTTTTGTTAATTGTTATAACAAAGTTTGCTGCTGGTGCATTAGAAGATATTGTGAACCAAGCGTTTAGAGTGTGAATTCCTGGTTGTATGCTGTAATTGGTGTTACTAAAAGTAACATATTTTTGGTAGCTTGTATCGTTTACGAGAAACTCAAACTCTTGAAAGTAATTAACTGAAGCAGAGTTTTGAACTGTAAAATTAAAGTTTACTGTTTCTCCTGGATATAAACTAAAACTTGTTGGGTAGTTTAGGATTTCTAGGGGTTCTTTAACTTCAGCTGGAATACTAACAGGCTGCATGGCATATACTGCAAATCCGCTTATTGAAATAATTGAAATTAATAATATGCCAAAAATAAAGGTTTGAAATCTTTTTTTTGTGCTGTTTGGTTTTTGCATGTGTTTTCCCTTGTAGATTAAGGGTCATTTTTGGATAAAAAGGGTTTTTGTAAAGGTAATTTGACTAAACAAGTCCATTTTAGTCAAGAAACATTGACAGAAATAGGTCAAGAAACCTTGACTAACCAAAAAAGGATCTTAGAGCATGAGAAAACCTAGATGTCGTTTTTTATGATAATTTGGTTTACTTTTAGTTTTATTTTTGTTAAACTGTTTAGAATCTGAGATTTTTTATTGAATTATTGGTGATCTAAATCTTTAAACTAAGCTCACGTATTAAATTCATAGAAATTTACGCTTTATTCCTTTACGGGGGAACATAATTTGCCTAAAACTATAAGCACTAAAGCTCTATCAGACTTCAAATTAAAATTTTGGAAACGAGAAACTGGATCATTATGGCTTTCTTTTGAACGAGAAAAAATCATCGAATTCTCAAAAATCAAACCCAATGAAAAAGTTTCAATAACAGGTTATGTTAAATGGATAAACAGATCAACATTTGCACTAATCCCAACCCTATTTTCAAATCAAATAATCCTTATTTGCATAAATTATACCGAAGAACGCCCCACAGAGAATGCCTTTATTAGAATCTCTGGAAAAGCCAAACTAGAAAAACTCCGACCAAGCAAATATCAAACACATTCAAACTATTACACAGCAAATATGATAATAGAAGTATTCGATTGGACTTATTCAAAATCAGATTTAAAAATTCCAAAATCTAATTTAAACTACAAAGATTTTAAGACAAATTTAACATCCAGAATGGAAGGATTAGAACCTAAAATACGAGATTTCCTTTCTTTTACTGTAATAAGTTCCCCTGCTTTTTACCAAAATTTAGGTGGAATAAACATGGCTTTGTATGACTCCACAAAAACTGGACTTCCAAAAAAAGTGCTGATAGAACTTTCAAAAACCATACCTGAGGACATAGGTAAACTCAATACAATAAGAACAGATTATGGTCGATTTGCAATGCGATACAAATATTCATTTCAAACTGACGACGCTGATAAAACTTTATCGAAACAAATAGAAAACAGACTTAATCACAAACCATCTTGGGGAATTCCCGAATATTCTGAAACCTCCTTAGCACTTTTTAGCTCTAAAGATAAACCCAAAACAATTGAGGATCCAGTTTTCTTAGTAAGTGATATCCCAACAGTTGTTCCTGAAAATACATCTATAAACAAAAGCAAACATGGAATGGATCAAATTGACGCCTTTAAATTTTTAGTAATTAATCATATGAAAACACCAATTATTCCAGAAATAAATACAGCTCAATCTATGATAAGCAATAAACTAGAAAAACTTGCTGAAGATTTTGACCTAGATCCAATACATCTATCACGTTATGGATTTTTAAACGCAAATTATAATGCTAAACCAACTTCAATTTTGCGAAGCTGTTTGTCTTATGCTCGTGCTCAAGATATAGATAAAATTACTTCAGATCAAATATCCAAAATTTTTGATGATTATTTTAAATGGAATTTCGAATATGTTTATGAGATATGGAACGATTTACTTGCAAAACCTGTAATTGCTGGAAAAAGAGCAGCTTCCTTGAAGGTAAAATATAGAGATATTATTAGAATAATAAGAAAGAATTACTCGTCCCGTAAATCAGGTGTGAGTATTGAAGTAATTATTGAAGAGGCTAAAACAAATTCTCAAGAAACTATTTGTCTAGTAGATGAATGCAACAAAGATGGAATTATCTATCAACCTGTTCAAGGATTATATAAATTAACTATTGACAAGTGATAGAAAATTAATTAGTTACTTGTGTTTTCTTAAAATTATTTATTATTTTTTCAAGATTTTCTAAATAAGATACTAATTTTTTAGCTGTTATTATTTCAATGATAAAAGAAGACCCAGAATAAAATAGATGATAGTTCACACTTTCGCCAAAATTTAATTGATCTTTTTCGTAGATTAATAATTAACCATCTAAAACGATAATAGGTAAAAATAAAATACCATATGGAAAACTTATGTTTGGAAGAATTTCACCATCCATTTTTCGTGATAAGTCTAGGATTGAATTACTTAGTTGCATTCTTGCTTTATGAATGCTCATTCCATTTCCTTCTGTAAATGGTTCAAATGTGTTAAAAGCTATTTTATTTGAAAACAAATTTTGAAGTTTATTTTTAAAAATAAAATTCTGAATATAATTCACAACTTCCTCATGTTTATGGTTTTGATAAGCTAAATTATTTATAAAAAATTGTGTGCTAGAACTAAATGTCCTAACTATTTCTTCATTAGTAGCATCAATATTTTTTGTATAAAATACCCAAGGTTTATTGACTTTTTTGCATTCGATAAAAAGCCAAACATCAAAACCTAAATTAGATCTAAGAATTATGTTTTTTTCAGCAACTATATCTAACGTTCTATTTTTTATAGATTCAGAATCTTGATAGGATACTTGATTGTTCACATCCCATCCAAAAGATTGTAAAGCTTCCGAAGTCTGTACTTCAAGAGGAAATCCTTGCTTGTTCATGTCAACAAGAATATTATCAATTAATTTTTTACTCATAAAGAAAAGATAACTTTCTGAAAATAAATAACTAACGTATATTTGATTTGGAAGAACTGAATCATTTTTTTTTATTATTCTTTCCAACATACCTGCTAAATATTCTTAGTTACAAAAAAGGGGAAGGATACAGGCAATGTTGAAAAAATCCTTTTATTGAAACCTTTATTTATCCAACTTGGAAATTACTTGAATGTAGTGACTAAGAATGAAGCTACAAGTCATCGTTTATCTTGAAGTGCTTTTACTCTCTATTATTATTCTAAATGGCCTACAATCCTCAGTTTTTGCACAATCTAATCTACAACTTGAGTGGGAACAACATTGGGAAACCTACGGTACTGGTGGCACATGTAATTTTGGAACACACAACTTTTTTGTTGGAGATATTGACCAAGATGGAGTTACTGAGTTAATAACAGGCGGCATGATGTATGAAAACCCAGAATATACATATCTAGAGTTATATGCTCCTTTGAAAATCTGGAATTGGAATGGTGAAGTTTTCACGCTTGAGAAACAACACAACTGGACTGGTGTTCTAAGAAGTATTTATGCTGCTGATCCAGACGAAAATGGAGTAATGGAAATAATAACCGCAGGGTCAGAAAATAATGAGAATGGTACCACTCCCACTCTTAGTGTTTGGAACTGGGATAATGTTGATTTAGTCCTAAAAGATAGCTTCGCCGGAATTTCTGTTGGGTCTATTTTTGTTGGAAACTTAGACGGGATTGGAAACTCAGAGATTGTTACTGCTGGAACTTTAAGAAAAAATTCCACTACATACGCACAATTATCTATTTGGAGTTGGGATGGTACCTCGTTGGAGTTAATTGACACTACCCTTTGGTGTGCATCAAATAGGGCAGCTGCTAACTCGGTTTATGTTTATGATTTGGACAATGATGGCATATCAGAGATTGTTACTGGGGGATATGATAATGATCTAATGAACAGTAGTGGTCAACTACGAATTTGGAATTGGGACGGAACTAACTTAGAATTAAAGGCTAACAAGGAATGGCGTCTTGTTGAAGGTGTTTATGGTACGACAATTACTGGAGATCCAATGGGAAATACATTGGTGAATAATCTAAAAGTCGGTGACGTTGATGGGGATGGTGTTGCAGAAATAATCACTGTTGGTTTTACTTATAATAATGAAAAAATTATGGGTCAGATAGGTATATGGAATTGGAATGGAGAACTGGTGTCTCTTGAAGAAAGATATGAGTGGATGACCAAGGACATTACAGAAATTAAGGCTTTGTATCTTGCAGACGTAAACAATGATGACCAACTAGAGATTATCACTAGCGGAGCGACTGCTGTTTTTGGAGGGTTTAGTGCAGATGCTCCTCCTGAATTTTCGCAGTTAAGAGTTTGGAGTTGGAATGGTCAAGATCTTTCATTAGATTATAGTGAGGAGTGGACTATTGGTGAAGGAGTTATGGCTTGGAATGTTGCAGCTGATGATATTGATCAAGATGGAACAGTGGAAATAATCACTGTTGGATGCATGTATGTTGCTGCATTGTGTGATCCTGATCTTAGAATCTGGTCTATTCCATCAGATTCATCAAACCTATATGTACCTATTTTAGTTGTAGGAGCAATTGCAATTTTGGTTATCACTGTTATTTTGGTTAAACGAAAAAAAGAAGATGTCAATTAAAAAAATGGGGAAAGGTTACAATCTGTATTTTTGTTGAACAGAAATACAATAATGTTTATTAAGATTCACTAAACCATTTGATGATCAAGTGGAGATTAACGCAAATTTGGTAGGCAAAAGAGGATCCCCAAAAGATATTGCTAATTTCATACAAAGTCTTAGTTTTCTTGAAAAACAAAAATCAACACTCTACAATCAACTATCAGAAAAAATAGATATTTTAAATTTTAATGATTGTTTTCTTAAAATTTCACAAAACACAAAAAAAAACTCCAGAAACTTGGATGAGATAACCAGTAAAATTTGTCAATCAAAAATAGGGGAACGAGATTGTTCCAAACGATTAGCTTATGCATATTACCCTATTGAGAAAGCATTAGAAAAGATTAAACATAAAAAAATCCTATCTATTGAAGAGATTTTAGAAATTCTTTCTATTTTAGAGTGTTCTTTTGGGGAAGAGAGTTATATGGTGATACAGGCAAAAACTTTCTTGGCTATGGCACCTCAAATGTGTAGTTTGTATGGTGTACATCTTGAGGATTTCCAAAAAGTTTTTTATGATATTTTGGTGGATGAGGAAGTTCATTTAGAATTGTTTGAAATTATTAAAGCAATTATTGAAAAGAAATTGCATAAGAGTGAGGGTAGTTCTCCTGTTGTTAGATATAGAAATCCAGATGCGTGGATTGCTGCTGGTTAGTTGAGGATCTTTAAAGTTTGAACTAAGCTTCTTTTTAGCTACAAATCTCCAAAATATGAAAAAAGGGGAAAAGGTTACGAGTGATGATGAAAAAATCCCTAATTTGAACTAGGCTACCTCATCTCGGCCTCAACATGATAAACTTTTTTACCAATGTTAATTCTTGCTAAAAAGGGTTTGCTGGGATCTTCAGGCACAAATTGTTAGGAGAAAAAGTTCATGAACAAACAACGACAACTACAACGTTAAGTTCATTTTTCACCCAAAGACCCTCTCAACCATTTTTTTTCCTTATTTGATTTTTTTATGCTTTACCCCGAAAAAAGAGGAGTATGCCTACCTGTTTCTAGGCACCAAATCCCAGTTCTCCAGTTTATCTCCAACGCCAAATTTTTCGGTTATAGAAGATTTCAGGTACAATAAGCAATCCTGAAAGGGACACAAATATGACGAGAGTCCAGTCCATGATACTTAGGGGTATTGTACCGAACAAACCTGTGAAAGGCACTATAATAGTTAACAACGCCGAAACAACCACTGCTAAGAGTAAGAACTTGTTGGAGGTAAACCCGACTCTGAATGCGTTCTTTCGTTCTGATCGGCAATTCCAAACTACCACCAATTCCCATAGGGCAGTTTGCACAAAAGCTATTGTTCGTGCACGCGGAAGGGCTTCAGGTTGCCCGCCCCCCCATACATAGAAGATCAAGAAAAACAGGACTCCTGTTCCGAGGAATTGGAATACCAAGCTGATTAAAATTGAGGCAAATCTTCCATGAAGTATGCTTTCGCTCGGGTCGCGTGGAGGCCTTTCCATCAAGTCTTCCTGTGGCGGATCTAAGCTCAAAGCTAAAGCGGGACCTCCATCGGTTACCAAATTTAGCCATAGAATCATGCCAGCAGCTAAGGGCAGTTCTAGACCCAACAAAGCAAATAGACCTATTACTAGAAGTTCGCTCAAGTTGCAACGTAGCAGGAAGAACGAGAATTTTCGTATGTTGTCGTATATGGCTCGCCCGCCTTCAATGGCGGTAACTATTGTAGCAAAATTGTCGTCTGCTAACACCATGTCTGCTGCTTCGCGAGTAACGTCAGTACCTGTGATTCCCATAGCTATGCCTATATCTGCTTGTTTTAGGGCTGGCGCGTCGTTGACTCCGTCTCCGGTCATGGCTACTATGTGCCCTTTATGTTTTAGGGTTCTGACTATCCGAAGTTTGTGTTCAGGAGAGACACGAGCGTATACTACTGCTTTTTCCACAATTTGTTCGAATTCTTCTTCACTAATCGTGTCCAGTTCGGCGCCTGTTAGAGCCAGATCGTCTTCTTCCATTATGTTTAACTCTTTAGCTATGGCAACTGCTGTGAGTTTGTGGTCTCCAGTAATCATGACTGTTTTTATACCTGCTTTTCGGCACAGTTCATTTGCTCCTTTTGCTTCAACTCTTGGTGGGTCGATCATTCCAGCTAAGCCTATGAAAATTAAGTCGTTTTCCAATTCTTTTTCATCGTATTTTTTGGTTTCAGTTTTTGGTAATTCTTTGTATGCAATGGCTAAGACGCGTAAAGCTTGACTTGTCATCTCTTCGTTTGTCTTTAAGATTTTTTCTTTCGTATTCTTGGTAAGCTTAACTGTTTTGCCATCTTTGACGATTCGTTCTGAGTGTTCCAAAATTATTTCTATGGCGCCTTTAACATAAGAGAAAAACTTTCCTTCTGGCGATTTGTGAACGGTTGTCATGCGCTTTCGCTCAGAAGTAAATGGAATTTCATATAGGCGAGAATAAACGCTCTCCAGATTTTCTTTTACTATTCCCGCCTTATGTGCGGCTACAACTAATGCTCCCTCAGTGGTGTCTCCAATTATCCTTTTTCCGTCGTAACTGATGTTGGAGCACAAAGTACTGGTGCTCAATAGCAAATCAAGATCGACATCATCTTTTGGGTTTATTGGAGCCCCATTCAGAAGGAATTCTCCTTTGGGTTCATATCCTGCACCTGTTACTTCAATCATTTTATTGGCGACGTAGATTTTACGCACCGTCATTTCGCCTTTTGTTAGGGTGCCGGTTTTATCGGTGCAAATGATATCTGTAGCTCCTAAAGTTTCTGCTGATGAAAGTTTTCTTATGAGCGCGTTACGTTTTGCTAGTTCTCTGGCGCCTAGGGCAAGAGAAACTGTTACGACAGCAGGTAAGCCCTCTGGGACTGCTGAAACGGCGAGAGCAACTGATGTTTCAAAAGCATGTATTATCTGAGCTGTCCCGCTTGTTCCGAGTACAAAAAATTCATACAGTTCAAGTGTGAAAATTGCGGCAGTCACGAATACAATTATTATGCTCAATTTTTTGGCAAACTCTGTTAGTTTCCTCTTGAGAGGAGTATCCTTTTTCTCCACAGACTGAACCATTTCAGCTACTTTGCCGAATTCAGTTCTTATGCCAGTGGACGTTATCATGGCTTTGCCTCTGCCGTAAGTTACGTAGGTAGCCATGAAAACTGAGTTTTTTTGGTCAGCCACAGCTGTTTTTTTGTCAAGAACGGTGTCTATTTTTGCTACGGATGTGGATTCGCCTGTCAAAATTGCTTCGTCTGTCTTCAGGGCTACAACTTCGAGGAGTCGGGCGTCAGCTGGGATGCGGTCTCCAGCTTCCAAAAGAACGAGGTCTCCAGGCACTACGTTTCGTGATGAAATAACTTGTTCTGTTCTGTCTCTTAGTACTCGGGTTTTGGGAGATGTCATCTTTTTCATGGCTTCCATTGCCTTTTCTGATCGGTATTCTTGTACAAAACCGACTATGGCGTTGAGGAATATGATAACGCCTATGGTTGCAGCGTCTATGAATTCTCCAATTTCGCCGTTTGTGCTTGTAAACGCAAGTACTATTGAGAAGGTCAGAGCAATTAGAAGCATAATTACAAATATGTCTTTGAATTGTCCGAAGAATATCTGAAGGGGAGATGTGCTTTTCTTTGCTACAAGTTCGTTGGGTCCGTACTCTTCGAGTCTACGTTCAGCTTCTTCAGTGGTCAAGCCTTTCAGGTCAGACTGTAAAGAGGTTATAACCTCATCTTTTTTCATCGCATGCCAAATTAAAACCAATTGTGATCACATCATAATTTTGCGGTCCTAGTCCACAAGTAGAATAGCATTTTAGCTTTGTGGAGCGAAAAACAGAAATTAAATAATTATAAATTCATAAATCTTAAATCTAATCTCCATTAAAGAAGAAATGAAAAATTATGCCATTTTGTCAAAACTGTGGTGAAAAATCACTTCAAAAAAGTACATACGATCCTTCGGGCGGATCTCCTTTTCAGACATTCGTATTAAGAGTTAAAGAAGAGACCTTTAGACACAAAGAGATAGATGCAATAATAGGCTTTGTTATCGGATTGATTGTATTTCTGGCAAGTTTTGTTGTTAGACTACCTTTGGGGTCTGGATTAACTAATTTAGGATTAATGGTCTCAGGATTGTTCATTATTTTTATTTCAGCTATTAGTATCAACACATTATACCGATTCATTAAAGTTTAGTGCAATCCAACCACAAAAAACTAAAACAAATTTTATAGACAAGAGTAAACAATTAATTCTAATCTTTACGCTAAATATTCCTTCGACGAAGAAATGAAAATATCTAAATCTTTCTTATTTAATAGAACAAAACATAATCCCAAAAAGGTTTTAGAACCTAAAAAAAACTCAAACAAGACCAAAAATGACATGAAAAAGATTCGTAGAAAAAAACTGGGGATATAAACATTGATTAAATTTGCTACAGCAATAAATTGTATAGATGGACGAGTACAAATACCTGTGATTGATTACTTCAAAAAAAACTATAAAATAAACTATGTGGACATTATTACCATACCCGGAGCTAACAAGATCTTAGCTGAGAATAGAAACAGCACCATAAAAGCGATAAAAAATTATCTAAACATCTCAGTTAATGTCCATAAATCAAAAATCGCTGCCATAGTGGGACATTATGATTGTGCAGGAAATCCTGCAAACAAAGAAACTCAACTAAATGACATAATTATCGCAATGAAGAATGTTGCCTCATGGGATTTGAATGTGGATATCATAGGATTGTGGGTTGATAAAAATTGGAAGGTTAGTTTGGTCAAATGATTTATGATTCACATTGCCTATACAGTTAATATAGTTAGTTACGTCACCATGTGTTGAATAGACATCTTGAATCTAAATTTTCTAGTGTATCAATAAAAAAACAACAAGAAACTAACCTATCCAAGACTTTTCCTTAGTCGAGCAGGTTCAAACTGGAACATTCAAACAGTAGATACATGTTCAAAAGTCAGTTTTAAGCTGTCTTTTGCGATAGGCAAAGACGATTGTAACGCTTCTTATCTAAACGATGCTCTTTAATCTTAGGTTTTTGGGTCATCAATTAAAGCCTCCCATCCAACTCAAGAAAAGCTCTAAACTAACTAATCTTAAGTCTCTAATAAACTAGGATTCAAGTTCTTTTCGCATTTCATTAAA
>JAUWJK010000084.1 GCA_030607735.1 Candidatus Bathyarchaeota archaeon
ATCATAATTGGGTAGACTTCGAGAATACTTTTGACTCATTAACGGTGATGAAATGAGAAAATCAGCCGAAGCACGATTGCATGCAGTAGGTATATTCCAAACTACAGCCATGCGTAACAAAGCTTTAACATCAGGATCATGTGATTGAGATTCCAAAGGGTCCCAAAAAAAGATTAAAAAATCAATTTTTCCTTCGCTAATTCGAGAACCAACTTGTTGATCTCCGCCTAGTGGTCCGCTTTCGAAAATTGTAATTTTGGAATTAAGTTCATCCTCAAGTAATTTGCCAGTTGTACCTGTGGCAAATAATTTATGTTTTTGTAGAGTATTTTTGTTAAATCTAACCCATTCAAGTAAATTCCCTTTTTTATTATCGTGAGCAACTAACGCAATGTTTTTTTTCTCACCAATGATTATTTTTTTTCCTTTCATTAATTATCCTTCCCTCTTCTGCAATATTCAATATTAGTTTTATTATTTTTATAAAGTATGTTGTTTGATTAACGCTATTTTTTTCTGTTTTGCGATCTTCAAATTTGTGAAAGCGCATTTTTGATTGGTGATTAAAAATGAGTATGGATAGGAATACAACACCACTTTGGGTGGATGAGGAAATTATTGACAGAGAAAAAAGAAAAAAAGGTTTAGATACTAATGTGCGGATTAATGATTTACAATCTGAAAACGAAAAACTCAAGAGTAGAATAAAAGAACTAGAAGATGGGCTAAGATGGAATTAAAAAAAATATAATAATTTATTATTATATTTTTTTTTAATTAATTTGAAATTTTTTTACTCATTATATATGCGTCTTCGCCATCTGAATAGTATCCATGATTAATACGACTAATATCAAAACCTAACTTCTTATAAAGTGCGATTCCTGGTTGGTTAGTTGCTCTAACTTCCAAATAACATTGTTTTGCATTATAGTGAAGCATTCCTTCAATAGCTTTATCCATCAAAGCTTGGGCAACACCTTTACGCCTTCCTTGAGGTAAAACCGCAATTGAGACCACATGTCCCTTTTTCAATAGACCTCCAAATCCAAAATTAGATAGTCCCACTTCAATACGGCACATTATATATCCGCTGATTTTTCCCTCTTCTTCTGCCACAATATATGTTTCTGGAAAACGCTGATACAAATCCATAAAGAACATATCACTATAATTTTCAGGAAGACACATTCGATTAATTCGCATTACTATTTGCAGATCATTTGGATTGAATTTTCGTATCCTGAAAGATTGTTGCATCTTTTTATCTCTTTAATCGAAATTTCTAAATTGAACTTAAAGTTTGTGCTTATTTTTGAAATATTCTGAGGTATTTTCTACAGAATACTTGTTAAAATAATTTTTAGTTTTGACTTCTTACAGAAGGTAATGTATGATTACCTTGGGGTAATACCCAAACTTTAGATGATGTTCCAGATATTTTTAGAGCCTCTCTAAAAGCATCATTAATTGCTCTAGCAGTCTTTAATTTGAATACGTCGGAAGCATAATACTCTGGAAGAGATGAAACTAGAATAATAGCGTGATTTTTTTGAGCTTTTAACAAATAATACGCTTTATGTCCCCCCATCACAAAATGACGTTTAATTTCACGTTCAACTTTTTTTAACTCTCCATAACGTATCATCCACTCATAGAATACTTGATTTCCATGTCCCTCTGGACATTCAGCTACTAGAATAATTGTACCGTTTCTTTTGACTACCTCTAAAGCATTATCTAACCCTTTATACGCTTGGTAGAGGTTGATGTCACCCGGATGACCTCCAGCACTAACTACAACAATATCTGCTCTGCGATCTACAGTTACTCGGTATAATTCATCAACTAGTTTTTTTGCTTCATAGAATGCTTTTTCCACGTCACCTGCAAAAGCTTTTACAAGTTTTCCCTGGCTATTGGTAACTACATTTACTATAAAATCTACTTTTGAGAGTTTTGCGGCTTCCGTCATATCCTCGTGAACAGGATTTCCTTTCAAAATTCCAGTTCGTGCTTTTGAGTCAAGTAGCATTGCATGATTATGTTGAATTGTTTCTGAACAAGAAATTGCAGGCATAACGCTCTTTCGTCCTCCACCATAACCTGCATAGTAATGAAATCCAACATCGCCCAGTAGAATTTTCAAATCCGCTTCAGCGAAGACATGGTTAACTTTAACCTTTGTTCCATGTGTTTTAGTTTTTCCAATGTAAACTAGATCTTCTGATTTACAGTTATGACTAATAGTTTTTATTCGGCCAATTACTTTGTTACCCAATAATTTTTTTTCCTCCTCAGGTGTAACACTTCTATGAGTTCCACAACCAAAAATTATAGTGATATCCTCATCATTTACGCCAACAGAGTTTAATTCTGCTAAAACTGGCAGAAGCATTAATTCGCTGGGGGCATCTCTTGTTGCATCATCAACTACAATCGCGATCTTCTGGCCAGCTTGTGCAATTTCGTTTAATCGTTTAGATCCAATTGGTTCTTTAAGTGCCCTTTTTAATTCAGCTTCTGGGTCAGGAACACCAGCAGCTTTTTTTGGTTCAATGGTGCCCAGAAAATTTCGGGCTGGAACTCTAACGCACACATCACTTTCTCCATATGGAAGCCAAATATCAACCATAAATATCAACTTGTTACCATTATTATACAAGAGAAAATAATTTGCGTCTATTAAGCATTTATTAACTGTGCGCTCTTTGTAGAATAGTATTGGTCTGTTTAAGGCCAAATTAGATTTGTGGAGCGACTTTAATTAATTGAAAGATTATTAAAAATGACTGCAAATAACAAAATTCTTTAAACTAAATAATGAATATTACATTTGGTTGTAGAACATTTATGCCGATAAGAAATATACCTGAAGAAAATGCAATTCTGTTTGTTTGGTTTAATCATTATGCCGGAGTTCTAATTAAAACTCCGTCAAAAACCCTTATCATTGATCCTGTGGATATTAGATCCAATAGTTTTCCTAATGTGGATGCTGTTCTAATAACCCATGAACATTATGATCATCTTGATCAAAGACTGGTTAAAGAAATTCAAAAAAATACGAATTGCAAAATAATTGCTGATCCTGCTTCAACAAAAAGATTGCAACACTTGATTCCTCAAGATAGTTTAGAGGAAATTAGTGTCGGATTGGAACTTCATCTTGGAGAAGTATCTATAAAAGCGGAAAAATGTAATCATCCAGCCGCTGATCCTGTCACCTATATAATAACAAGTGAAGATGGGGTTAAAGTCTTTCATACTGCTGATAGTTTACCTTTTGAGGAATTAGAGGCTATAGGTCTTAAAGAAAAAATTGATGTTGTTTTTTGCACAGTAGGAATAGCACCTGGAACTTCTCCTGAAACAGGTTTTGAAATAGCTCGACTAACAAAACCTCAAGTAGCTGTTCCTTATCACGCTAACTCCAAAGCTTACCAGAAAAAATTTGCTGAAATTCTTAAGAAAGAGCTTCCCAGAACAGCTTGTTTAATTCCAGAACTTAATAAGATTTATCAGGTTTCAAAGAAAACTTGATTTTTTTACAAATTTTTCTTTTTAAAATTACCAGTTTATAATTATATAAAAAGAAAAATTACATGTAATTACATGTAAACAAAGTCTGATTTGTTATTAATAAAAAAAGAAAAACTCAAAATTTAAGGTTGTCTTTTTTTATAAACCTTTTTTCTTATTCTTCTTCCTCGAAAAATATTAACTCTTTTTCTTCTAAGAGAGTATGAAGTTTTTCAACTGAATCATAAACATCTTGTTCTTGTTTAGCGCCTGTACACACAAGTTTTCCACTTGCAAATAACAAGATAACAACCTTTGGTACTGCCATTCTATAAATAAGTCCTGGAAATTGTTCAGGTTCATACATAGTTTTTTCAAGAGTATAAGCCGCTTTTTCTAGATCAATCATTCCTCCCAAACTTGCAGAGGCCACAATGTTTTGTATTTTCATCTCTGGTTTGCTTATAATTATTATTCCACCTTGCTTCAGCTCTTTGACAACTTTCATAACAGCTCGACGTGATTCTTTTGCTGATTTTGCACCTGTGCAAACCATTTTTCCAGAGTTGAAAATTAGAGTGGCTGTTTTTGGTCTCTTTAATCTAAATACTAGTCCTGGAAACTGTTCTGGTCGATATTCCACACCTGGATATCCTTTAACAACTGCGTTTAAATCAACTTTTTGATTCAATGTTGCGGAAGCAACAACGTTTTCGATGCGAATTGTAGCTTTAACTTTTGGCATTAATTTCCCTTCTTGTTAATCTGTGATTAAACATCCTTTTATACAAAAGGTTCTCCTTATAAAGAAAACCTTTAAAAAAAAAGATCAAACGTTTTGATTATAAAAGTTTTGTTCAGAAGGAAAACCTGATAAAAAAGATTTTCTTAATAAATACATATATGCTCTTAAAGTGGAATTTCTTGTTGCTCTTGCTCTTTTTTTGAACGAATTAGAGGAATTATAAACTCAACTACTAGTAATATTGCTATCAGACCCACTACCAACGGTAGTCCTATACCATTTCGCATGAATAATACAAAGTGACCAATCCATGGAATTCGCATTACAACCTTCCCTACCACTAACTCCTCTGAAATGCCATTGCCTTGGTTCCATGGGTCATATTCAGAAGTATTTGGAATATCTGGCCATTTTGTGTTAGAATTACCATCTCCTTTTGTGAAAAAATACATTTTTCCATCTCTTTCTTCTTTATCAACAATTCTGTGGACAATTAATTCGTTGGGATCTGTAGGTTTCTTAAAAATAATTATGTCACTATCAGGATAATCAGAACTTAAATCGACTGAATCTATTCCTTGAACAATGATTAAATCACCAATATGTAATGTTTGTGAAAATGGGTGTGACCAACCATCACATCTCCCATCATAAGGCACACACATGCTCCCACTTACTACAGCTAATGCAGGATAAGAAGTGTTCAAAACCGATTGCGAGCCAAACCAGAATCCAAAAACTATTAGTGCAATAATGCCTATTACAGTGGCAGTTTGAATATACTCATTTTTCCAAATATTTCTTAGTTTAGAGATCACAGAATTGCCCCATTTGATTCCTGAAATGTTTTTGTTCAATAAGGGGGGGGAATCTACTTTAAAACTTGTTGTTAAACAAAAAAGGGAAAGGTGAAGTATGTTATGCTTAATAGACTGTTATTTTACTATTGACAAACATTAGTAGCTGTTTTTTAGATTTTTTGTTTGCTTAATACTTCTCTGAAACTAGCACCACAACTAGCACATTTATAGAGACCTATCTCAAGTTGCATTCGTTTTCCTTGTTTATCTGGACGCCCAGCCATTTTCCATGTCTTCTTTGGTGCTGGAGCTGCGACTCCACATTTTGGACAATTACCCATTACTCATTTTCCTCCGCAATATTACAAGTCATGTCTTCTTATGAAGATAGATATATATTTTTCCATGCTTTTAGAATCTAATCTTTAATTTTTATCATAATAATTATACTATTTTATGTTAAAAATGCGACAGGATTTTTATTACTGGTAGAATCAATTTGAGAAATATATTTGTAAATATATGCACATTTACCTATACTTTTTATATGAAGAATATCCTAATCATTTTAAAAGACTTATAATGGACTTAGAAACAATCTCGAAAGTTATATAGTTCCAATTATTTAAGGCAAACGACTTGACTTAATACTGATTAATTCCATAATTCTTTTCAGAGGTTATTGAGAATGGAAATAAGTAGAAAAAAATTACGGAAAGAAGTTCTTAAACGTATTAAATATGTAAAAACATGCGTTATGGCACGAGAGTTATGTCTCCTAGTACGTTCAAATAGAGCTGTGTTAGACCCTCAAGATGTACTTGAGATTTGTCTTTATATTTCAAATAAATGCAAGGAAGAAGGCTGTGATGAAGCAGGGGATCTTTGTATGAAAGCAGTAAATGCTATAAATTCCAAGAATGAACAAAAATATTTAGATCTTTGTGCACAAAGTTGTGTGAAATGTGGAGAAGCGAAAAGACCCACCCCAAAGAAAACTGATTATGTTTCATAATGGTATTGTTTAATTATTATGCTATTTGAATTAAGGATAATCTATCAATATTATTTGGGGATCAACTAAATGTTTCTTGCACCTTTTGTTCCTAGTCCACTGCCGGTAATTGAACATATGTTAAAACTAGCTGAACTGCAACCTGGTGAAGTGTTATTTGATTTAGGTGCAGGAGATGGTAGAACTGTAACTATGGCAGCTAAGATTTTTGGCGCTAGAGCTGTAGGTGTAGAATTAAGAGAGGATTTAGCAAAAAAAGCGTTAATGTCAATTAACGAAACTAGTCTCGCTAACAGAATTACTATTGTAAATGGTGATATGTTTAATGTAAATTTAAAATCAGCAGATGTAGTTTTCCTATATTTAACTACAAGTGCTAATGAGAAAATTAGACCAAAATTAGAAAATGAACTAAAGAAGGATGTTCGAATAGTCTCCCATGATTATGAAATTGTAGGTTGGAGACCTATTAAAATTGAAAATTTTTGTGAAAATCCAAAGATAGGTTACCCATCGCACACTTTATATCTATATAAAAAATCTTGATCTTCAAAAAATATTTTTATTAAATATTCGCGTTTCCTACTTTAGTAAAATATTAATTTTAAAGAATGAATATTTTTTTTGTTTCCAAATTAAATTTAGGTTTTCGTTTGTGATGTTTCATTGGAAATTAACTTTGTATTTTCTTGCATTTCAAGATTAAGTTATTAAGTTCGATTTCAAATTTAACTTCCACTAAAGAGGGAACTAATAAGAATGGCTCAAATTGAGTTTGGTATTTCTATGCTTCATTGTTTGGGTGTACCTTTCAAAAAAAT
>JAUWJK010000050.1 GCA_030607735.1 Candidatus Bathyarchaeota archaeon
AAAATATCTAATCAAAATCAAAGAAAACAACAGATAGTTGTGCTCAGGTGGGGTCATAGGATCTACAGAGATGCTAGATTAACTAGTCATGTAGCTCTAACTGCACGGGCACTGGGGTGTTCAGGTTTTATTTTATCCGATGTGGAAGATGGAAACCTGAAGGAAACAGTAACAAAAATTACCCGAAATTGGGGTGGTGACTTCTTTTTTGAAATGGGTAATTCATGGAAAACAAATATTAGAAATTGGAAATCTAAAGGAGGCATAATTGTTCATCTTACAGCTTATGGTGAAAATATCCAGACGAGCAATGTATTGAAACAAATCAAAGAATCAAAAAGCGATATCTTATTACTTGTTGGAAGTCAAAAAGTTCCCAAAGTTTTTTACACGAATGAAGTTTCAAACTTTAATGTTTCAATTGGAAATCAACCACATTCAGAATGTTCTGCATTAGCAATATTTCTTGATCGATTTTTTGAAGGCAAAGAACTATCTTCAAGTTTTCTAAAAGCCAAAATTAAAATTGTGCCTCAAAAACGAGGAAAAAAAACAGTGTTAACATGATTATTCTATAAAAAGAATTGAGAAGAGTTTTATTCCAGCTTTTTAATTATCTTTAATGAAAGGAAAACAGACTATGTTATCTACTATTGATGATGAAACATTATTGAAAGTTGCCGCAGCACTTGGGGAAGAAGATGCCGGTTTATTAATTAATCATCTTAAACAAGCAAACGAAACCACAGACGATGCGATAGCTAACACAACTGGTATTAGATTAAATCTAGTGCGTAAAATTCTCTATAAACTCTATGACCATTCTCTTGTAAGTCTAAGAAGAACTAGAGACCCAAAAACAGGTTGGTTTATTTTTCACTGGAAACTACAACCTAGTCAACTTGAAGGATTTATTCTAAGTCAAAAACGAAGAGTACTTGAAAAACTTAGTGTGCGCCTAGATTACGAAAAAAATCATGATTTCTACTATTGTGGAACTCCAGAATGCAAAAAAATTCCGTTCGGAGAGGCGGTGGAACTAGTTTTCCAATGTCCAACATGTGAAAAACCTATGTCTCACTGTGAAAATAAGAGAATAGTTGAAAACTTATCCGAAAAAGTGGACCAGTTAAGGAAGGAACTGGGTGAGTGAAAAACTTCCCTCTAGACAAGAAGCCTTAACCCTTCTTAAAAACCATGATTGCTCTACCCATATTATAAAACATTCTATAGCAGTCGCTGAACTTGCACTAAAAACGGCAAATATTATTCAAGGCAGAGGTATTTCCGTAGATGTTCATTTAGTGGAAATTGGTGCTCTTCTTCATGATATCGGTCGATCGAAAACTCATAATGTTGATCATGCAATTATTGGAGCTAAAATTGCACAACATTTAGGTTTACCTGAATCTATTATTTCAATAATCAAAAGACATGTGGGAGCTGGAATAACACCGAATGAAGCAAAAAAATTTGGATGGAAACAAGATATCTATATTCCAATTACCCTTGAAGAAAAGATTGTAACCTATGCAGATAACCTGATAGAAAAATCTAAACTCGCTTCAATAGAGATTACTATTAAGAAATTAATCAAAGAAAAAAAAATTGAAGCATCCAATAGAGTTAAAAAACTTGATGAAGAAATAAACAACTTAATTGGTATCAAAACATGACCATAATAACTTTATTCACAAAAACTAATAAAAAAAAGCAAATTACTCAGATCAAACAAAAATTTCGATCTTATTTTGAAAATCTTGATATTGAAGAAAATATTTTAGGAGTAAATACTGCTGGGTGGTTGCAAGTATCTATTGAAGGCGAAGATGAAAAAATCGCAATCAATTACTTGACTAAAAAAATTGGACTATGTCCAATAGCTATTAATAATCTTAATAAAAAATCCCAATTAAAAGGACTAATCTACAAAATTCTTGAAAATAAAAAAGTATTAATAGATATTGGAGTTTTTCAACCAAAAATCACTCTAGCAACCATATCCACAGAAAAATTGCAAGAACAACTTATTGAAAGTAAAAAGAATAGTTTGAAAAAAATAGTGTCCCTTTTTGGATTTACAGAAGGCCTGCCAGTGAATATTAATCTATTAAATATTAATTATGAACAAAATTTTGTAGAAGCTGAACTTTCTGGATCACAGCTTTCTCTATTTAATTTTTGGAAAAAATCTTTTCTAGAAAGACTTATCATTATTGGGTCATCTTATAACGAAGTTAAAAAAACCATAAGTCTTACTAGGTTAGGTAAAGATGTTATAAACCTTGAATCTTTGGGTCTTTTTGAGCAAGTTTTAACATGTAAACTGGGAACAGATGCAGTAGGATTGATACCTAGAGTGGGCAAAATTCTGAGGACTGCAAAACTCATAGTTTTTAACCCAAAGAAAATACATTTATTTTTAAAAGATCAACCCCAACTTCTTGTTCAATAAGTGTGCGTTTTAGAGATTCCAATTCTAGTAAGTTTTTGAATAAATCCTACTTTGAAAAGTCGATTATATTTTTCTAATTACCACTAAAGCAAACGCAAACAAATCATATCTACAATAATATTCTCATTAAAAACCATTATATCCGAGAAAGATAAAAATAGGTCCTTTTCATGTAAATCACAGATTTGTTTAGGAGAGTAAACAAACTGGGTAAACCAAAATGCGAACTAACACACTGTGTAAACAACATTGGCGAACACTGCCAATCACGATTAAGAAAGTGGTTGGGAAAATGTAGTTTCAAACGAAAACCCTGACAAACGATAAAAATCTACAATGAACTAATTTAAGTGGTTTTAAGCAATTAAATTCAATCCTACATTCAAAACTTCTGATCATGAAAAATTAAATTTTAGTCCAACCAACCATTACGCCCTAATTTTTTTAAATTCTAATCAGATCGAATAATATAAAAATAATAAAACTAAACAACTGTCTTATATAACGCTATTATGAATGAATAAATATGCCAAACGAAGGTGTAAAGCATAAAATCTTACTGATCCTGATAGCTATGACTATCATTGGTGAAGTACTTTCAATAATAATGTGGACGGCTCTACCTCAGTCACGTATTTCTATTCTTGATGTTCAATTGGGAATTATTAATGCAGCCATTATGATATCCCTTAATCTTTTTGCGCTTTTTTGGATTATTAAAGGTAAGGGGTGGGCTCCACTTTACTTTATAGCAATTTCAATAGGTAACAGACTATGGTCGCAACCTCTCTTTGATGGTGGTATACATATGATATTTGTGACTTGGACGTCATTACTTGTGGTCTTTGCCTATAATGAATTTCGAGGTTTGAGTAACTTTGAAACAGCATTTCTATCAGGTGGAGTCATATTAGACCTTGTATCTTCTAGTTTGATTTTTAATCCTGCAGATAGTCTAACTCTTGGGCTTATTTTTTATGTTCTTTTCCTATTGTTGTTAGTTGGAATTGTAATTGCAATCAGAAAACTTCGATAGTTTTGGTTTGAATTTCAATGTGTTCAACTAAACTTGCATTTTTGAAAAAATCGTTATTGATTGTTTCTATCATTTTCTTGCTCTATACATTCTATCATGCAATCGTTACTACAATCTTTCTCTACAATTTCATTCCAATAATTGGTCAACTGCCTGAAGCCATACAACTTCCTGAAAACTTCACAAGTTCTGCTTTTCCATGGGCCCTTGTCCTAATGCAAGAATTCGCGAGTTCAATTGGTATTTATTTGCGTCTTTTTGGTGGAATATTTGGTTTTTGTTCAGCTTATCTTTTCAATAAGAACGATGGCAGATATCTTGATAGATTTAGTAAGGTGTTAGTTTTTGAATCATTGTATTTTGTTTTGTTTATTCCCTCTGGAATAAATCATGTTATTCTCTCTTTTTCAGAGTTTACTTTTGCCGGTTTCAATATTTACACAGGGATTTCTTTTTTATTACAAGGTTTTCTACTGTTCCCATTTTTATTCTTGTTAAGTCGTAAATTAAAGATGAATAAAGGTTCAATCAATCTTTTTAAATGGGGTGGGATTGTCGCTACTGTATATGTTTTTGGTATTTGGATTAAGCATGCTTTTTTTTGGTTTTTCGCTCTTTTACCATTAGGAGGTCAATCTGGATCTTTACTTGAAACTGTCGGAGCAGTGAACTCATTAAGTACTTTGTTGATTGCTGGTTTAGTTTCAGTATTTGCCTGTTTACCTCTTATTCGAAAAACAAAGAAAATTAATTTGCCTTTAATTGGAGCTACTTTGATTTTAATTGGTTCCCATTTTGCTATTTATCTAATAGTTTCGGTTTGGGTGCCTGTTTATTCTAGTTTTCTTGGTTTAACTGAGTTTTGGATGGCATCTTTGTTGATTCCAGGATTTGTGGTACTTCTTAGGAATAAATAGTTTTATTTTTAATCCTGTTTTTTTATCTTATTTTTCCTAAATGACTGAACTTTGTAGAAATTATCTTCTAGTTTCGCTACAATGTAGAACTTTGGAAAATAGAAATCAGTTTTTTATGATTAAATATTACTTCTAAATTGATCGATTAGAATAAAATGTGTTTTGTTGATGCTTTTGTATCCAATTAGCATTATTAGTGAAAGTTATTATTTTGAAAAATGTTTAGACTGTGAAAATACGATTAAGATGCTGTCTGTCAAAAAAATTTAAGAACCTATTGCGTATAGAATCGTCCGTTTCCTGTCTTTTTCACCTTTGCAAACATGCCGCCTGCAATATAGTCTAACCAATTTTGTTCTTGTGTGCTTAATTGAGCCTGTTGACTTGTTGCAGCTTTCTCTATTGAAGTGGCTCCTATTTCTAAAAGTTTTGTTTTGATGCTTGATTCAAGTCCCCAAATAATTCCAGACCCTATCATACTCTACCTTCCTTTTTTAGTTAATTATTTTGAAATAAAATAGAAAATCCCGACTACCTTTTAGATTGGTTCTCACAAGAAATCTATCTATCAATATATTATTGTATGCAAACTAGTATTTAAGATGTTGAAGATTAGTGTTCAATTTATTGAAATAAAAATTGAATTTGATAGTAAATCATTATTTTTTTATTTAATATGATTTTTACTTCAACAATTGATTGTGCCATAATTCTCTATTTTATCTTCTCTAACTCGGTGAATATTTTAGAATATTTCTTCTATTTTTCTTCTTGGTTAAAACTCTAGAAATTAGAAATTGTATTTATGAAAATTAATCAAAGAAGAAGTACCCTCAGATATCTCTTTTTCAAGAAGACTTAGCATCGGACAGAGGAGTGATTGGGCTGCTTGTGTTTCTAAATATTTATGTTTAAGCCATCAGCAATGCGTTGTCCATACTCTGTGTCAGTTTTATAGAATATTTTTGCTTGTCTAATCTGAATTTCTTTCTTAGCGTTACTAAGATGAGAAACAATATTGCCAACAAGATTTGTGCGATCTTGATCTGTCATGACCTTTCGGTAAAGATTTCCAGGTTGCAAAAAATCATCATTTGGATGAATATAATGTTGACGTGCAACTTTGCCTGAGACCTCATAAGATGGTTCAGCTGTTTGGATATCAGGTTCTGGACCGCCAAAACTATTTAGATAATAGTTCGGTGCGCTACCACCGTTAGAATCAAAACGCATGTTTCCATCACGTTGATAATTCATAGTTGTCACTGCTTTAGCTCGATTAACTGGTAACAGATGATAGTTTGGTCCCAATCTATATCGATGGGCATCCTGGTAAGCAAAAAGACGACCTTGAAGCATTTTGTCTGAAGAAGCAGTTATGCCTGGTACAAAATTGCCTGGTGAAAATGCTACCTGTTCTACTTCTGCAAAATAATTGCTTGGGTTTCGATTTAGAACCATTTTTCCCACTTCCATTACAGGATAATCACTGTGAGGCCAAACTTTAGTTACATCAAAAACATCAAACCTGTACGTCTCAGCGTCTTTCATGGGCATTACTTGAATTTGAAGAGTCCATGACGGATAATTTCCTTTCTTGATTGCGTTAAAAAGATCTCTTGTAGCGCTATCTGGATCAACTGCTTTTATTTGATCAGCTTCTTGTCGAGTGAAATTATCTATACCCTGATCGGTTTTAAAATGGTACTTGATCCAAAATGATTCATTATCTTGATTATACCATTTGAATGTGTGGCTTCCATAGCCGTTCATGTTGCGAAAAGCCCTAGGCGTTCCCCTATCAGAAAATAGAATCGTTACTTGGTGAAGAGACTCTGGTGTTAAAGAAAGAAAATCCCAGAACATATTTGCATCCTTAAGGTTGGTTTCTGGATTGCGTTTTTGGGTGTGAATAAAATCTGGAAATTTTAGGGGATCGCGGATAAAGAAAACTGGTGTGTTATTTCCAACAAGATCATAGTTTCCTTCTTCTGTGTAAAATTTTACTGCAAATCCTCGAGGATCGCGTTCAGCATCAGCTGATCCTTTTTCACCACCAACCGTGGAAAATCTTGCGAAAACTTCAGTTTTTTTGCCTATTTCTGAGAGGAACTTTGCTTTTGTGTATTTGGTTATATCTTTTGTAACCTCAAAGTATCCTCCTGCTCCTTTAGCGTGGACGACTCGTTCTGGTATTCTTTCTCTATTGAAGTGTGCTAATTTTTCAATTAAATGAACATCTTGCATTAAAACTGGACCGCGTGACCCAGCTGTTACTGAATTTTGGTCATTGTCTACGCTTCCACCAAAATTCTTGGTCAACTTGTTTTTTTTATTGCTCATTTAAAAAACCTATTAATTTAAATCTGGTGGATTTCTAATTAATTTTTCGATTGCAATGCTTCTAAAATCAACATACATATAACAAAGAACATTCACTGCATGCGCGTGGGTGCAAGTGCAGTTGGCAAACAAAGGTAATTTAGTGGTTGTCAGAAATTTGGTTAATAGAAAATATTATTTACAATATTTGAGTTCATTAGAGTGAGACTTTACTAATGGCAGATCAATTACCTGAAATATTCTGGGAAATACATAGTGGTCTTCCAAGAGAAGGCCCAGGTGATAATGGGTCTACTCGTAGAGCATTTTTGACGCTAAAGGATTTACCAAAAAAACCAAACATGTTGGATATAGGTTGTGGTCCTGGTATGCAAACTGTTGAATTAGTGAGATTATCTAATGGGCAGATAGATGCTTTAGATAATTATCAGCCTTTTTTAGATCAATTAGACATCAGCGTAAAAAAAGGAGGATTCACTGACAAAATTAAACTAGTTAATGGTGATATGTTCAATTTAATCTACGATAATAGTGCTTTTAATTTGATCTGGTCTGAGGGCGCTATATTCATTATTAGCTTTGAAAAAGGTTTGCGTGAATGGAAACGACTGTTGACTGATAAGGGATATCTTGTTGTTTCAGAACTTTCATGGCTAAAAAATAATGTACCTTCAAAAGTCAAAGAATATATGGAGCATGTTTATCCGGCTAATAAAACAATTAAAGAGAATTTGAATATTGTTAAAAAGGTTGGATACCGTGTGATTGGTTCTTTTATTCTTCCAACTGAAAGTTGGTGGACTAACTATTATCAACCAATAGAAGCGAAACTTCCAAGTTTAAAGGAAAAATACAAGAATAATGCAGAAAAACTGCAGCATATTGCTTATCATGAAGTAGAGATTGATATGTTTCGTAAATACTCGGATTATTATGGTTATGTATTCTACATCATGCAGAACAAATTAGAAAATTAGTGTAAAAAAGACCAAACATTGAAACTATGTAACTATATTAATTGAGTAATTACTACTAAACCAATGGGATTTCAAATGACACCTATTATTAAAGCCAATGAACTAACGAAAACTTTCGGCTCTTATATTGCTGTTAACCATTTGACTTTTGAGGTAAGAGAAGGTGAAGTTTTAGGACTTCTAGGTCCAAACGGAGCTGGGAAAACAACTACAATTCGTATGTTAGCCTGTCTTATATCTCCCTCGGAAGGTTCGGCTATAGTGGCGGGAAATAAAATAGGTGAGAATCCACTTGTTGTTCGGCAAACTGTGGGAATATTGACTGAGACTCCGAGCTTGTATGAGAGATTAACAGCTCTGGAGAATATGGATTTTTTTGCTAAAGCATACAATCTATTAGATGATCATAAAAGATCAGAAAGAATTAAAGAATTGTTGATTTTTTTTAGTCTCTGGGAAAGAAGAAATGACAAAGTAGTAACCTTTTCTAAAGGGATGAAACAGAAACTTGCAATTGCAAGAGCTCTTGTGCATAAACCACCTATTCTACTCCTTGACGAACCTACCGCAGGTTTAGATCCTGAATCCTCAAAAGAGGTAAGAGATCTTATGAAAACGCTAAGTCAACAAGAGAAGTATACCATCTTGTTGTGTACCCATCATCTGAAGGATGCTGAAAAACTATGTAATAGGGTGATGATAATTAACAAAGGTAAAAGTGTTATTACTGGAACCCTGGATGAACTTCGAAACAAAATAAATGGTCAAATTATAATTCAGGTTGCCTTGAAGAAAATAAATTCCAAAATGGTTGAAGCCGCTAAAAAAGTAGATGGTGTGAAAAGAGTTGATGTTGATAAACCTGCTTCGATGCTCAAAATACTTGTGAATGATGCAGAGTTGACAACACCATTGATTGTAAAGAACATAGTCGACTCTAAAGGATTGGTTCTTTCTGTGAATGTGTTGCGTCCATCTCTTGAGGAAGTTTATTTGAAATTAATTAAGGAGGATTCAAAATGAGAATTGAGAAGGCAATACTAGTTTTTTGGAAAGATTGGCGTGAAATTCGAAGAAATTGGCAAATTATTTTGCCAATAGTGATTGTACCGCTTATGATTTCTGTTGTTTTGCCTATCCTTTTGACTGTAATCTCTGGTTTAGCTGTTACAGAGGGAGATTCTTTTAGCGAGTTTTTGCCTTTGATTGAAAATTTACCAAATAATATTCAAATGCAATTTGCTGGGTTTACAGATCAACAGGTAATGATCTATGTTATGGCGGTTTACTTTTTTGCTCCTTTCTTTTTGATAATTCCTTTGATGACATCAAGTGTAATTGCCTCAGATAGTTTTGCTGGGGAGAAAGAAAGAAGGACTATTGAAGCTTTGCTTGCTACGCCAATTTCGGATGGTGAACTATTTTTTGGGAAAATGTTGGTTTCTTTTATTCCTTCTATGCTTATAACCGTAGTATCATTCATGGTTTATACAATAGTTTTTGATGTTGTAGCTATTAGCCTCTTTAATGGTATGTTATTGCTTCCAAACCTTGACTGGATTCTGATGATTTTCGGTTTAGCCCCAACCATAGCTCTTGCAAGCATTGGTTTAACAATAATAATTTCAGCTAAAGTTAAAGGCTTCAGGGAGGCTCAGCAAATAAGTGTGATTTTATTGATTCCAATTCTATCATTGGTTTTTGGGCAGGTTACTGGTGCAATAATCTTTGGTCCAATTATTATTTTGACTCTGATAGGTTTGTTTGTCGTATTGGATTTTGTTGTTTTTAGAATTGGTTTAATGTTGTTTAAACGTGAAGAAATTTTAACGAAATTGGCCTGACAAATAAGGTTTATAATCTTAAGTGATTAAAAAAGACCAATCTTATAACAAAGAACATGGGAATATTTGGGACTTTTCTTTTTTATTTTTTTAACTAAGAATAAATTTTAGAAAAAGCTTTTCTTATTTTTTCTTTAGGTTATACTTTGGAAATTAGAAATTTAACATTCTTTGTATAAATTTTGGTGTTCACAACAGCAAGATTTCATTTCGTCAATATCATAAAATGTTTTTATGAATGCATCCAAATGGATTTCCAAACTTTTTATTCCTTTTTGTGTCAAAGTGTAGCTTTTGTTATTATCTATTGTAAGTAGGTCTTTTTCTTTCATACTTTTTAGAACGGGGTATATTGTGCCTGGGCTTGGTTTTTTTCCCTTTCTTTTTTCTAGTTCTGTGGCTATTTCAGCCCCGGTTCTGCTTTTTTTGCTAACTAGCCAAAGTATGAGGAAGTGTAGGAATCCTTTTGATTTGCAATGTTCCATACTGCTGTATTATCGGTTAATCGATATTAAAGTTTTTTGAAATGTTTGTCGGTTTACCGATACTTTTTTATGTGTCAATATTGGATAACCAATATCGTAAAACCAATATTGTTATTGGAGGTGAATGTATGCATCATGGAGAAGAAGACATGTGTTGTTCCTCTCATCACGGAAGACACTTTCTTACAAAAGAAGAAAAACTTAAGAAATTAACAGAATACAAAAATTGGCTAGATAACGAAAGCAAAGGTGTCTCAGAAGCTATAGCAGAATTGAATTCAAAATAGTTTGACCTTTTTGCTCTGAACTGTTGTCTAGAATTATGTATTTCTATCTTCTATTTTTTTCTTTAGATTATTATTTAGAAATTATAAACTTAGAAAATTAGTGTCAATTTTTAGAAAATTTTTATTTAGGCATTTTTTGGTTTGACTTCAAAAGTTCTATATCTTAGACTGAGTATGTTTTCCTTTATTTATGGAATTGATAAATTTATTATCCTAAAAGAACTATTGTTTAGTTTAGTAGTTTAGAGCCATTTCAAGTTAATAGTTGATACTTTTGATTGAAACTGAAGAAGAAGATGGAAAGAAAGGATATCGAAATTTCACTGAATTATTAAATAAGTTGAAAAAAAATAATAAAATCACTGCTGAGGAATGGAGAAATTACAGTAAACGATGGAAAGATTTTCCTGATGATCGAAAAATCCTAATTGGTCAAGTGGAACTTTTGGATTCTAAATAGAGTTGAGTTTCTATCTTGTATTACTGTTTAATAAGATAGTGTCTAATTGAACAGAAGGCGGGTTATAACAAAGTAGTTATGCTTTGCTGTAGTTTCCAATTTATGTTTTCTAAAGATTACTATATTTTAGAAAATTGATTCTATTTTTACTCTTGATTAGAATCTGGAAAATTGAAATCCTTTTTTGATAAAAACTTAATTTCCTTTTTTCTTCAAAAAGTAGATTATAGTTATTTCTCAGTAGCAAACATTTGACTTAATAATTAAACTATAGAACCCTCTAGAATTGTTTTGATGTCATATATCATTCTTATTAAGAGGTACCTGATAATTTCTTACTGTGAATAAAAATGTCAGATAAATCAGAAAAAATGGACAATATCGGCGAAATAATGCTTAAAATGATCGACAAACTCGCGGGAAAAGAATCAAATCTTAAACTAAGTTTTCAAGACCTTACACTAGACGTAGGTCCAGCTAAAGTTAAACTGAATGGCTCTATTGTTTTAGATGTTCTTTATGTTAAAGACGCCAAGTAGTTTTTTCTTGAGCGGACTAAAAAGTGAAGTTTCCAACTTGGATAAGTCAAGTGCTTAAATCTGGAGCCGTCACCGTTTCTGCTGGTGATGTTAAGGCTTTTCAATTAATTGTGGAAAACAAAAAGATTGACCTTAACATATTTGATAAAGATGTTATGAAAAAGGCTTTGGAAGGTGGAGCTAAAATGAATACCCTGCGGGGTATGCTTGGGTTGCTCAAGAATGCCGCCAAGGATCTAAAGGATGAAGGGTATACTATAACAATTTCTTATCAAGGGGAAACTGTTATGACTTTGGGGTCAGAAGCTAGTTCTAGTTTTTCCAGG
>JAUWJK010000090.1 GCA_030607735.1 Candidatus Bathyarchaeota archaeon
GTTGTGTTAATGTATTGTGTTAATCTCTTAGCTGTTTCAATAATTCTTCTTTCTACTCCTCCGTAATAGAGGTGAGGTGGTTGTGTGTTGAAAACAGCCAAGTTTATCTTATTCATTATTTTTCACTGAATCTATCTTATTAATGATTTATAGTAGTATTTCTTGCTCTTAGTAATTTATGATAGACTCTTACTTTAGATATAAAAAGTAGTTTGTAATACACATCAGATTCAAAACCCTTAATACTTTTATTCTTTATTTCCATGTAATCAGCGCTTGTATTTGGGATGATAAATGACTACTAAATCTAAAGAAGATTTTGATGTAAATCTAGCTGCAAATTATGCTCCTCTTGAAGTAGAGAAAGAGACCCAAGATTTTTGGGAAAAAAACCAGATACGCGATAAGCTTGAGCTTCTGGAAACTGATAACAAAGGTGTGCTTGGGTATGTTGAAGGCCCTCCAACCCTTAATGGAATTCCTCATATCGGTCATGCCCGAGGAAGAGTGATGAAAGACATTCGTTATCGTTGGAAATCAATGGAAGGTTATTACATGCCTTTTTGGGCAGGTTGGGATTGTCAAGGATTACCTGTTGAGCTTGAAGTAGAAAAAATTTTAGGGGTTAAAAATAAACTAGATTTGATAACTCAGGTTGGTGAAGAACGTTTCATTGAAGAGTGCAAAAAGGTCATATTGAAATATCATAAAATGTGGTTGGAAGCTGATAAACGATTAGGGATTTTCATAAATCAAAAAAAAGCGTATTGGACTTACCTTGATACTTATATCGAACGAGAATGGCAAATTCTAAAATGCGCATGGGATCAGGGACTTCTTGAAGAAGGTTATTATGTTGTTGCCTATTGTCCAGGTTGTCAAACTTCTCTTAGTAGTGCAGAAGTGGGTTATGAAGGATCATACCAAGAAGTTGAAGACCCATCTTTATATTTTAAATTCAAAGTTAACAAGAGCAATAAAGAGTATTTTTTGGTATGGACAACTATGCCCTTTACCATAATAACTGATACCATGTTAGCTGTTCAACCCGATGCAGAATATGTCAAGGTAAAAGTTGGTGATGAATTATGGATAATGGTTAAACAACGAGTTGAAGCTGTAATGGCAGATCTTGAAATTGAGAATTTTGAGGTAGTTACTTCCATAAAAGGCAAAAGTCTTGTTGGAACCAAATATGATTATCCACTAAAAGATATAGTTCCAGAACAAGACATACTTGAATCCAAAAATCAACTTGTTCATACAGTTATTGATGAGTCCTTTGTGGATGTAAATACTGCAACAGGTGTTGTACATCTTTCCCCTGGAAACGGTGAAGACGATTTTTGGGCTGCACAAAAAAGAGGAGTGCCCATATTTGTGCCTTTTAATGATCAAGTAAAATTTACAAAAGAGGCCGGTATTTTTGAAGGAGTTTTTGCTCGTGATGCAGATTCTCTAGTTGTAAAGGAACTTGAAAAGAAAAATGCGCTAGTCAAAATTGGGAAGACAAGACATGAGTATCCCACTTGTTGGCGGTCGCACCATAAACTTGTTTGGTTAGCGAGAAAAGAGTATTTCTTAAGAACTGACAAAATAAACGATAAAGTTTTGGAAGCTGCAGAAAAAATTGAATATTATTTTTCTGGACCTAAAAACAGATTTATAGCTTTTCTTAAAGAAGGTAAACCTTGGTGTATTTCACGGGAACGAATATGGGGTACTCCATTACCCATTTGGTCTTGTGGGAAATGTGGTAAAAAAACGATTATTGGTAGTAAAAAAGAATTAATACAAAAATCTATTGAGAAAATACCTGGAGATTTTGAACTTCATAAACCTTGGGTGGATCGTATTACTTTGAACTGTGAAGTTTGTGAAGGAAAAATGAAAAGAGAAGATTTTGTTTTGGACACCTGGCATAATAGTGGAGCTTCTCCTTTTGCAAGATTTAATGATTCACAGTATGCTAATTACGTTCCAGCAGATTTTCTAACTGAGGGTATTGATCAAACAAGAGGTTGGGCAAATTCTCTTCTTTTAGAGAACATTATTTTAACGGGCAAAAGTGAGGCTCCATATCGCGCATTTTTATTTCAAGGATTAACTCAGGATTCAAAAGGAAGAAAAATGAGCAAAAGTTTGGGAAATGTTATTGAAACAAATAAACTTCTTGAAAAATATTCAGCTGATCTTAGCCGATTTTATATGATGAGAAAATGCCCCTCTATTGATTTTATGAATTTTGATCTCCAAGAATTGAAACGTAGGCCATATCAAGTTTTATCTACACTCTATCATTTGACTAGATTTTTCCTTCAAAATGCCCAATTTGATAAATTCAATCCAATAAATTATACTTTAGATTGGGCTGAAAAAAATAATATGTTTAAAAATGTTGATCGATGGTTACTTTCCAAACTTCAAGATAAAATTGAAGCATATACTCACAAACTGGATAGATGTGAATTTAATTCTGCAGTCGCAATTCTTGAGGTTTTTGTTATTGAGACTTTGAGTAGGTTATATGTTCCAATGATTCGAAAGGAACTATGGACTGACGATCCTGAAGCTTCCAATAGACGACAAACAATATATGCTATTTTGTATCATGTGCTTAAAACATTGACTTTGCTTTTTAATCCAGTGACACCTTTTTTTAGCGAAAACCTCTATCAGAAAGTATTTAGATCCCTTGATCCAGACTTACCTGAGTCAGTTAATTTTGGAAATTGGCCAAAACCTAATCATGAAATCAGAAATAAGGTCCTCGAAGAAGACTTTGATATTTTATTTAAATCTGTTTCATTGACATATGCAGCTCGACAAAAAGCCAAACTTAAGAGACGATGGCCTCTTGAGAAAGTAGTTATTGTTGCTGACAAAAAAACTATAACCGCTTTAAGTACGCACAAATTACTTTTCTTGGAACTAATTAATATAAAATCAGTTGAATTTGCAGAAAGTACATCAGCTTATCTTAAAGGAGAAAATTGGATTTCTGCATCAGAAGACGAATTATCTGCTTTTGTTAGTATTCAGAGAGATAATACTCTTTTAGGTGAAGGGTTAATGAGGGATTTAGCTCGTCGTGTTCAATCATTACGTAAAGATATGGGGTTTGTTCCCACCGAGTTTCTAGATTCAGTGCATATTGCTGAGCTTGATAATGAAAACACAAAATTATTAGAACCATATTTAGGTGAGATGGCAGATCTTGTTCGGACCAGAAAAGTTTACCTTCATGATAATCGAAATAAACTTGATATTAATTGGAAAGAAATAAAATTGGATGGAAAAAAAATCTTTATGGAACTTCATTAATTTTTTTATTCGTTTTTACAAATTTTTTGTAATATTACATTAGTTGGGCCGGTAGATCAGTCCGGTATGATCGCCGCCTCCGCAAGGCGGAAGTCGGGGGTTCAAATCCCCCTCGGTCCACTCAATATTCTTTAGAGAAGAGCATGATTAGTTTGCTGAAAAAAGATGACCCTGATAAAATCTTCATAAATAAAGATAAAATAGTATCTATTGAAGAATATTTGCGGGGAACCTCAGAAGTATTGGTTATTGCCTGTTTATTAAATAATGTTACTTCTGCTTTTTACAGGTTATTTATACTTTTTTTAGGCCTCAATAATTTGAAGAAGCTATTAGCTTCCAATTTGCTTATCATAAATCCTATTCTACTTTATTCTATAAAGTATTGCGTTTTATTCTCTAATTCAGATATTCCTTTGAAACCTCTTTCTTTTAAGTCTGCTATTAAGGCTGGATTGAAATAGTTTTGTATGAAAACACTAGTATTTACTCGTCCTTGTAAGTAATCAATCTCTAAAGGATTTAGAAACTTTCATAAAAGACCCCAGTATTCACGAATATCGCCACATCGAGTTTTTAATTCTCTACCCCTACTAATCCAGATGACTTTAGACAGCAGAATTTTTAAAATTTAAAATATTTTTGTTATATGCTTGTCTTTCAAACTGAATAAGAAAAGTTTCTTACTGGTAATCAAAATTTAAACGCGTTCTTTTTTGATTATATTATTATGTTTAGCGTATTTTGTAGGAATTTTTTCATAAAGTGCTATATATGCAATAGTTATTTTTAGACAGGTGCAAAAATTATGAGTAGTTCTGATTCTAATTTACAACGAGAAATAGTTATTTATTTAAAAATTTGGAAGAAAGTTAAGAAAACTAAAGTTATTAGATATATTTCAAAAAGATTAGGCGCATCAAACGTTGAAGCTGTAACAATCCTTAATCAATTGATAGATTTGGGTATAATTCATCAAATCATAGATTATGGAAGTGACCCGCCAGTAATTTTTGTCAAAAGTGGAAAAAAAACTATTCTTGAAACGGAAAAAAAAGCTATTTTTGAAATAGAAAAAAAATATAAACTAAAAGAAGATTTTGAAATTTTAAAAGTTCTTGAAGCTTACCACAAAAGCTCCAAACCTTTCAGTGAAAAAACAATGCTAGAAATAATTAATGATACTGGCTTTGATTTTCGCACAGTTAATGGAAGATTAAGGCAATTAATCAATAATGAAAAGATCTTAAAACCAAAAAAGTTTCAGTATGTAATTGAAGAGTTCAAGAAAAATAGGAAAAATAACTAATTAATGTTCTCTGCAATTTTTTTTTTATCTATTATCCTTTTTTAGACATTCATTTTTTGTATTGAAATCGCGATTCACTCTTTTTTCAATTCAAAATTTTTTTAATTAACTCTTTATCTTTGCTCCTTAATGAAACAACAAATTTTCTAAAAAATCCGTTATTTTTCGTATTAGTTTTCTTTTTATCTCACTTTGTGTTATTATATAGTGTGATTTTATGGTTGATGATAAGCAAAAGAAGAAAGAACTATCTGATTTTGAAAATAGCAAAACAGAAAAAGAAGTAGAAACCATGGATATTTATAATGATGATCAAAGAAGTGAAATGCTAAAAACAGATGAAATTACTGCTGCTGAAAATGCATTCATGGAAGGGAGAGAAATGAAACCTAAAGACATTAAAAAAATGAAAAAATCACTTCATGATGATACTGTTTCTGTTGAGCTAGCTAAAGAAGAATATACAGAAGATTAACTTTATCTTTTTTAGGATTATGAAGCTGGTTTTAAGATTTTATCCAAAATGTTAAAACCAAAATCTACTGCGTCTAAAGAATTAATATTAGATAATTGAAAAATTTGTATTTTAGAAATAATTTTCATGTTTTCCTATGGATTAAAAGAGTTATATTTTATTTATTTGCCTCTTTTCACTTTTTTGTAATCGATTAGGTTGATTTATTATTATTCCTAAGTTATCTTTCTAGTTTTTTGTATATATTGTTTCTTTATTTTTTTAGATTGAATTGACAATAGTGCTTTAGACCCCAAATAAGTTCTAATAACTCAAAATAGTAATGTTTATTTTCTATTAACGGAAATGTTTATATCGGCTGGATCTACTTTTGATAGAATTCAGCTTAGTAAGCTAGCCCCGTAATTTAAATACGGCGGCGGCTCAACCCTAACCGAAAAGGCGTTTGCCCTACAGGAATGACGGTGTTGGCCTCCAATTACGGGGACAAAAATGAGGACCTGACGCTGTTAGGTCTGAAATGGGCTTTGACGTTAAAGTGGAATGCTTTAACCCTCCAAATCCAGTTAGGCAAATTAAGTAAGAACGTACACACAAAAAAAAATAGATTAATCCAGCAGATTTTTCATCGGAGTTGTGCGCAACTCCGGTTGATCCTGCCGGACCCCACTGCTATCGGGATAGGACTAAGACATGCAAGTCAAGCGCTTTCTAGCTAATGTGAGAGCGCGGCGTACAGCTCAGTAACACGTGGCCAACCTGCCCTTGGGACGGGAACACCCCCGGGAAACTGGGGTTAATTCCCGATAGGTGAAGAAGTCTGGAATGAATCTTCGCTCAAAAGACGTTTATGTCATGCTCATACTCGTCGCCCAGGGATGGGGCCGCGACCGATCAGGTTGTTGGTGAGGTAATGGCTCACCAAGCCTTTTACCGGTGCGGGCCGTGAGAGCGGGAGCCCGGAGATGGGCACTGAGACAAAGGCCCAGGCCCCACGGGGCGCAGCAGTCGCGAAAACTTTGCAATACACGAAAGTGTGACAGGGCTATCCCGAGTGCCATCCGCTGAGGAAGGCTTTTACCCAGTATAAATAGCTGGGAGAATAAGGAGAGGGCAAGTCTGGTGTCAGCCGCCGCGGTAATACCAGCTCTCCGAGTAGTGTGGATGTTTATTGGGCCTAAAGCATCCGTAGCTTGCTAGATAAGTCCCCTGTTAAATCCACCGATTTAATCGTTGGATTGCGGGGGATACTGTTTGGCTAGGGGACGGGAGAGGTCGACGGTATTCCCGGGGTAGGGGTGAAATCCTATAATCCCGGGAGGACCACCAGTGGCGAAGGCTGTCGACTAGAACGCGCCCGACGGTGAGGGATGA
>JAUWJK010000128.1 GCA_030607735.1 Candidatus Bathyarchaeota archaeon
GTTGAAAAAATCCCTTTTTTGAACCACAAGCTAGCTCAACTTGTAACAGTTCTAATACTCCTATCCACTGCCACCACAATTTGGACAACTATCTAGCGGTTCATTATATAATTTTCCACAATATTGGCAACGTATCTTCACTATTTCTTTTTTTATTACTACTTCAACTGACGCCTTATCCATTCTTGCCCATTCTGCAACCTGTTCTGGAGTCCCCCACAATGTGTTACCACTTTTATTGACATATTTTTCCAAACCTTTGGCCCGTTGCTCCCGCTCATATTTTTCTTCGCTTATTCGACGATTAATTACTTCTATAGTTTTTGAACTTTCTTTCTGTTGTTGGGTTTGCTTAACACTACGTGAATTTCGGAGCAAGAGAACTCCAATTCCCGCTATTAGTACTCCCCCTATAACAAAAGGTATAGAACCATAATTTGACCAAACCAAATAAAATCCTGCTATTACAAGCACTATAAAACAACAAACACATGTGCAAGTATTTTCATCTAAACTCATACATATCTCACCAACAAAAATAGGAATCCAATTGAGAAAAGAAAACCTGTAATGAAGCGAAGAATGTTATTGCTCTGTCTTAAACCTAGAAGTTGAGAAAAACCATCAACCAACAAAGGTAATGTTAAAATTATCTGAGCAAAGAAGGGAAGTGACTGATGAAAAAATATCATTGCAACAAATGCTAAAACACCTCCACTAATTCCAGTACATCTTGAGCAAAGTAAACTTGTATGTCCAAAGAGCCTAAAACTTCTCTCAGGTTTTCTATGACAAAACAACGCAAATCCCAACTTTCTTTTCTTAAAATGCAAGATTAAGATAGGCCCTGCTCTTGATCCCCATTTTAATTCTAGAAAAGGTGAATTTGTAGTTGGTAATTCTACGTTACTCATATTGCCACACTTTTTTCTTATTCTTTATCTTTTTATATTTTGTACAACATAAATAATTTAGGGTATTATTCAGGAGAAAAAAGCATGCCTTTGTTTGGAGTTAAATGTTCTTTTTGTGAAAAAACTGGACGAACCAAGGATTATATTTTGGAATCTGAAACTGGTAACTATTACTGCTCAGTGGAACATGCCAATAAAGCAAAAGAACTAAAAATGCTCGCAAGAAAAGCATATGAAAAAGGTTTAGTTTTGTGCGATAATTGCTTAAAACAAATTAAACCTGACGCATATGTTTGTAAATACTGCGGCAAAGTGCGGGTTGTCATAAAAAATTATGTTGTTAAGGGAATGTGTCCTTTTACTCAAGTTCAAATAAGCTCAATTCAATTTGGGCAAACCACTTACGTTTCAAAACATACTACAGGTATAAAAGAATATTATGCATTATGGGATTCTCATCAAGAAAAATGCTCTTTTCTTACGAGATAGTTACTCCTATTTTTCCATCTGTTTTTATCAGTTTTGATATAATGCATCAACCTCATTATTCTTATTTATAAATAAAAAAAGGAGAAAAGGTTTGCGGGATATGTTGAAAACGTGTCCATTCCGACCGAGGCTACCTCACCTCGGTTAATTTTAATCAAAAAAAACACGTTTGAGAGTTCATCTTCCATAGTATGAAATAAGCAGAAGTCAAGATGCTCTTACTAAAATAAATCAACTTGAAAAAAGAGTTAGTGAACTTGAAAAGCTTCTCAAACCCTAAACAAACTATAAATCTAAATTAGTCTAATGACTTCAAATTCAGTAAATTTGGAAGTATCAACACTCAAAACAAAAGGCATACCTCCATACAAGCTTGTAGAATTAATAGTCACTATTCGATTTTTATGTTCAAAAAATGGACCATTTCTAGCTTTTCTTGGTTGGTGACTTCGAATTATCTTTAAAACCCCTAGTTGTTCACATACTTTCTTGGTTATGTCAACTCCAAATTCAACACCTACACCTCCCCGTTTCATGTTAGGTCTCTCTCCTAACCCATCAAATGGATCTGACCAGAGAACATCTTGCTCAACTTGCCTTGTAGGATTACCTAACTTCTCAAAGCTATCTATCCTACTAGACACCCCACCATGAACAAAAAGCAGCCATCCTCGTAGAACAACAGCTAAACGCAATTGCCTTAAAAATTGTTTGAACCCATTTTCAAAAAACTTCTTCCAAGTCTCCCTCTTCCTTTCAACCTCCAAAATAAGGTCACTTGGCAAAAAAGTTGGTTCCCCATTTTCTGAATAATCTTCATGATTTCCTTTCAAAAGAAACACATTTCCTGGATTATCTCTAGCAAGACAGCCGACCTTCTCAATAACTTCCACTCCAAAAGAACCTCGATCAGCATAATCTCCTAAAAATATTAACCCGTCTTTACTTGGACTAACAACTTTGAGCAAAGAACAGAGAGCCGAGTAATCACCATGCAAATCACCAACAACTACTAATCTCCTAAATGCAGAAACTTGTTTTTCATCCAAACATATAAGTTGCGAACACAACATTCCCCTATCTCCTTCACCATCTATTGAAAAACTTGGTTTCGATCAGAAAGCCAAAGAGAACCTTACTTTTTTATTCACTTTTTATGAGAGCGTTTAATTATTATTTTGTTCCAATACCCACATTTTTTGCACACATAGACTTTTGATGTTTCCAGGTTTGGGAATAGGTTTAATGGTTTTTCTTTGAATTCTTCGTTTCCGCAGTTGTTACATTTTCGGTTTCTTCCTTTGCAAGTGTCGCAGTAACATTTTATTTTTATTATTTTGTTTACTTTTTCAGTTTGCGTTAAATTTCCCCATGTAAAGAAGAGAGCAGTCTTAACATAACTTTTTTGCCTCTTAAGCATTCCAGATTTGGTTAAGAAAGGAACAAAATTTAATACAGAATAAAAAAAGGGAAAAGGTTA
>JAUWJK010000070.1 GCA_030607735.1 Candidatus Bathyarchaeota archaeon
CGTTCCTGAACGAGGAACAATAACCAATATGGGAACCGAAACAGGGGCAACAACGTCAATATTTCCATCTGATGAAGTAACAAAATTATTTCTACAAAGTCAAGGGCGTGATAACCAATGGTCAGAGTTAAAACCTGATAAAAATGCCAGTTACAGTGAATTGATTGAACTAAATCTTTCTGAATTAGAACCCCAAATAGCTCTACCACATAGCCCAGATAATGTGAAAGCCGTCAAAAACGTTGAAGGCTTACCAGTAGACCAAGTCTGTATTGGAAGTTGCACCAATTCTTCTCTAAGAGACCTGAAAATGGTTGCAAGTTTACTTAAAAATAGAAAAATTCATGATCAAGTTAGTTTAACAATTTCACCTGGTTCCAGGCAAGTCTTAGAAAACCTAGTTACAACTGGGGAACTCTTAGATATTCTAAAAGCTGGAGCACGAGTAATAGAAAATGGGTGTGGTCCGTGTATTGGAATTGGACAAGCTCCCTCAACTGACGCAGTTACTCTAAGAACTTTTAATAGGAACTTTAAGGGTCGTTCGGGAACTCAAAACGCTAAAATTTATTTAGTTAGTCCTGAAACCGCAATTGCTTCAGCAATTTATGGCAAAATAACTGATCCGCGAAAACTAGAACATTACCCTGAACTAAACATGCCTGAAAAAATGCTTATCGCTGATAATCTGTTTATTTTTCCCAGTGCAGAACTTCATTCAAAAAAAATAATGAGAGGACCCAACATAAAACCGCTACCAGATTTTCTGCCTTTGCCTAATACTCTTACAGGAGAAGTACTGCTTAAAACTAGAGATAACATTTCAACAGATGATATTCTTCCAGGAGGTTCAGAGGTTATGTCACTGAGAAGTAATATTCCTGAGATAAGTAAACATGTATTTCGATACTTGGATTCTTTGTTTTCCAAAAGAGCCCTGAAAAAAGGGGGCGGTTTTATCATTGGTGGGGAAAATTATGGTCAAGGTTCATCCAGAGAACACGCTGCATTAGCCCCCAAATATCTTGGTGTAAAAGCAATTATTGCTAAATCATTTGCTAGAATTCATCAAGCCAATCTTGTAAATTTTGGAATTTTACCGCTAACTTTAATCAGTAAACAAGATTACAAACGAATAAACCAAGGCGACATTTTAAGTATTAACGTTAAAGATCTAGAAAACATAATGTCTTTAACAAATGTTAACCAACAAAATATAATTCGGGTCTCGCTCAATCTGAGCGATCGAGAAAAAAGAATGATTAAAGTAGGCGGCAAGTTAGCTGCAATAAGATCAAAACAAACCAATTATTAGCAAATATTAAGGTTTATAACCTTACAAATTGCTATTTCTAATATGGTTCTAAAAGATGTTTTAATAAAAGAAGCAAGAACTGCTTTTATGCTAGGTAATGAAGCAATAGTTAGAGGTGCTTTAGAAGCAGATGTAAAAATGGTGGCTTTTTATCCAGGTGCTCCCACTTCAGAAATATTAGATACTTTTTCAGCAGCAGTAGGTGAATTTGATTACCAAATGGAAATTACATCAAATGAGAAAGTAGCACTAGAAGTTTGCGCTGGTGCAGCTTTTTCAGGAGTTCGTAGCCTCACAGCTATGAAGAGTGTAGGGACTAATGTGGCTTCTGATATCTTGTTTGTTCTAGGATATACTGGCGTTCGAGGTGGTCTAGTGATAGTTATGGCTGATGATCCTCATGCTCATTCTTCCCAATCAGAAGAAGACGGTAGATTCTTTGCACCAAATGCTTATCTTCCAATGCTTGAACCAGCTTCTCCTCAAGAAGCCAAAGATATGACTAAAAAAGCATTTGAAATATCTGAAAGACATCGTGTCCCTGTAATTATTCGTACAGTCACAAGAGTGAATCACCAAAGTGGAATTGTTGATCTCCTTGAATTTAATCGCAAAGATTTCAAGAAAGTTAAATGGAACGAACTTGGCGAAAAATATATTACTTTAGGCGAAGTAGCCCGCCAAAAAAAACTAAAAATGCTAGAACGCACAAAAGCTCTATCACAAGAATTTGAAACATCGGAATTTAATTTGATTACACGTGCTGACTCTGCTATGGGGGTAATAACTTCATCTGTTTCTTATTTACATGTTCTTGAGGCCCTTAAAATCCTTGGATTACAAAATAAAATTAATATTTTAAAATTAGGGACAACTTATCCGCTTCCAAAAAAATTAATTAGTAATTTTATAAAAAAACTAAAAAAAGTAATTGTTGTTGAAGAATTATCGCCTTATTTGGAAAAAGAAATATACGTTTTATCAAAGGACATTAATCCTGATCTTACAATTTTTGGAAAGCTTTCCGAAACTTTTTCCGAAGCTTGGGAATACAATCCGGATATAGTTGCAACTGGAATTGCTTTAGCAACTGAAACTAAAAAACCTGATTATCAAACTATACTTCTCAAAGCTAAAGAGTTGAAAGATGATTTGCCTGATCGTTATCCAACTTTTTGTGCAGGATGTCCCCATAGAGCTACATTTGTAGCGTTAAATCAAGCATTAAAAATTCAGGTCTCCAAAGGACAAAATCATTATTTTGCTAACGATATAGGTTGCTATTCAATGTGGATATATCCACCTATATCTCGTTCTGATAGCTCGCTTTGTATGGGTGCTGGAGTGGGTGTAGCTAACGGTTTATCACATGTTATAGAGGAGAGAGTAGTAGCTATAAGTGGAGATTCAACATTTTTCCACGCAGGTATACCGGCTTTAATTAATGCAGTCCATAATGGGAACAAATTTACTTTGTTTATTTTAGACAATTCTGTAACAGCGATGACTGGTCAACAATTTAATCCTTCAACTGAATTTATTGCAGGTGGAAGAAAAGGAAAAAAGGTCCTAATTGAGAATATTTGTAAAGCTATAGGAGTAGAGTTCGTAGAAGTTGTCGATTCATATAATGTGAAAAACAATATTGAGGTATTTAGAAGAGCTTTAGATTTTGATGGACTATCAGTGGTTATCTCTAGAAGAGAATGTGCTTTGTATGGTGATAGAGTCAAAAGAAGAAAAGGGGAACCTATTGTACCCTTTTATGTTGATAAGACCCTGTGTAAAAGACCATATGTGTGTCTTCGAACTTTTTATTGTCCTGCCTATGAACTTGATAATGATAAACAACCTAAGATTTCTCTTGAGCTTTGTGATGGCTGTTCTGTTTGTTCCAAGTTATGTCCCCTTCATTCAGTGAAACGAGTTGAGGTGAAAAAATGAGTTTAAATGTATTTATCTGTGGAGTTGGAGGTCAAGGTTTAGTTCTGCTGACCAGAGTTATTGGTGACGCCTGTGCAAATAGTGGAAAAAAAATAGTTACAGGTGAAATGTATGGACTTTCACAAAGAAGTGGAGCTGTATCTGTTCATATGAGAATAGGTGATGATGTTTTTTCACCATTAATTCCTATTGGACAAGCAGACATAATGATTGCTTTGGAAGCTATCGAATCCTTACGCTACATAGAATATCTAAAGAAGGACGGTGTAATTTTAATGAATAAAAGGATAATGCATCCACCAATAGAGACTTCAATAATAATTGATTCAAAAAATAAACTTGAATACTTTTCTCTTGACCAAGTTATTACAAGGCTCAAAAAGTGGACATCAAATATAGCGATTGTAGATGCTTTAAAACTTGCCAAAGAAAGTGGAAATGTGAGGACCGAAAACACAGTTTTTCTGGGGTGTTTGTCAGCCTTACAAATATTTCCAGTTGAAGAAAAATATATCAAACAAAGCATAATTGCTGCAGTTCCAAAAAAAACTGTAGACATGAACCTTAAAGCTTTTGAATTAGGAAGAAAAAATGCATATGATTCTTTATGTACCCAAGTAGCTTGTAGAGAAAAACCCTGATTTCCTAATTAAGACATACCAGTTTTTTCCTACTCAGTTTTCATTTTTTTTAATTAAGAATTGTTTACTAAATCAATTTTAACAATCTAGATTAATGTTTTTTGTATCTTTAATTAAATGAACGAATGTAATCCAGCCAAGATAAAAGAGATCAATATTGTTATCACAACAAGGCCACAAGAGATCAAAGAAAAGCATATTGCAATTTCCTTTTTATCCTCAAAATAAAACAAAAGGGTTGATGAAAAAGTAGAAAACAGTATTAACGTTAATGTTTCTTTTGGATCCCATGACCAAAAGCTACCCCATGCTAGTTGAGCCCAGATTATTCCTGTGACCAATCCTGAAAACGTAAACAACCAAGCTAAAACACCCAAGTATTTTATTTTGTTTTGGTGGTTGTGTTGAATAATTATTAAAATAAAAGTGAAAGAAAAAATCAGAACATGTCCAATAATTGCCAGCGGAGGATGGATGTAAAGCATTACAGAGCTTAATTCGTGAAGACCCATTTTTCATTATTCCAAGATTCAACTTATTTAAACAAATTTTGTATTTTCTATTTAATAAATAAGATTTGGTGGTTTTTTTTGTTTTGATGTTCGTTTAAAAATAATAATTAAGCTGATAACTCCCATCAGAATTATTGGTATCATAATTGTTGTGAATTCAGGAATAGGTTTTGCTACTTGAATATTAACTATGGCAATTGCTGTTTGCGGAGGCCTACTTGAATCAAAAGCTGTGATCCTCAGATTTATTGTTCCATTAATATTAGGACTTTCCCAGGTTAATGAACCATTATTTGCAGTGTTCTGTGCAATATTTATCCAATGTTCACTAATGTTTGACGTTAGATATTCCAAGGTTATTCTCAAAGGTGGTCTACCTCCGTTTGTTAGCCAAGAAATATTTTGAGTTGCTAAAGTAAGCCAATTATCCTCTTCTTTTGGTGATTGGAAGATAACTGATAATTGGTTTATTGTTGGTGTGGGTGTTGGAGTTTGGGTTGGTGTGGGTGTTGGAGTAGTTGTGGGTTGACCAACAATTATGGGAATTGAGTAGCTATCTGTGAATTGAGAAGATCCATGTTGGTTTGTTCCAACAACACTAACCACAATTATATCATTTCCATCTGATAATCCAGTTATATGCCAAACAGCACTTCTCTTACCAAGATACATGTCTCCAAGAACAATGGCTTGGGAATCAACTGAAAAAAAACCGTATTGTGAGGCTAGACTCAAAAAAACGTCTGATATTTTATCATATATGCCAGAACTACCACCATTTTCAATTATTACGGAAACCGTTTTTATCTGTTCTTTATCTATTGAAGAAGGTATTTGAGTTTGAACGTCCCCTTCCAAGATATCTAGATACTGATCAAATGCTCCATTTGGAAAAGGGTGACAAGAGCTGCATGGATTATTCGATATGCCCTCTGTTTTGGGTGAAAATACAAGAAATAAAATAACAGACAACATTATTCCGAGTAGAATATAAGTAATTTTTTTCAAACAAAACCCTCTTCTATATCGCTGTTATTTTATAATTATGAAAAGGACAGTTGTTTTTCTACTTTTCTAAGAAAATTTAACTTTTATACTTTAACATATGGTTGGTACCCTGATGGATAGCATCAATCAACTTCAAAATCATTATTTTTTTGGAGGTAATAGCTTCAGCAGCTTTAATGGAAACACTGATGGCAATCCCTAGAAAGATTCATAACTTTTTCCTTTTTTTTTTAAATAACTAAGGCTATTCTTATCCAACACAAATATTTCCAGTTTTCATGCGCGATTACAGTGTGAGCTAAACCTCCCACTTCCAATCTTCCAGCGATGCCTACTGTAAAATCAATTGATATTGAGGTTGGAACTTTTTTTCCTTCCTGAACTTCTAAATCCTTGTAGGAAACACTTTTTATTTGTCTAATCTACTTTAGACTCAATAAAAGGAGATATAAATTTGATACAACTCTTACTCTTAGATGAATATCTATGAGAGTATGAGCAACTAACATTGATTGGTTGATATTGTCGATGAACGAGGGTCATGTTAGAATCAGAAGATGGGAAAAATTTAAACAGTTAGTACGTGAAAAGAAACCTCCATCAATTGTTTTCATACTTGAACAAAATGGTTTTTCACCAAATAAAGAATTAACAATACTAAAAATCATTCTTCTTCATGATAAGCGATACTACATTTTCCTTGATTTTCCCAAAGATAAAAATCTAAAAGAGACAGGAATTGCACTTCACGAAGATAAAAATGGAATTTTAAACTTAGATGAAGATGAAATCAAAATAATGTTAGAAACTCAATTCAAAAAAGAGAATATAAAAGCCTATTCTTTCTGGACCGCATAAAGTAATTCTGCGAAAGAAAAGTATTAATGAGAAAAAAAGTGGCAAGGCTGATTTATTATATTGATCAAATCCACTGTCGTCTGAATGCTATTGCCAGAATTGGGGACTGGTCCAATGTTGTTTTCAGTTCCTACTATTCCACAAACCATGCTGGTAAAAACCAAGAGACCCAATAAAAGATTACCTACTTTATTGATACGTTGAAAATCAATTGGTGTTTACAAAATAAGCTTCAGTCATTTTTTCTTATAAAGATGCGGGGGGTGGGTGGGACCTACGCCCTAATTTACCGGTAAAATATGAATTATAAACATTGACCAAGATGTGGTAATCTTGTTAGGTTGTGGATTTTTCTCAGAATTCATTTCCCTTTTTTCTACTTACTGAACTAAACTTTTCTGGATTGCATAACTTGTTTTCCGTTAGCTTTGTTTAAAGAAATTTTTTCAACCTTATCACACCAAGGTATGGTATTTTCTTCCGACAATTCTTTAGATATTTCCACTTCTTGGCTGTAAGTTACGAATAGAATAGTCATGGATAAAGTGCCAAATATAGCTAACAATTGCGAACAGATTCTTATTGTTAAATTTATAATCGCTAGCAGTTTTACCCATAAGTGGCTATGTTATTATTGTTCTTAATATAATTATGCAGAAATATATAGTTATTAACAAGAATGGGCAAATTTGTTTGAAATTATTGATATATTCGATTGTCGCTTTAAACTTATCATCTTCAAAGTTCTGATTAGACTTGGTGAAAACCGAAATGTGTATGGCGTCTATGATGAGAATTGCACGTTATTGTTCGCGGGGTGTCAGTTGATTTCTGTTTTCCCCGCGAGATGATTTGAAATCAAATGGTATTCTGAGGCGCCCAAAGGCCGTGGTGTGTTTGTCGTAACTCCCCTAGAAATGGTGATGTCTCCCGCAAAACCTCCATTTTTAATTAAATTAGTATTTCTAAATGCTCAATCATGATTCTTACAGCAATTACAATAAGGATAATTCCACCTAGGACTCCAATCTTCTCAAAGTAACCTCCAAACTTTTTGCCAATGTATACTCCTATAAATGAAAGAAAAAAAGTTAAGATTCCAATAATAATTGCAGCAGTTACAATTGAGGCCTCAAGAAAAGATAAGCTCAATCCAACAACAAGAGCATCAATACTAGTTGCAATAGACAACATAATTAAAACTTTAAAACTTGAAGAACTAACAACTTGTTTTGACTCTCTAGAAATTGATTCATAAATCATTCTTACACCAATAAAAACTAAAAGCCCAAATGCTATCCAATGATCAAAACCTGAAATAAAATCTATAAAACTTAATCCTGCAAGCCATCCTATTATTGGCATTAATCCTTGAAATAACCCAAAGAAGAAACCAGTTTTTAGTGCTTCAATAAACATTCTGGTTTTGGTGCTGGCGAATCCCCTTGTTATGGATACTGAGAATGAATCCATGGCTAAACCAAGAACAATAAGGATTGTGACTATATCCATTTCATACACCATTATCAAAGAGTATTCACCAAAATAATGTGGGAGGAAAAAAATGTTTCTGAAACTTGGTAATTGATTTGATTTTCAAAATAAGAAACAAATGTAATATTAAAAACATCCAGGATAGAAATTGTATCCATTGTCAATGGAGAATCTTCCTTAAAACCTAGATTCTAATTGGTGCGGAGAGTGGGATTCGAACCCACGAACGCCTACGCGACAGGGTCCTAAGCCCTGCTCCTTTGACCTGACTGGGAGACCCCCGCAGTTAATCTATTAAGATTTGAAAATACATCTTCTATTTAATAACTATTTA
>JAUWJK010000121.1 GCA_030607735.1 Candidatus Bathyarchaeota archaeon
TGGATTAAATTTTAATCCAACAACAACAATACTTTTAATCATCCCATCGGTAGAGTTTCTTTTTTGTTTTCATTTTATCCAAATCACAACTATAACAAACCCCATTATGACAACAAATCAGCTCTCCACACTTAGAACACTTCCACTTCTTCTCTTCAGACTTCAAAAACTTGTTCATACCATGTTCTTTGATATATTTGAGATTATCAACCATATTCATACGATAAAATGTTTCATATTTTTTGAAAACAAGCTTTTTAAAGAGTTCACAGGGAAACTCGTTGCATTTATAGCAAAAGTCAACTTTATGATTCAGAACTTTTTTACATTTCTTCTTAACAAAAGAACACTTCTTATCCTGCACGCGGCAGCCACTGCAGTAAGAAAGCTTAACTCCCTTAGATTTAGTATCATTTACCAAAGCAAGATAGCTGCTACACACATTACAATTCATACCACAAGGTGCAATTAACTCCGCCTTCAAACAATCAACTCCTCCAAACTCAAAATAAACAATTTCCTATTATTTCTGATTCATGTTACAGGATATTTATTCTTTTTTTTCGACAACAATTTTGCATCAAGGGTAACAAGCAATGACTATAGAACTAATTCTTTTTTACCATCATTGGGGGTTTGAATTGTCTTTTGTCTTAACAAGCACCTGCATTTTTGACCTGTTAGAGCAAAAGGGACATTTCAAGTACAACCAACCGCCACTCTTAGTTACTCCATGAGGGCTTAAGAAATCAGTTAATACAGAAATTTCAAATTCGGAGCCACATATTGGACAAAGGTACGCAGTAGATTTAGTGTGCCACAAAATAAGGATTATCAACCCACCTGCTACTAACGCTATCCAGAGATACCAATAAATTAATAGTAGATAAAAAGCCGTAATGGAAATAACTGCAACATAAACGCTTATGAAAATTAGTGATTTTGACCAGTCACTTCTTTTAGGTTTACGATAGGTGGGCAATCTGCTTCAAAATTAAGTTGGGTTAATAATATTTAACTGCAATGCACTTTAAGGCAAATAGTTACTTTTAGTGTGTGCAATCAAAAATAGTGACAAGCAAAATTATGAGGAGCTTTAGTGGGTGTCTATTTTGCTGTTCTTAGTTTTTTTTGATTTATGAGAATACAAAAAGCTTAAGCTCTAAGAAAAGAAAGAAGAGTGAGAAATGATCTGGTGAGAAAATTGGGGTATAAAAGAGTAAGACATTAGCCCTTGAAGGATTATTAAAACCCTCGTAAACTTGGATGGAAATCTCTTGAAAAAAATTCGCGGAAAATCAATGACATGATAAAGGGGAATCTCCCAAGCTTTCACTTGAGTTATCTCAGGAAGGTGAGGGTGTTTTGTGACTAATTTTTAATCCAAAACCAAACTATGCGTCTTTAAGTTTTTGTTCTAAAATATTTTTTGTTAATCGAACTATTATCCCATTATTTTAGCGGATAAGTTTTCAATATTATATATGATCCATGCTTCATTTGTTTGTGGCTGTATTGGTGATCCCCACTCCTTCAAACAATGATGACTAGCTATGATGTGAATAATATCGTCAAGCTTTGAACAAACTATATTTTGTGACACAATTTTTATTCCGTTGACTATGTGATATTGGATGTCATATATTCGAGTTTTGCCAATAATATCACCGTTAAGTTGATAGCAATTTATTTTTCCTACATCGTGAAGGATAGCACCAGCAATTACTAAATCTTCATTGATGTTCATATCTTCTAAAAAATTATCTCGAAGAGCGAGAGCCATATTTGTTGTCTGAACTGAATGTTCCAGTAGACCCCCAACATAGGCGTGATGATAACTCATAGCGGCTGGTGCTTTGAAAAAATATTTGTTGTTTTTAAAGAAACTTTTCATTGAATCTCTTAAAATTGTTTCATCAAGACTTTCCAGATGTTTATTAAAGTCAATTACTAATTCAGCTATATCTTTAGTGGGTTCCCATTTTAATTTTTTAGAGGATAATTTTTCGATTCCTAAAGAGTCAAAATGCCAAAGCATGTTAGAATTATAAGTCACATTGAAGTTTTTCTCTAATATGTTCTTTAATGTTGTGAATTCATTAAACAGATATGCCTTTTTTTCAATGATTCGAATATTGTTTTTTTCTTTTTTGAATTCAAGACCTTTGCTATTAAAACTACTATTTAGTCGTGCTAAATTCGCTTCTAAATACATATTAATCCTCCATTGGGTTCTGCTAAACTTTGTATTAAATATTACGAGGTGATTTTTCTCCTGACTTGTTAAGTTCTGTCAACTTGCTTATGCCTCATCCCCTTTCTTTGGAATCGTTTTAGCGGAAATCATGTAAATCTTCTATCAAAAAGATGAGTGCAAACAAACTCTATATTAGTTCAATAATCTCTTGAAAAGAATTAGTTTTTAATATTATATAACCACCCTTTTCTTTTTTCAGCTATTCGAAAAATGCAGTAGTGTCAATTCTAATTCTCTTTTCACATTAATTATTAGTGTATAAAGAATATTTTTTAAAAAAGATGTGAGGTGTTAAGAGTTGTTGTCAAGAGATTGTGATGGTTGTTCTCAGATTAGAGTGTGTAAAACACGTTATCAGAAGGTTGTGAAAGGTGGGATGGTGTATTGTGGTGATGGTACGGTTCATTTAGTGGATCAAGATGATGTTGTTTTGTTGTTTAAAATGCATGCTTAGTTAGAGTCAGGGTGATATCTCCACTGTGGTTGGGGTTCAAATCCTTGTTTGAACAGATTTGGGCCGGTAGGCAAATTAAAAGAGGCCTTTTGATATTTGCTAAGATAAAAATTAAAAGGGAAAAATATTACCAAAACTTTAAACAAAGATTAAATAAATAATTATGACTAAAGTATTTTTGATTGGAGAAATGAAAAATGGTTAATATGCCTAAAGATGTTATGGACATTATTGTAGCGCCAGATTCAACTAAAATGATAGCAACAGTCGATGAGAAAGGTGCTCCAAATGTAGCTACAGTTGGAAGCATAACCGCTATTGACTCGGAGACAATTGCGTTCGCAGAGTTATTTATTAAGAACACAAAGGTAAACCTTGAACACACAAAAAAAGTTGCAATTCAAATATTCAAAGGACCTATGGTTGGATATCAGTTGAAAGGAACATTTGTTGGATTTCAGACTTCTGGTCCTGTTTTTGATAGTTTTTCTGAAAAGGTCATGGAACTTATGAAACTTCAGATTAAGAGTGTAGGTATCATAAAAGTTGACGAGGTTTTTGAGGCTTCACCTGGGAAAGACAGCAAAAAACTAGCATAAATGAACAAAAAACGCCAAAGCATCCGTAGGTTAATAATATAAAGTTGAAGACCAAAAAGTCCGGAATGAACTTCAATTTCTTGGAAATCTACTAGGTAAAATAGCTAGAAAAGTCAACATGAAGGGTTAAAGAATTGGGTCTATGGCAAAAAACACTTCAACGAATTCAACGTAGACTACCTAAAATGGATTTTGCAAATAAAAAACATGAAGATTGCACTAGCTTTGAAAATGGAATTTGCATTAATGCGCCAAGTTTCTTAAATCTAACTAATTTAAA
>JAUWJK010000089.1 GCA_030607735.1 Candidatus Bathyarchaeota archaeon
AAGATGAAGGTTTAGGTTTCATCTTTAATTCCTTAGGAACATCAACCATCCTAAGAACATTTTGGGCATTTATTACATATATTGGATTGCCATCTGGAGCAAATTTCTTTAATCTTTTAACTCCACGTAACACTAACTTTATTTTTAAAGTAGTACCATCAGCCAACTTGTAAGTATTCCAATTTTCTTTTTCTTCTTCAAAATCCATATCCTCTGCTTCCATCAAATCTCTTTGCATCATTCTGGGAGGTTTACTGGACATCTTAATCACATTTTAAACTATTCTAATTACATTTAAGTAGTTAAACATATTTAAACATTACTAAAATAGTTTCACACATGTTTAATTTATTTTAAATATGTTAGAGTTTGAGATTTCAATGAGGTTAGAAATCTAAAAAAGGAAAAGGTTACAGGCCAAGTTGAAAAAATCCCTTTTCTTCAATAATTAGCATCTCTCTCCCCTATCCACGATGGTCTTTTCTCAATTTGGTTTAAAACATAGAATCAGAGATGACAAATGATTGAAGTTGGTTTATGAGGATGATGGTGTTGGTATATCAAAGGATGAGAAGGTGAAGGTTTTTGTTGAGGGTTTTGGGAAAGGTACTGGTTTGGGTTTGTATATGATTAGGGTGATGTGTGGTATTTACGGTTGGACTATTAAAGAAACAGGAAAACAAGGTAAAGGAGCACAATTTGTCATAACCATTCCCAAAGTAGGTAACCCAAAAAAGTCTCTTTAAACTAAACAAAAAGAGGACTCCCAAGCACTAATTTTCTTAGCTTATAACTTAAACCTACAACAATAAAACGTAAAAACAAAAAACAATGATTGAATCTAACATTACGAATTAATCCATTTTATGTACATTATTGAGATTGGGTAAATTCTTATTATTGTATTGTTAAGTCAGGATTCATACATTAACTTCTGGAAGAGGTGTTAGTTTTAAGAATTGTTTGTTTTAACAAAAATTTTTTGCTTTTCTGGGGATGCTCTTAGTTATTCCTGGTTAGGCTTGGAGGGTCTATTTGTTGAATAGGCATATTTTTATTGGAAATCATCTAGCCAACCAGCTTTTTTGTTTATTTTTCGGCTAAAAATTCTCCCTAAGTCTTTTTCGTTTTTTGCTTGATGATACTTAAAGTAGATACTTCCATTCATTACTCCAAGTATCTCAATTTTTCCTGTTTTATGCGACATTACATATTTGAAACGTTTGCTTAAACCGTCACATTTTATTTTTGCTTCTTTAACTATGTTTATTCCTTTATAGATTGGGACTTGAAAGTGGTATTTTACTCTTTTAACTGGACGACATTGAAAAATATAATATGGTGCAACTCCAATGCGTATCAGTTCTTTTAGGAGAGTTGAAAGAGTTGAAGAATTATCATTTACAGTTTTTAGTAAAACTGTTTGATTATTTACTAATACACCTGATTTTAGAAGATTATTTACTGCAATAGTTGATTGGGGAGTTATCTCTTTGGGATGGTTGAATTGTGTTGTAACATAAATTCGTTTATCTAAGCGTGAATATTTTTTGAAAAGAGATAAGAGATCTGGATCGCTTAATCTGTTTGGAAGAGTCACTGGAACTCTACTTCCAAATCGAATAAAGTCGATGTGCTCAATTTTCATTAGAGTCCTTAGGAATTTTTCTATTATTTCGTTTGAAAGAACTAGCGGATCACCTCCAGTGATAAGGACATTGTTTATTTCCTCATGTCTTGAAATATATTCAGCAGCTTCATCAAAACGGTTCAATAGTTCCTCAGTTGGCAATCCAATAAGGCGTTTTCTAAAACAGTGGCGACAATATGTTGAACACCTGTTAGTGGCTAAGATGAGTGCGGTTTGGGTATATTTGTGCTGTAGTCCAGGCATTTTTGTGTTCTCAGCTTCTCCGCTTGTATCATAGAAACCATCCAGGTTACTTTCATCCAGAGATGGAATAGCCATTTGTCTAATGGGATCATTTGGATCATTCCAATCTATCAAAGACATATAGTAAGCACTAATGCGCATTGGATGAACTTGAATAATATTTTCCAGTTGTTTGAGTTCATTAGATGATAGATTAAGAAGTCTGTTTAGTTCATTTAATGGTAGGAGACTCTCTTCTAACTTTTTATATTCTGTTAACATTCTTGAACCCTGTTCACTAATTATTTATGAAAAGCAGTCTATGACAAGCAAAATAATTCGTGCTTTTCACATTGTAATTTATGCTTTTTACATTATTATATTATGTTTTTTGCCATTTAAATGTTTGAAGGTAAGAATCAAAACAAAGAAGAAACTTTTAGAAAAGGTTTAGTTTTAGTCAATTAAATCACCATTTAACCAACAATTTTAATATTTAAAGATAACATCCAAAGGTTTTACATAACCTTTCAACAAAATTTCGTATTTAGAATCAGTTAACAAATATGCTGATGTTTGTTACGTTTTTTCCTTTTTCTTTAATTTGATCTTTGTTGCTCCACATATTGGGCAGGTCCAATCTTTGGGTAATTCTTCAAAAAGAATCCCAGGTTTAACACCTGAAATTGGATCTCCTAGTGCAGGATCATAAACATAGTTACATATGCTGCAAATGTATTTTCCATTTTTTGGGGGTACTTCTTTTGTCTCATTAAGGTGGGAAGGAGCTGATTTGGGTGTGGTTTCTCTTTTGATCTGATGATAATTGGTATATGTCATTTGAGGTTTATCACTAAGTTGCTTTGCATCAACTATTTTTCCTATAAACAAAGTGTGAGTTTTTGCATCTATTTCTTTAACTACTTTGGCTTCAAAATAAGCTGTAGAATAGTTTAAAACAATTCGTGTACCAGTTTCTCCAACTTGATATTCAACATCCTCGAATTTATTAAAATCCCTTCCACATTTAAACCCAAAATTACCAATAAATGACAGAGGAGTATTCTCAGAAAGAATTGATATCGCAAATACGCCGGTCTCTTTAATAATTTCATGGGTAAAATTTTGTTTATTAATTGAAACAGCAACCATTGCAGGTTTGGATGAAATTTGAATTACACTGTTGGCAATTTGACCATTACACCTGCCCCCTTTTCCTGAAGTAACTATGTAGACCCCATAACTTATTTTACGTAAACTTTTAAGATCCACTAAACCCACATCATGCTTTTGAGTGCAAAACTGTGATATTTATTTTTCTAATAATGATTACTGTGGTTTTTTTGAACCCGCAAAATAGAATGAACTAATAACTTGCTACTCCTTTTTTATCTGAAGAATCATACCATTTGTAGAGTTCTTCAATAGCTTTTTTTGTGTATCCATTTTGTTGAAGTAGACTTTTGAATAGACGCTTTGGTTTGATATTTGAATCTCCGTTTTTCATGGTTTTTCTATTCTCCTTTAATCAGCTAGACGATGATTATAGAATCATAGTATAGATTACTCTTATAGATAGTTACTAAATAGAAAATATTTCAGTTTTGGATATAAGACCAAAAATTAATCTGTGAATTAAATAAGTTAAATAAAATTGAACCTTAGATGCAAAAATCGTTTAGTGAGTTATTTTATCAAAGTTCAATTCTAATGTCAAAAGTTTTTTAATATAGAAAAACAAGTAGCGAATACCATAAATAAAACAAATTTTTCTATTTTCTTCTGAAACATGTTTAAGAGCAAGGTATTTCTTTAAGTAAACTTTGTAAAGGTGAATGTTTTGTCTCAACCAGTTTATGGAAGAATAATGAATTATCGATCAGGTAATAGCATGCAGTACCCACACGAATGCTTAATCCAATTTAATCATGAAGATTTAGTATCTCGTTCAGGAAAACTCATTGGTCAAAAAGTGATTTGGAAAGGTAAAAATAAACAGTTTATTGGTAAAATATCAGGTTTCCACGGAAAGAACGATGTTATTAGAGTAAAATTTAAGAAAGGAGTACCCGGTCAGGCGTTAGGAACCTTAGTCAAAATAGTCGACTAAAGATACTGATTCTCTTTTCCTCTTATATTTTAAATAAAAGCTATGATATTAAATATGTTTAAACTGTGAAAATAAGTTCAAAATCGAGTCCTATAACAGATTTATTGGTGGATTCAAACGTAGAACCGACCAGTCCCTGTCTTTTTCACCCTTGCAAACATACCACCCGCGATATAATCGATCCAATTTATTTCTTGCATGGTAAAGTTAGCTTGATGACATGTTACAGCTTTCTCTCTTGAAATAGCTCCTACAGCATTAAGTTTTGATTTGATACCTGCTTCAATTGCGAAATGAATTCCTGATGTTGCTTCCATACTCTAACCTCCTTATACATTTAATCTAATATTTACAATAAAATAGAAAAAAAAGAATACTTCCAAAAAGCCACCTAAATAAATCTACCTAATACTTGTAGGCACCCAAGTATTTAAAGATCATTTCTTCAAGAAAAAACCAAAGAGTACCATTAATGACATTAATCTTTAAAACTAACCTTTTAGTGTGAACATAATAAATACAGCCATAAACCATAACCCTTCATTGGTTTGAACCAACAAATAATAAATAATTAATAATATTATATTGTGAGGTTTGTTTAACCATTTTATTCCTTAATATTTTATAGAATACGAAATGGTTTATTTTTTTTGAAATTTACTTTTTGTGCCTTTTGATTCTGTCTGATCGCTGACTTTTTTTCCGCCAATCTCTTTTCCTTTGTGTGTTTAGTGTAAATCTTCCATGTTGTCTATTATTTCCATCGGTTCGATGTTGCGTGATTTTCATGTAAAATGTACTGGGATCAATTTTGTTTTCTTTGAGAGATTCAATGTTTTCATTCAAATCTTGTTTTGCTTCAATTGTATGGACAGAGTCAAATAATTCAGAATATGTAACATATGCTGCATGAAACAAAAAGTTGTTAGGATCATCAATTAAAAGTTTCTCAGGTACTGATGGTTCGATTTCAGGTACTGATGGTTCGATTTTTTCAGGTTCTTCAGTCATTTTCTTCCCGCTTTTTGCAGAAAAAGATGATAGTTTTCCCTCTTTTATAGGTGTCTCTTAATATTCTTCTTTTTTGAACTTTTAGAAGACTTAATTTAAATGAAACTTGTGATCAATATTAATATAAGGTTAACTTGAATTTTAAAAAAATATGAGAAATGAATTGACTGATTTTTTATTTATCCAATAGCTTTTTGTATTTTTTTAGCGTCTTGATTCAACATTTTTGTATCTCGATTTTGGGGGTGATTCCATATATTGTTGTTATACATGGGAATTATGTGAACGTGCATGTGAAATATTACTTGTCCTGCTGCTTTGCCGTTGTTCTGAATTATTCTGATTCCTTCAGCTTTAATTGAAGTCTTTACTGCTTTTGTAATCTTTTTTACAATTCTATACAGCTGACCAATTTCTTCTTCAGTGATTTCGTAAATGTTTTCGTAATGTTTTTTTGGTATAACTAAAGTGTGTCCAACATTTATTGGCTGAATACTCATAAACGCGATTATTCTTTTGTCCTCATAAACAATACTTGCTGGCGCTTTTTTTTGTATTATCTTGCAGAAAATGCAGGTATCTGACATTTTAATTCCAGTTCTATCTATTTTCTACGAATATTTGTTTCTTTAGTTTTACATAGATTTTTTTAATATATTTTTGAATATTAGAAATCCTGTTTTTGATTTATCTTTATGAGAACTCTAGTCTACTTATAAATGGGGTATTTGAAATATCTTTCAGAGATCAAATCTTAGATTGATATTTAGATTATTTTTATTTCCACATTTTAGGCATTTAGATTTTGTAATTGGTTTTGGGTCAAGTTGGTTTAGTCTTTCTCTGATTGCTTTTGTTGTTTCTTCAACACTTTTACAGCTTCAGGTTTTTCTTTTTTCAACTCATTTATAATGACTTTTTTTATTGTGGTTGTAGAAATAGGAGGATCCATTTTGTTGAGTTTAATTTGAACATTTATTCCAACTTTATTTGCTAACTCTTCACTTATTCCTATTTTATTTAAAGACTTAAGTATTCGTTGTATTTTGAATTTATTAATTGATCCAGATTTGTGTTCTACGCTAATTGCAGGTGGTTTTGGTACACTAATTGGTAACGCTATAACCAGTTTTGCTTTGCTACCTCTAATTTTCTCAAGTACTTCCCCGTCAGAGAATATTGTTATTACTTTGTTTATTTCATCTATTCCATTGACTTCTATTCTTTCGATTGCTTCTTTGTTATCTAGAAATAATGTTACATAGTCACCTATTACTAGTTTTGAGGGCAAAACTGCACACTCAATTGGAATAGCTATTTTTCCTCTAGGCAATATTACGCTTAATCCCTCTTCTTTCGCTGATATAGCCAAGTAAATGACTTTTTTATTCTGATTGAGTTCTAGCTCTATATCTCCTATTCCCCAATCTGTGATTAATCGTCTCTTTACTCTTTTTATTATTGATTCTATAGGGAGATCCGCAGGAAGCGTGAATTCACGT
>JAUWJK010000017.1 GCA_030607735.1 Candidatus Bathyarchaeota archaeon
AAATTAATAAAAAAAACATTCAGGCAAAAAATAATGTTTGAAGATTTTAACAAATACAAAAAAGCAATAGAAGTAGCAGAACAACTAAACAAAAACCAAAGCAACCTAGTGAAACCAGCATGAATAGTCTAAGCCTAGAATTTAGCGGAATAATATTATTACTACTAATAGGAACCTACATCCTACTAGACATAATGGAAAAAAAGATGATAAAATGAAAATAAACAAAACAACAGAAATAAGAAAATGCACTAATGCAATTTCTAAAAGATGCGCCAAAAGAAGTGGCGATAAAAACAGCTAAACAAACACTACAAGGCATAAAAGACGGAAAATACTAAAAAATTTAACCTCCAATCATTTTATTATAATAAAAAACATAATTATCTACAAATGCAAGAAAAAAAATTAATAACAAAAATTAACACATAACTCAAGAATATAATTGTTATACAACACCGAAAAGCACCTGTAGATAATCAACTATTTCATGCTCATAAATATGTTAAAAAGACCGCTTAACATTACTTTTTTTGGTGTTTGATTGGAACTCAATGAATGGAATAAACTAATCGACAAACTCATAAAACAGGAGGTTTTACATTCCCAAAATGTAATAAGGGCAATGCGTACAATACCTCGAACCAACTTCTTACCCCCAGATATGAAGTCGTATAGTTCTTTAGATACGCCTCTTCCCATTGGCTTTAGCCAAACAATTTCTGCGCCACATAGTTTTAGTATATCACTGAACTAGGCGATACATGGTTTCAATAATAAATGAAGCCTTAGAGCTAGAAATTGGCAATAAAGTCTTAGAGGTCGGAGCTGGGTCAGGTTGGCATTCTGCAACAATAGCAGAAATAATCGCACCTAGTTCTACCCCTAGAAGTGAATGGGGATGTATTTTCACCTTAGAAATAATTAAACATCTGGCTGAAAATGCGCGAAAAAACATAATTAACTCAAAATATGCGGATCGAATAAAAATAATCAATACTGATGGTTCAAAGGGGTATCTCGAAAAAGCTCCATATGATAGAGTATTAGTTAATGCAGCAGCTCCTTCAATACCTCCACCTCTTATCGATCAATTAAAAACGGGAGGAATATTGATTATCCCAATTGGAAATGTCTCATTATTTCAAAACCTCATAAAAATTTCAAAAGATGTTAATGGACAAATCAAAAAAGAAAATTTGGGTGGGGTAGCTTTTGTCCCTTTGACTGGGAAATTTGGTCAGTAATTCTGTGAACTAACTGTCATTTAATGGAGCTAAAGACTTTATCCAAACCATTGTTCAAGAGTAGTTTTCTCTTTTATTTCCTTAGAACCTTCTTGAATTTTTATTAACGCTTTGCTTACCCTTTCTTCTGAGAAATCTTTTTTTCTACATAGAAAGTCAATAACACCATCAACATCAACTTCTTTCCATTTTAGAATATAATCATCAGTTATTTTTGGATTTATAAAAATCTCTTTGATTTCTTGAGGGTCAAATTGAATTTGGTTATTTTTTACATGGGGTAAAACTTTTGCAATAGTTCCATGTTCTTTGATAAGTTTTAAAGCTGTTTTTGGACCCAAACCTTTTATTCCCATTGGATTGAAATCTGTTCCAATTAAGATACTTAAATCTATTAACTGCTCAAAGGTAATTTTGTTTGCTGCAAGTACTTTTTTTAATTCCACTATTTCAGGACAGATATTTATGTAACTATTTTTTCTAGCAATTTTCCTTTTCCCTGAAATTGTTAAATTTCTAATAAGTTTAGGCGTTCCAAAAAGTAAGCTATCATAATCCTGACTTGCACAATAATCTGCATCACCTTTCTTTGATAGATATGCAGCTTGGGCTTCACCTTCGCTAGGAGCTTGAATCCATGGAAGTCCAATTAATGATAATAGTTTCTTGCTGTCTTCTTGCATGTAATCCTTTAAACGAGATGTAGCTTGCGCATATTTACGAGCTTCTTCAATTTTTCCTTCTTTTATAGCCTTCTCATATTTAACCAATGCTTCTTCTTTTACTTTTGAGCGTCTTTTTATTTCCGCTTCTTTAAGAGCTGGTGGTGTTCCATCAAAAACATAGATAGGTTTTATTCCCAATTCTAGAAGCTTGCTTGTTCTATAGAGTAATCCACTTAAGTGACTTGTAACTTTTCCCGAATGATCTTTTAATGGCATGCCATTTGGCTGACGAATAATTGCAAGGAACTGATATAGAGCATTATATGCATCTATTGCAATTGTTTTTCCACTCAGATTCTCTAGCTTAATAGACGTTTTAGGCAAAATTTCTCTAAGTTTAATTCCCAAAACAGACCCTGATAGAATATAGGCTTATAACAACAATAATAAACTTACGAAGAAATAAACGTAGAAGATATAAGGAAGTTTTACATTAAAAGACCGTCTCGGAGATAAGCTTGATGTCAGAAAAACCAACGTTATCATTAGTAACCTGTACTAGCTGTGGAAAACCTATTCAACCTGGAACAGAAGCGACAAAATTTTTCTGCCCTGACTGTGGTGAAATTCAGATTAAAAGGTGTGGAAGATGTAGAAAGTTTGGTCGTACATATAGCTGTCCTAAGTGTGGGTTTTCTGGACCTTAGGTGAAAATGAAAAATGGGTCATGTTATCGTTACTTATAAGGTTTTTCCAAAGGAAGTAGTGGATAATTTTGATGAATTAAAGAAGGAAATTAAAAGTTGTATGCCTGATTCTTCTTCCTTGGAAGGTTATGGTGAAGAACCAATAGCTTTTGGATTAAAAATTCTTCTAGTTCAAGTAACATTTCCAGAAGATGAAACAGGAATAGTGGATGTCTTTGAAAAACAACTTGAAAAGATTCAAGGTGTTAGTCAGGTTCAGACTTTAATGGTCAGAAGAACAAGTCGATAATATTTCGATAATAGATTTAAAGTTTATATAGGAATAAATCTCTGTTTCATCACATTATACGTGCATTGGCACGGAGTGTTTTAGATGAGTGAAATTCAATTACGTGTTGGGGATGCAAGACAAAGAGATGTAGGTAGAGGTATTGCCCGTATTGACCAAAAAACAATGCAAAAATTAGGCATTAGTGCGGGTGATGTGATAGAACTTGTTAATAAACGGACAACTTCAGCAATAGCCTGGCCAGCTTATAGTGAGGATCAAAACAAAGAAATTATTCGAATTGATGGATTTACTCGTAAAAACGCTGGAGCAGCAATAAATGAGTTAGTAGTAATAAAACTCGCGAAGGTCAAACCAGCATTAACTATAACTCTTGGACCTGTTGACATGAGACTAAATGTTGATGATGATTTCACTAATTTTGTAAAAAATCGTTTAATGGAACGAACTCTTGGTGAAGGTGATACAACTCTCGTGATGATGTTAGGTCACGCAATTCCATTTACTGTAACCAAAACACGTCCCCATGGAATAACTAAAGTAACAACAGAAACAAGACTTGTAATTCTAAATGAACCCGCTCCAGAAACAAAAGGTCTACCCAGAACAACCTACGAAGATATTGGTGGATTGGCTGAAGAAATCCAAAGAGTAAGAGAGATGGTGGAACTACCCATGAGACATCCAGAAATTTTCCAAAGATTGGGAATAGAGCCTCCCAAAGGTGTTTTGCTTCATGGTCCTCCCGGATGCGGTAAAACCTTACTTGCTAGAGCCGTTGCAAATGAATCAGAAGCAAACTTTCAATCAATAAATGGTCCCGAAATTATGAGCAAATTCTATGGTGAATCAGAAGCTAGATTAAGGGAAATTTTTCAGCAGGCTCAACAAAACTCTCCAAGCATAATTTTTATTGATGAATTAGATGCTATAGCTCCTAAACGTGAAGAAGTAACCGGAGAAGTAGAAAGACGAGTTGTTGCTCAACTTCTAGCTTTGATGGATGGATTATCTGGACGAGGAAATGTAATAGTTATTGGTGCAACAAATAGGCCACAAGCACTTGATCCTGCGTTGAGACGACCAGGACGTTTTGATAGAGAAATTGAGATTGGTGTTTCTGATAAAAAGGGCCGTCATGAAATTCTTCAAATTCATACCCGCGGTATGCCCTTAGCTGAAAATGTTGATCTGAAGAAGCTTTCAGAAATGTCTCATGGATATACTGGTGCTGATTTATCAGCACTTGGCAGAGAAACAGCTATGAAAGCGCTTCGCAGATATTTACCTCAAATAAATCTTGAAGAAGAACGGATACCCCCAGAAGTATTAGACAAAATGGATGTAAGGATGGATGATTTCCTGCAAGCATATAAAGAAATTACTCCAACAGCAATGCGCGAGGTTTACATTGAAGTTTCCAATGTCCATTGGGATGATGCAGGTGGGTTAGAAGAAGTAAAGCAACACTTGCAAGAAGCCGTAGAGTGGCCCCTTAATAGTCCTGAACTGTTCACAAGACTTGGAATAAAACCTCCAAAAGGTATATTGTTATACGGTCCACCAGGTTGTGGAAAAACTCTGTTAGCTAGAGCAGTATCAACAGAGAGTGAAGCTAATTTTATATCTATAAAGGGTCCCGAAGTTTTCTCTAAATGGGTAGGTGAATCTGAAAAGGCTATCCGTGAAGTATTTAGAAAAGCTCGTATGGCTTCTCCTGCAGTAATATTTCTTGACGAAATGGATTCACTTGCTCCTAGACGGGGTTTATCTGATAGTGGTGTGTCTCAACGAGTTATAAGTCAACTTTTGACTGAAATGGACGGACTTGTTACTCTTAGCGACATAGTTGTTATTGCAGCTACTAACAGACCTGATATGGTAGACCCAGCAGTATTACGACCTGGAAGGTTTGATAGAATGATATATGTGCCTGAACCGGATGAAAAAAGTAGATTATTAATCTTTAGTCTTTATACAAAGGGCATGCCTTTAGAGAATGATGTTGATTTGAATCTTTTAGCTAACCAGACAAAGTATTATTCTGGAGCAGATATCGAATCACTTTGTAGAGAAGCAGCAATGCATACGTTGAGAAGAGATTTATCAGCTGGAAAAGTTACAATGAAAGATTTCAAAGATGCTTTATCAGAAGTTGGACCATCAGTTACTCCAGATATGGAAAAATGGTATAAAGACTTTAGCATACATTTCAGACAAGTTAAGAAATCTGCAACCCCAGTTGCATAAAGGAGCCTGTGAATTATGCCCATGAAAATTTGGAAAACTCGCCCTCCTCATAGCGTAATAATTGAAATCTTGAAAAAAAAAGGCGCTTTGACAGATACAGAACTTTTTAACCATTTAAAGCGTGAATTTGACGATTTAGGTTATAAAGATTTTAATGAACTCCTCCTTCATTTGGAAGTAGGGAGCAAAATTAATACTGTTTCCCTCTCTCGTGGAAAGAGACATATCGAACTTGTGTAAAACACTTTGAACACTCTCTTAGTGTGTTATTGATGACAGATATGCAAGATGCAATAGTCATAGGAGGAGGCCCTGTCGGATCTTTTGCAGCTTTGATTCTTTCTAAACTCGGGAAAAAAGTAACTGTGTTTGAAGAGCATTCAACTATTGGAAACCCAGCTCATTGTGCAGGTCATATAAGCATACGTAGTCTAAAAACCTTAGGACTATATCCTCTCCCTAAAAAAATTGTTGAAAACGAGTTTTCTCAAGTTAATTTTTATTCATATAAAGGTTTTTCTTTTCCTGTAAATTTGTCTAAACCCGTAACTTGTGCTGTTAATCGTGAACTATTTGATAAGCATATTTTTCTTAAGGCCAAAGATGCTGGGGTATGTTTTAATCTTAATTCTAGAGTCCAATCCTTACTAGTCGAAAATGGGTTTATTAGAGGTGTAAAAGTTAGTCAAGTTAACGGACCTGATAAACTTTTTAAAGCCAAGGTTGTGCTTGATGCCGAAGGTATTTCATCTAGATTACTAAAACAGACAAACCTAACACCTTTAGATTCAAAATATCTTATTTATGCTGTTCAAACCGAAGTTGAAAATCTTGAAAATATGCCATCTAATGGAGTTCATGTTTTTTTTGGACAAGCATACGCTCCTGGTTTTTATGCTTGGCTTATTCCAAAACTTGACGGAACTGCCAAAATTGGACTTGCAACCAACAAAGGAAATCCCAATAATTTTTTAGATAAACTAATGTTTGATCATCCAAAAGCTTCAAAATATTTGAGCCGAGCAAAAGTCAGAAAAAAAGAGTTCCACTCAATAACTCTAGGAGGTCCAATTCCCAAATTAGTTCTAAACGGATTTATGGTGTTGGGTGATGCAGCTTCCCAAGTTAAACCTACCACAGGTGGAGGAATAATATTCGGATTAAGAAGCTCAATTATCGCAGCAAAGGTTGCTAACTTAGCAATTAATAACAATGATGTTTCAGGAAATTTTCTCAAGTTGTATCAGGAAGGCTGCATTAAAGCTTTTAGTTTTGATTTTAATGTGATGCTTCGATTTCGAAGTTTTCTCAATTCTCTTTCTGATCAAAAACTAGACAAAATTCTAAGGTTCTGCAATAAGATTGGTTTAAATAAAACAATTAAAAACGTTGATGAAATTGACATGCAAGGACGTACTCTTATAAAGACAATAAGTAGACCAGCTGTTTCTGTTACATTGTTTTACTTGTTTATTACCTACCTTACTACAAACACTTTAAATCTAGATTAATAACCTCTAAAGAAATAGTTGGTAACTTGTTATGGGTGACTTTGAGTATAAACAAGTGATAATCTTTCGAAAGGATTTGAAACTAAGCAAAGGAAAAATTGCAGCTCAGGCAGGACATGCTGCTGTTTCTGCTGCTATAGAAGCTCGTAAATATCATAAAAGTTGGTTTGATTCATGGTTATTTGAAGGTCAACGCAAGATAGCAGTGAAGACTAAAAATGAAAAGGAGCTTTTAAAGTTAAAAGAATTTGCGGTTGATCTGGGGTTACCTAATTCATTGATTATTGATAGAGGACTAACTGAGATCCCAGAAGGTACAATTACATGTTTAGGAATTGGACCTGCGCCAACAGAAAAAATAGACCGATTAACTCGAGAACTCAAATTACTATAAAAAAAGGGGCTTTTATAATTGGAAATACCTCGTATTGAGAGTGATCTTGGTATTAGTGTTTATGCTTCAAAGACTAAGGGCATTGGTGGTGGCATTAAACGTTCAGTTGAGGATTTCATTGTTGAAGAAACTCTCGTTGATGGATCGACTGCAAAAATTGACAAAAAGCCCGTTAATACAGTTTTGTCCGCTTCTTTAAACAAACAAAGATATTTGTTGTGTCTTTTGGTTAAACGCAATTGGGACATGTTCATAGCTGTAAAAAATGTTGCAAGACAATTAGGCTTAGTTGAAACCCAAATTAGGTTTGCTGGAATAAAAGATGCCAAAGCTTTAACCGCGCAATATATAACAATTGATCAAGGTTTGATAGAGGATATATTACCACTGAGTTTCAAGGATATTGAACTTCATCCATTGGGTTACATTCGAGAACATTTATCCGCTTATTTTTTACTCGGTAACACTTTTACAATCAATATTAAAGAAATATGTAAGTCTAAACTAGAAATCGAAAAATCGGTGAATACAATCGTTGGAGAACTTAAAGAATTAGGTGGAATTCCCAACTACTATGGTCATCAACGCTTTGGAACCAAACGACCGATTACACATTTAGTAGGAAAAGCGATAATTGAAGGCAACTTTGAAAAAGCAATATTGATGTATTTAACAAAATACAGCGCTAGCGAACATCCCTCTTCAAGACAAGCTCGAAAGGATCTATATGAGTTACAAGATTTTACCCAATCTCTAAAAGATTTTCCTAAACAACTTCGTTTTGAACGATCAATTCTTAGTCACTTGGCTAAGAACCCAACTGATTTTGTTGGAGCTTTCATGAGGTTGCCTTTTAAACTTCAGGCACTTTTTGTGCAAGCTTATCAATCCTACCTTTTTAATCTATTTTTAAGTGAACGATATAAAATGGGTTTTTCATTGAATAAAGCAACTGTAGGTGATTATGTCGTACATGTGGAAAGATCAGGACTACCTATGGTGCACATTGGAAAACTTGTTAAATCTGAAAAACTTAAAGAAACTAATGATTTAATTAAATCAGGAAAACTACGTGTTGCGTTACCCTTAGTTGGAATTAGGCAAAATTTTTCAAACGGAATAATTGGTGAAATGCAAAAAAAGATTTTTGAAAAAGAAAAAATCAAACCAGAAACTTTTCATGTCCAAGAGATTCCTAAAATAAGTGGGAAAGGAGGTTTAAGAGCAATCGGAACCCCTCTTAAAGATTTTAATTTAAATGAAATCTTTTCAGGTCCAAATACCAGTACTGAAACTCAATTGAGTCTAAGTTTTATGCTTCTGAGGGGATCATATGCTACGATTTTTCTTAGAGAAATTATTAAACCCACAGATCCTATAACTGCAGGTTTTTGACCAATAAAAAATTGTTAATGCTATTACTGTATATATATTAAAATTGTTAAAGTTGATAATCAATTAAAATAGTTATTAATAACGTAGGTTTTGGGGTTGGGAATTAACAGGAAAATGGTCTTATCAGTTCATAAACCTGATCTTATAGAAAAAAATCTTTTTTCTACTAGCTGGTTTGCTTGTTAGTATATCCTTTACTGTTTTCTTTTCTGATTTTTTTAATTCTCTTTGTGATTTTATGCTTTTTTTATACCCTCAATTTTGTTCGATTGTGCTTTTAGCTCCTTTTATAGAAGAATTTGCAAAAGTGGGTCCCTTACTTTACAGACATGGTGAAAATGAAAGATCAATAATGAATTTAGGTATTTTTACAGGTTTAGGGTTTGGGATAACCGAGTTTGTACTTTATCCTTTTGTTCTAGGTGACCCTTTTTTTCCAGGCTTCCTGGTATCGTTTTTCATTCTGCTAGCACTGGGATAATTATTTATGGAATAATCAAAAAATAGCTTTTTTGATTCTATTTCTTTTCAGTTATTCTGTACTCTATAAATAACCTAGTTTCTATATTTTCAACTTCTAATTCCCATTTCAATAATAAACTTGGTTTTAACCTATTACTTTGTTTGGAATTTTTATAACAAGACATCTGAGAACATAATCGTCTAAGAAAATTAGTCTTTAAAACCCATTTTTAGAGTTCTGATCTTTTTTGGTTTAGACATTATCTGTTTTAGTTAAGTCTCGTAGTCTATTTACTCCATCAATTTTAGTAATATACTCAACTACGCTCTTCGGGACAAGATTTTTCCAACTTTCATTTGTAAGCATTTTTTGTCGAATGAGGGTTGAATTATGTTGTTTTCTATCATAGAATCGAATTTTTTTTACTTTATATTTATTTTCCTTGAAAAGTCTTTGAGTTAATGGTTCATTAGAAAAAACAATAGTGAAATGTGGCGTATAACCTTCTAATGCGGAAACCCACAACATGTGTAGATGAACGTCTGGAACAGGAACAATCCAAATTCTTGAATAATCAATCTTTGCTTCTTCTAATGCTCGTCGAACCATAACTAATCTTTCACCTGCTGTAAAAGGATTATGAATATTATGGCTGTATTGAGCGCTACCAATTACAATTACAATTTCTTCAACTTCTTTTAAGATTTCTTTAATCGCTTCAAGATGACCTTTATGAAACGGTTGAAATCTTCCAACATATAATCCCCGAATACTCATACTCTACACAATGCCTTTGAGGTAGATAGTAACTTTTATGATTTGTGATCCCACATTTACTTAAACGCTTAGACTTTGTTGTTTCTTTATCTCCAATTATTTAGTCTGCTATTTTTTTGATAAAAGTAAAGATTAATGGTTTTTTAAATAGTTAATCGTCTTAATAGTAACATTAATAGGTCGTCTTGTGTATACCAACGGAAAGGTGGAAAATAATGGAAGGATTTGGACCACAAGCACAACCCGGTGGACCCTCTTGGGTTCCAGGTGCCACAACAATAGGTGTTGTTTGTACTGACGGTGTTATTTTGGCCTCTGAAAAACGAGTAGCCTATGGTCATTTTATCATGAGCAAAGGAGGTCAAAAAGTTTTCAAAATAACAAACCAAATAGGTGTAGCATGTGCAGGACTTGTGGGTGACATGCAGATTTTAACTCGCGAAGTCGAAGCACAAGCCAATCTATTTAGTATGGATGTTAAACGCCCCATTTCAGTAAGAGCAACAGCAAAATTAATGGCAAATATTCTATTCAATCGTAGATATACCCCACTAATAACACAAACTATAGTAGGTGGTATGGATGAAGAAGGCCCCTCTCTTTATGTGCTAGATGTTTTAGGTTCCTTATTGCCCGATAAATACGCAGCAGTAGGTTCTGGTACCGAAATTGCAATGGGTGTTTTGGAAGACAGCTATAAAGAGACACTTAGTATTGCAGAAGCAAAAGAAGTAGTATTAAAAGCGATAAAATCAGCCATAAGTAGAGATGCATTAAGTGGCGATGGAATTGATTTTCTGATAATTTCAAAAGATGGTGTAACAAAAGAGTCAATAAAACTCCAAAGATAATATTTTTTGATATTCCCATCTTAATAGCTTCTAATTATTAAAATACTTCAAACTAGCAATAAACTAGTTGAGGTATGACCATTGCCATTTAAGCTAGATGTAATCGAAGGAAAATTTTTAGTAAACCTAGCAAGAAAAGCTGTGAAGACAAAAATAACAGTAGGAGATACAATTGAACCTCCTGCAAACACTCCAAACATATTTTTTGAACATACCGGTGTTTTTGTATCTATTAATATTTTTAAAAACGATAAAAAAATGCTTCGAGGTTGCATAGGATATCCCTATCCTACTCATGTTTTAGTAAAGGCATTAATTGATTCTGCAATAAATGCGGCAGTACATGATCCCAGATTTTTACCACTAAGTCCAATTGAACTCCATAATGTAGTTTTTGAAGTAAGTGTACTTACACCACCTGAAAGTTTAGAATCATTTGATCCAAAAGATGCTAAAAAAAATATAATCATTGGTCAAGATGGACTAATCGTAGAAAATGGTCCTTTTAAAGGATTACTTCTTCCTCAAGTTCCAGTGGAATGGGGTTGGAATGCAGAAGAATTTATTTCACAATGTTGTATTAAAGCAGGTCTTTCTTCTGATAGTTGGATGGACGCACAAACTACACTTTATAAATTTCAAGCAATAATTTTTGAGGAGAAAACTCCTCAAGGGAAAATAATAAAAAAAGCATTAATTTAATGCAGCCTCAATTATCTCAACTGTTCTTATTAATCCATTAAATTTTTTTGAAAAGGCGTTCAATTCTTTTATATTTCTGCTGAAAGTTTTATTTTCTAGCTCAATTTTCTCAAAAGCTTTTCGCAGTTCAATTTTGTCTCTCGCTAAAATGGAGCATTTTAGTTTTTGTAATTTAGCAGCATTTCCCATCTGTTCAGGTTGTGTTGGAATGCAAATGCTTGGTTTTTCATATTTTATTGTTTCAAAACATGTTCTATGTCCACCACTAAAAACGATAATTTTAGCGTTTTTCATAAATTCCATCCGTTTTTCTGAAGACAACCACGTATATACTTCCACTCCTCTTTTTTTGATTATTTTTTTCTTATCAGGGATCCCTAAACTTACTATTCGTTTTATGTTTAAATTTTGGATGGCTGGAATTATTACTTCAGTTAGTTTTGCCCTTGTACCAATAGGGCCACTTATAGGAGCAAAAATATGCTCCTTAGCTCCTTCCACAGGTTTTGTGTTTACAAAACTTCCAACGAATTCGACTTTTTCCTTTATGCCTATCAGTTCTAAATCTCCAAGATTGAACTCGCATACTGTATATGGTGGAGGATTATCAGGAATTATGATTCTTTGACAATGTTTTAAGTAACGTTCAACAAATCGTTCACCTGGATTAAACAAAGCTGAAAAACCATAGCTTGGTCTAATAATATTTGCAATATAAATTACTGGGAGTTTCCATCTAGAAGCTAAACGAAGAGCGTGAATGTCTCCATCTACAACTAGCAAATCAGGTTTGTCTCTTTTGATGTGTCGTCTAAGATCATAGTAGCGCTTAACTGTTTCCATGGCATTTGATTTTTTGAATTCAAGTTTATTTTTATCAATATTAAAATTTGGTAACGGAACTAGAACATTCATTAATGAAGGACAAATCAGGATTCCCCGAGCATTTTCATACCAAGCTACAGGTGTGCATTGATTAACATTGTTAAACTCATTTTGCAAAAGCTGATATGCTTTACCTCCAGAATAAAATGACACTTCATGTCCATTTTTTTGAAGTTTTTTGCCTAATGGTATTATTCGGGATACATGTCCTAAACCTAATTCAGAACAGCACAACATTAATCTCATATTAATGAAAATTAACAGCTGTGGGTCTTTTTTAGTTATCTCTAAAATCGTAGAAAAAAGCAAATATTTTAAGGTGAATAATAAAGAATACTGATTATGTATATACCACGAAAGATTCTAGAAACAAAGCTCATTCAATTACTTACAGACGACATTGGACAGGGAGACGTAACATCTGGCGCAGTTATTCCAGCTTATCTGAATGTTGAAGCTGAAATTATAGCTAGAGACTCTGGAGTAGTCGCTGGAATTGAAGAAGCCTCAATTCTGTCTGAGATTTTAGGATTAAAAGTAACAACGAAAGTTATAGACGGAAATAAAATTGTTAAAAACCAAATACTCATGATAATTGCAGGAGAGGCACAACTAATTCTCTCAGTTGAGCGGACGATACTAAACTTGTTATCTAGAATGAGTGGTATAGCAACAACAACTACTTGTCTTGTTGCTAAACTTTCGAAAGCAAAACTAAAAACTAGACTTGCAGCAACTCGAAAAACTGTTCCTGGTCTAAATTATTTCGATAAAAAAGCAGTATTGATCGGAGGTGGCGATCCTCACAGAATGAACTTGGCTGACATGGTTCTAGTGAAAGATAATCATATTACTCTAATTGGAACTGTGCAGGAAGCAGTAAAGAAAGCTAAACGCAATGTTTCATTTAGCAAAAAAATTGAAGTTGAGGTAACTAAAATCAGTGATGTACTGGATGCAGCAAAGTCTGGCGCTGATATAATAATGCTCGATAATTTTTCACCAAAAAAGGTTAATGAAGCAATAAATCTGATAAAAAAAGAAGGCTATTATGGAAAAATTTTGTTAGAAGTAAGTGGAGGAATAACTATTGAGAATTTCTTGACTTATGCTTCAACACAGGTTGATATAATAAGTTTAGGCGCATTAACTCATAGTGTTAAGCCATTAGATATAAACTTAAAAATAATTAAAAGAAATTGAAAACTAAATCAGTGAGATCATTTTATTCTTTCATTGACCTGCAACTATTATTACTGTTTCTATTATCGCACCTATTAGAAGCAAAACTCCACAAATTGAAATAAATATGCTGGTATTTCTCAGTTCTTTCCAAGTCTGTTTTTGAAAAATTCTTCTAAATAACCAAATGCTTTCACTTATAGCGGTGGAGTATGCTGCATATTCAATCCAAGCTACTGGAGTTAGGAAAAGTGCAATAAAAACTAGGCCTGAAGGGTAACCTTGGGCTATTGCGATTGCGTTTATTACAGTTCCAGTGTTAAATAAAGCATAAAAGCCCAGCAAAGGACCAATTATTGGGATGAACATCAATAAACAAATCATAAAGTTATTTCCAAAAATAAATTGGACAATTCCCCCATTTTGGGATAATGAATTAACTGTTTGATTGAGGTTGTTGTTAATCACTTCTGCTTCTTGTTCACTAGTTGGAACCAACATGCCTAGAGCTGTTATTAATACTGCTATTGTTAAAATTGTGAGTGCTGATAATATTCTCTTGCGTTTAGGTGAAGATTTTTTCCAAATATTTAGGATCAAATTATTTAACTCTTTTTTGATGACTTTTTCAGGTATTGCCTTACTCTTTATTGTCTGGTTTCATATCCAACGCTAAAACGTATATTTCTGAACTTTTAGCGAGACTTGCTTTAGGCTTAACTAATTTTACAATCATAAAATGTTTTTTTATTGTTTTTATGAAATCCTTTAACATAGAACCCTCAAATACTTTAGTAAAAAAGTCTCCTGAAGGTCTAAGTATTTCTAGAGCAATTTTTAAGGCTTGAGTTGCTAGATCAATTTGACGGGCATGATCAACTTCCCATGTACCCGAAATGTTTGGAGCGGCATCTGAAATTACTACATCTGCTTTTCTGGGAATAAAATTTAAAATATGATTTGCTATGTTAGGATCAGTTACATCTGCTATTATTGTTTTAATGTAATCCTGAGAAAATGGGTCAATTGGTTTTAGATCAACTCCCAGTACGAACCCTCTTTTTCCAACACTTTTTAGTGCAACTTGAAGCCAACCTCCCGGAGCAGCACCCAAATCAACTACAATATCATTTCTACATATGAATTGATATTTCTTTAGAGCTTGAATTAATTTATAAGTAGCTCGAGAGCGATAATTTTCCTCTTTTGCTTTTCTATAATAATATTCTTGTTTTCTATCTTGAATCCAAGACTTCGGCAATAATATCTTCACCTACTTCGACTTGACCGTTATTATCTAAGCCTACGATCCATTCAGTTAATCTACTACATCTTTTTGGAGAAATAGTTGTTGTGGGGTCACATCTTGCATTATCTTTGCATAAGAGACATGGACAATCAGCTATAGATTCAATAGATGACGGAAGCCTTTTGGGGAAAAGCCTGTATGTCCACCTTCCACCTTGCAGCTCTTTTTCCCGCTGAATAAGACCTTTTTCTTCGAGTTTTATAGCAACTCTAGAGCCTTCTCTGCTACTTGCATCTAATTCTCTCCATAATTCTGATTGAAGTACACCTTCACTGCCAGTATTAATAACAAATTGCAAGGCTTTTTGTTCTAAGTCATTACGTTTCGGCATGTTTATTCAGTTCCAAATATCCAATTAATATATGCGTTGGAACCAAATAAAATAGGTATCCCAAGAAGATGAACAAACACGATGGCCAATTCAATAAATGAAATTTACTGTTTAGGTATAGAATCAACTGCTGATGATTTTGGTGTTGGAATATCAACTTGCAGTGGTGAAGTACTGGCTAATATTTCAGATGGATACATACCTGAAAAGGGTGGAATACATCCTAGAGAAGCTGCAAGACATCATGCCATGGTGGCATCTGATGTTTTAGATAAGGCTTTGAATCAAGCTGGAATTAAATCATCTGATTTGAGTCTTATTGCTTTCTCCCAAGGTCCAGGTTTGGGACCTTGTCTTAGAACTGGAGCTACTGTAGCTCGGGCTTTGGCTGCTTATTTAAATATTCCACTTGTTGGCGTAAATCATTCAATTGCTCATGTGGAAATTGGGAAGCTTAAAACAAACACAACGGATCCAATAACATTGTATGTTTCAGGTGGAAATACAATCATTTCAGCTTTTAATTCTGGTCGATATCGAATCTTTGGAGAAACACTAGATATAGCACTTGGTAATTGTTTGGATGTATTTTCAAGGGAAGCAGGATTGAAACATAAGAAAGGTATTCCTCTAGGGGCAGCTTTAGAAAAGCTAGCTTTGGATGGAAATAATTTTGTTTTGATGCCTTATATTGTAAAAGGAATGGATGTTTCTTTTAGTGGCTTGTTAACATCAGCAGTTACTTTATTGCGACAAAAAAAGTATCGTTTGCAAGATTTATGCTATAGTCTTCAGGAAATTGCTTTTGCCATGGTTTGTGAAGTGACAGAGAGAGCTTTAGCACATACTGAAAAAAAAGAGATTCTACTAACAGGCGGTGTAGCAGCAAATAATCGTTTACAGTTCATGCTTAGTCTAATCGCTAAAGATCATGGAGTATCTTTTAATAAAGTACCTTTGGAATATGCAACCGATAATGGTGCAATGATTGCATGGACCGGTCTATTAGCCTTTCGAAGTGGTGTTGTTACTCCAATTGAAAAAAGTATGGTGAAATTAAGGTGGAGAATAGATAGAGTTGATATTCCTTGGATAACTTAATTATTTTAAAACAGCTTCAAAAAGGTGCAGAAGCAACTATTAGTCTTGCTAACTGGTATGAGAAAAAAGTTATTATCAAATCAAGAAAAATAAAAAAATATAGACATCCGCAGTTAGATGAAAGAATTCGTAGATTCAGAACAATACATGAACCACAATTAATCTATGAAGCTAAAAAAGCTGGTGTACCCACGCCGACAATTTTTCTTGTCGATACAACAAATATGTTAATAATTATGGAATTTATACAAGGAAAACAAGTAAAATATCTATTGCCATTATTGTCCAAAACTGAAAGATCCAAATTATGTTTTAAGATAGGTGAGTTAGTGGGAAAACTTCATTTCTACGGATTAATTCATGGTGACTTAACAACATCTAATATGATTCTAGATGATTATGATAAACTTTTTTTAATTGATTTCGGATTAGGAGAAAAACAAAACGAGTTAGAATCTAGGGGCGTTGATTTGCATTTAATGAAACGAGGTTTTCAAAGTACTCATAATCAATTTGCGAACGCCTCTTTTAGAGATGTAATGAGTGGTTATTCCAATGTAATAGGTGAACCTTTTACAACAAATATTTTAGAAAAAATACAAGAAATAGAATTAAGGGGTCGATATGTTGAAGAAAGAAAGCTTAAATGATACAAAATTTAATCTTGGTGGAAGATTTATTTTTTTTGCAACAAATAATATTCACAAGTTTAACGAAGCTCGAGCAATTTTAGCTAAATTTGATATATCTGTAGGTATGTTACGAGTTAAGAACTTTGAATTACAGCATGATAGCATAAAAGAAATAGCTCAAACAAGCGCTCTTGAAATTTTTAAGAGATATGGTTTACCTATATTATTAGAAGATTCTGGATTATTTATCGATGGTTTAAATGGTTTTCCAGGTCCTTATGCTGCATATGTTTACAAAACAATTGGTAATAGTGGTATACTTACTTTGATGGATACAAAAACCACTAGAACAGCAACTTTCAAAACTACACTTGTTTATTGCGCCAGTAAGAATAACCCTGAATGTTTTGAAGGCGAAATTGAAGGCGAAATTACTAATAAAAAAATAAGAGATCAATCTATCTATGGGTTTGGTTTTGATCCAATATTTCAACCTGTTGGAAGTCCTAAAGTATTTGCTGAAATGTCTATAACTGAAAAAAACTTGTTCTCACATAGAGCCAGAGCATTGCATAAATTTGCAATATGGTATAAACATTTCAATAAATAGGCATATGCTTTCTTATTTTTTTTAAATTTTACTATTTTGATAGATTATACTATTTAAGGAATTTCTGATTTTGACGAAGTGCTCTATTCACGATTTGCTAATCTACTATTTTATTTATTTCATTAATGATATCTGGGTGGATGATACATCAAACAATGGGGTTTCTATCGATTCAGAAATTTTTTTAGAAAATAGGTTGTGGAATTATTTATTTTATCCGAAAAAATATTTAGACCCACATGGTCTATATAGATTATTTGAACTAGTATTTTTATAATCATTTTATTCTAATCAAAGGTTTGTTCAATATGTCTGAAACTCAAAAAAAGGACATTGAGGAAAATAGAAAAATTCAGGTAACTGGTGGTTCTACTTTTATATTATTTCTACCCAAAAAATGGATTCAGAAAAATCAAATAAAAAAAGGTGATACAGTTTTTGTTCATGAAGAAGAAAATGAATCTCTTTTAATTGATACTTTGGGAGCTGGAAAATATGAAAAAAAAGAAGAGACTATAATTCGAATTTTTCCGACAGACTGTACATCTTCCATTTTAAGAAAAACGGTTTCAACATATTTGATAGGCTATACTAAGATTAGGATATTGACAAATTCGCCACATAAATTATCTCCAAAACTAAGAAATGAATTAAAAAATTTTGTGCGTCAATTTCTTGTCGGAACTGAAATTTTAACCGATACTTCATCAGAATTAGCTTTGCAAGTGTTGCTTAATTATCGCGAGCTTTCTATGCAGAACGTTTTAAAAAGAATGGCGATAATCACATCATCAATGCATAAAGACGCTATGTTAGCTCTTGAAAAAATGGATAAGCAAATCGCTAAAAGCGTAATAGCGACAGACTCCGAAGTAGACAGGTTCAGTTTCTATATGATTCGACAAACAAAACTAGCGATTTCAAATCGACAAACTATTAAAGCAATAGGTTTAAAAAATGAAAGAGATTGCCTTGGATATAGATTAATAACAAAATCTATTGAAAGAACAGCTGATCATGCTGCGAAAATAGCTGGATATGTTTCAAATTTTAAACATAAACCAGAGCAGTTTATTATTGATAAAATAAAAAATCTTAGCAATTTTGCTGTTTCTATGTTTGATAAATCAATAATAGCATTATTTGAACGGAATTATGATTTAGCTGATAAAGTTAGCTATAGTCTAAATGAGTTTGCTAGACTCGAAAAGGACTTATTAAATAAATCTAAACCCAATGAATCTGCTGATTTATCTAACCTTAGACTGTTATTAGAGAGTGTTATAAGAACAGCTGAATATGCAAGTGATATTGCAGAAGTAGTGCTCAACTTAAATGTTGAATCAATACTGAGTTGAGTAAAAAACAACATGAAAATCGAAATAATTTTGCTTTTGAAAGCCACTATTTTTAAATATTTGAGTTTGGTGGGTCATATGCAGAGTTAATGTTCAGATGCCAAAAAAAGAAAAAGGAAAATCTCATTCAATTAGACCAGTAAGCAGAAGACCTCCAAGTTGGTGTAGATACCAGTCAGAAGAAGTAGAAGCTTTTGTAGTTAAGCTAGCGAAGGAGGGACATTCACTCAGTAAAATTGGTACACTTATCAGAGATCAGTACGCTATTCCTCTAGTCAAACCAATAACTGGGAAGAGTATATCTGGCATTCTTGAAGATGCTGGAATGGCACCTTCAACGCCTGAAGATTTAGCTAATCTGATAACTAAAGCTCGTGGACTTTCAGTTCACATAGATAAAAACCATAAAGACCTTCATAACAAACGATCTATGCAAGTGATTGAATCAAGAATTCACAAATTATCTAGATATTATAAACGTGCAGGTGTTTTACCTAAAAAGTGGAAATACGTATCAAAAGTAGCGTCTATAACCTGATGCTTTTTTGATAAACACTTAGTCCAAAATTTCAACATCAGGTTTAAGTTCTAAATAGCTCTTAAAGTAGAAGAGTGAATGACCATGGCTATAGAACAATCTAAATTGGAAAGTTTTATCGCTTTAACTCAACAAGCCGCCAAATTAATTTTGGAAACTGTCCAAAAAGACGGATTTATTCATGTTTTCTCACATTTAGATGCTGATGGGATCTCAGCTGCAGGAATAATTGGGAAGGCTCTCTTTAAACTAGATGCAAAGTTCAGGTTGAGAATTACTCAATGGGTAGATGAAAAAATAATAGATGAAATAATTGCAGACAAACCACAATTAGTAATATTTACAGATTTTGGAAGCAATTATCTTGAATTATTAAATGAAAAAGTTCCTAACTCCAAAGTTGTCATCCTGGATCATCATCAATTCAAAAATGATGTCAAGAATGATAATTATGTTCATGTTAATCCGCACATTTTCGATATTCCGGGTGCCACTGACATAAGTGGTTCTGGAGTCGCATATTTTGCAGCAAAAGCTGTAAACCCTGAAAACGTCGATTTATCTCCTATTGCAATTGTTGGAGCTTTAGGCGACATGCAGGATAAAAATGAATTACGAACACTTGGAGGATTAAATTCGATCATAGTGGAAGATGCATTAGCTGCAAATCTCTTAAAAGTCGAAAAAGATTTAATGTTTTTTGGAAGGGAGACTCGACCAATTCATAGGGCTCTTGCAAACTCAAATAGTCCCTTTCTTCCAGGGATAACTGGTGAAGAAGGCGCAAGTGCTAAATTTCTTAAAAATTTAGATATTAATCTAAAAGAGGCTCAAAGATGGCGATCCCTAAGAGATCTTAAGCCCGATGAAAGAAAGAGATTATGCTCAGCTTTAGCTGATTATTTGTTATCTCAAGGTTTACATTTTGAAGTTGAGAACCTAATAGGGAGTGTCTATGTTCTAATTAAAGAAGAAGATTGGACTCCATTAAGAGATGCTAGAGAATTTGCTGTTCTATTAAACTCGACTGGTCGCATGGATAGGCCAAGTTTAGGACTTGCTATTTGTATGGGGGATAGAGATGCCTCTCTTAAAGAAGCTAATCAAATTCTAGAAGATTATCGAAAAAGCATTAATCATTATCTTTGTTGGGTCAAAGAAAAACCTGAAAGAATGAAAGAATTTAAAAATATCTATGTTATTTATGGGGATAGTTTTATCAATGAAAAAATAATCGGTACAATTTCTTCTATTTTAGTAACTAGTCTCCAAAATTTGGAGAAACCACTTATTGCATATGCAAACGTGGAAGAGGAAAATGCGGCCAAATTTTCAGCTAGAACAACTGGATTAGCCCTTCATAAAGGAATAAATTTAGGCAAAATTATGCAGATTGCTTCAGAAAAATTCGAAGGAAAAGGTGGAGGTCACAATATTGCTGCAGGTGCCCAAGTACCTATAGATCAAATTGAGAGTTTTATAAACTTAGTTAATGATTTAGCGGGAAAACAGCTATCAGGTGAAAATATTGAGAGCCAAAATAACACTTGAATATAACAATCAAAAAACAGCGTCAGCTATTACTGATGCAATAGCACCTGATAATTTTACAGCCCCTTCAAATTTATATGTTAATACTATCAGAAAAAATAACCAAGTTCTAACTGAGATAAAAACTGGAGAGAAGTTATCTACTTTAATAGCTACAATTGATGATTTACTTTTTTGCGTGTCAACCGCAGAAAAAACTCTCCAACTTATAGCATTAGATCCTGATCAGAGCGACAAAATTAAACAGAAAGAGTAAATAAGAACTAAGCAAAAGGTATAGCAACTTGAGGATATAAGCGTGTCATCAATAATTGAAGATATTATCGCAAGGAAAATCTTCAACAATCGAGGAGAGGAAACTATAGAAGTTGATGTTATTACAGCATCAGGTTTTGGAAGAGCCTCTGCACCCGCGGGAAAAAGTCGTGGAAAAGCTGAAGTTCAACCCTATCCTGAGGGTGGCGTAGATTCTGCGATTAAAAAAGTAGAAGAAGTAATTACTCCTGAAATAGCGGGTCTTAACTCAGATTTTCAAGAAGAGATAGATAATACCCTACACGAACTTGATGGAACGAGAGATTTTAAAATCATTGGTGGAAATACCGCTTTTGCAATTTCGATAGCTAACGCAGAAGCAGCTGCAAATTCTCATGGTCGTCTATTATTCCAATTCTTAGGTGGTAATATTGCTACCTCTCTACCTTTTCCATTAGGGAATATGATCAGTGGCGGTCAACATACCCGGGGAACAGCTCCAGATATACAAGAATTTTTGGCACTTCCACATGGAGCTGAAACTTTTACTGAAGCCTCAATGGCTAATGCTCAAATACATAAGAAAATTGGCGATGTTATAAAAAAGAAAGATAAACTTTTTAGCGGAGGCATAAGCACAGAAGGTGCATGGATAGCTAACCTAAGTAATACTGAAGCTTTTGATGCTATCGCTAAAGTTTGTGAAGAGGTTGGCAATGAATATAATTTTGAATGCGGTTTCGGGATTGATGTCGCTGCTGCTTCTTTATGGAAAGAAAAAGAGCAAAAATATATCTATGATCGCGAGGGAAAAAAACGTGATATAGGTGATCAATTAGAATATATTTTGGATTTAATTGAGACTTATCGTTTAGTTTATGTTGAAGATCCCTTTGATGAAGATGATTTTGAAAGTTTTGCTGAATTAACCAAGAAAGCTGAGAACTGCTTGATTTGTGGCGATGATTTATTTACAACTAATAATGAACGATTAAATCAAGGTATAAAACTTAAAGCAGCCAATTCTATTATTATCAAAGTTAATCAGATTGGAACTCTTACAGATGCAATAGAAACAATAGAGACTGCTCAGAAAAATGGGTATACAAATATTGTTTCTCATCGTTCAGGTGATACTTGTGCTTGGCACATTGCTCACTTAGCATTGGCTTTCAAGTGTCCAATAATAAAAACCGGTACTATTGAAGGTGCTAGAATCGCGAAAATAAATGAGTTATTACGAATCGAACACTTCTTAGGAAATCGGGCAAAAATGGCTAATTTAAAAATAAATTAAGGAGAAATAAGATTGACAGAAGAAGAATTAAATAAAAATCAATCAGAAACAAACTTTGAATCAGAAAAAGAGGCGCAAATTGCAGAGGAATTTTTGCTTCCAAGAGATACTTTATTGTCAGCTGGGGTTCATATTGGGACAAGAATGAAAACAAGAGACATGGTGCCATTTATCTATCGAGTTAGGCCAGATGGATTGTTTGTTTTAGATGTGAAAAAAACAGATGCGCGTATTAGAGCTGCTTCTAAGTTTTTAGCTCGATTTGAGAACTCAAGAGTAGCAATTGCTGCTACAAGACTTTATGCTCATGAACCTGTAAAAAAATTCTGTGAATTAACTGGTGCAATACCTATAGTTGGTCGTTTTATTCCGGGACTTTTGACTAATCCTCAGTATTTGAATCGGGTTGATCCTGAAATTATTGTTGTTTGTGATCCAAGAGCTGACTCTCAAGCAATTAAGGAAGCTCAAAAAATGGGACTGCCAATTGTTGCTTTATGTAGTACTGATAATGAGTTTTTAGGTGTGGATTTTGTTATTCCAACAAATAATAAGGGTCGAAGAGCTTTGGCAGTTGTTTTTTGGTTACTGGCAAGACAAGTACTGCGTGAGAGAGGCGAATTAGCGGCAGATCAAGATCTTCAGGTGCCAATTGAGAGTTTCGAGGCGAAGATTTCTAGAGACGATGAAGATAACCGATAATCTGGGGTCCAAAATTCGATACCCCACACAATCGGGAAGTTTCTACAAGTCTACTAAAGAATCTTTAAAAAAACAAATCGAATATTGTTTTCTTCACGAATTAGGTCCAAAGAAAATTCCTATCTTGAATATGAACGGGCCTTGTAATATTGTTGGTTTAGTTTCTCCTCATGCAGGTTTCATGTATTCTGGTCCTATTGCCGCTCATGCATATTATGCTCTCGCTTTAGATTGTAAACCTGAAACTGTAGTTATTTTAGGTCCTAATCATACAGGTTATGGGAGCAGTATATCTTTAATGAATGATGGTTTTTGGAAAACTCCCCTGGGTAATGTTGAGATTGATAGCGAGATAGCTAATTTAATAGTAAAGAAGTCAAAAATTGTGGATATAGATGAAATTGCCCATCGCTTTGAACACTCTATTGAAGTGCAACTTCCATTTCTTCAATATATTTATGGTTCTGACTTCAAATTCGTTCCAATATGTTTCCAAATGCAAGATTTAAACTCTATTTTGGAGCTGGGAAAAACTTTATCTGAAGTATTTTTGACCAAAAAAATTGTTATAATCGCTTCTTCAGATATGAATCACTATCAACCTCAAAAAATGACAATTGAAAAAGATATTGAAGCTATTCAAGCAATAGAAGAATTGAATGAAAACCGCTTTTATTCACTTATAGAATCAAAAAATATTAGTGTCTGTGGATATGGTCCAATAGCCACATTGATGACTACTGCCAAAGAATTGGGAGGGAAAAAAGCAGAATTGCTTTCCCATATAACAAGTGGTGATATTACGGGCGATTTATCAAGTGTTGTTGGGTATGCAGCAATGACTTTTAGGAAATAATACTTTTTTGATGGATACTACTTTTAATTATTGATTAATTTTGTCTTAAATTTACAAAAAAGTTGTTACTAACAAACATTGAAACCTTTCGGTTTAAAAAAAAAGATTTTATAGTGTTTAACTGTAATCTAGTAATAAGTTAGTTTACTGAACAGCTTCTACACTTTTTACTTCTGGTATCTTTTGTTTAATTAATCTCTCAACGCCTTGTTTAAGAGTTAATGCTGACATGGGGCATCCTACACATGCTCCTTTCAAACGGACTTTTACAACTCCATTTTCGATTCCCACTAGTTCAATGTCTCCACCATCAGCTTGTATTTTCGGTTTGATTTCTTCGAGAGCCTTTTTGACTTTATTTTCGATATTTTCGCTCATCATTTTCACTATCTGCTCTTCTAAATTATGTCTTTTATATAGCATAAAATCTTAAAAGTATTCCCTTTACTCATAGTAAACTATAATTAAGTTAATTCATACTAAATTAGTATTATTTATATTGTCGGATTACTGTTAAACAATGTAGTGGTTTACAAATGACGAGAACCAAAAGTGTTGAGAGTTTAAAAATTATAAAATTCAAAGCTGTCAAAAACTGGTTTGAGAGTTTAGAGCAAACAGCAATTAGTAGAGGTAAAGCACTAACAAAACATGCTAGAAATGCTCGTCTAAGCGTTATAGTAAAATATTCACAATTTACAAATTTGACACCTGACCAACTGATCGAGGAAGCAAAACGCGACATCAAACTTGCTACTTCAAATATTACAAAGTTTTTTAATTACCTTCATCAGAAAAAAGGTTTGCAATGGAACAGTGCAGTAACACAACTTTCTTTTTTAAGAGGTTTTTATACTCATAACGATTTAGCATTTCCTAAACGTTTTGGTACACCTAAACGAACAGTTAGTAAAGTTTCACGAAGGGATCAAAAAACAAAAATTTATGACTATGACGAAGCAACGGACAAAATGATTTTTCATAATGGCACAATTCAACACTTTATACAAAATTTG
>JAUWJK010000074.1 GCA_030607735.1 Candidatus Bathyarchaeota archaeon
TTATATAATGGCCAAACATGATATTTACTCCCAACTCTTGGGTGTGGAAATTTTTTATTGTCAATAATTCTTAAAGCAGGCCAATCTCTAACTGCAGGATTTGGATGATTTATATCCGTTTTAATTCTTACTACTGCTTCACCTGCTACATAAGATCCTTTAAGCATGAGAGTCCATCGCTCTAGATTTTGTTCAATTGAAAGTACTCTACAATTACATGCTTGATTGTTATTTATTTTTTTTCGAAAAACGTCTGGAGCACATTTACAGACATAAGCGTTGCCTTGATTAAGAAGCTTATGAGTATATTCATAATAAATCGGGAGTCTGTCGCTTTGAATATATTCAGCGTCAATATGGCAGCCAAGCCAAGCCAAATCTTCCCTAATCTTCTCATAGAATTCTAGAATGGGTTGTTTCACTTTGGGATCAGTGTCTTCAAACCTTAAAATGAATTTGCCTTTATATTTCCGAGCATATTCATGACTTAAAAGGATAGCTCTTGCTGAACCTAAATGCAACACGCAATCTGGATTTGGAGAAAATCGTGTAACAATAGACTTGTATTTTTCAATATTTGCTAGCGGAGGAATTGACTTTTTTTCTATTTTTTTTTCTTTGATTAAAGCTTCTGGCCACGTATCATTAACTATTTGTTTTTGTTCATCTATTGAAAACTTGTTAATTTCATCGATTATTTGGTTTATTAACTTTGACAGTTCTTTAATCTTTTCTTTAAGATCTTGTTTTTCAACTATTATTTTGCCTATAATGGCACCTGTTTGAGCTTTTCCTTTGTGTTGAATAGCATTCAATAAGGAAGCCTTCCGAATAAGCGTAATAAGATCTTTATCTTGGTTAAGTAACAAGGTTATTTCGTCCATTGGTTGTTAAATCGATCTATCAATCAAGAATTGAGCGAATGCTTTTAATTTTTCCTTGGCATCCGATGACACTAAATAACTTTCAGCGGCTAACCAACTATCTTCAACCATCTTCGCAGCAACACCTTTCACATATTGTATAGATCCGTTTTTTTCCATAATAGTTATAGCTTCATCTCTTAATTTTTGGTCAGAAGTATGCATATCCAAGATCTCGATAAGTCTCTTTTTTTCTTGAAGATTTGAGATCTTTAAAGTATGGATAACAAGTAGTGTTCTTTTTCCTTCGGTTACATCCATTCCAATTGCACCTTTTTTTTTCGCAAATTTTTCTCCAGTTAAATCTAAAATATCATCTTGCATCTGAAAAGCAACACCAATACTTTCTGCGAAACTACCCAATTTTTCAATTAATTCTGAGCTAGCCCCAGACAACACTGCTGCAATCTTTGCCGCCATTCTAGCTAGAGTACCAGTTTTATAGGCGCACATCTGCAAATAGTCTTCTTGGGTTAGATCATCAGTATCAGAAAGCCCTTTATGCCAAGCTATATCCATTGCCTGACCCATACTAAGATTAATCATTTCTTGGACATAAATCTCATAAATATCACGTAAAGTTTCTGCAGCAATTTTCTTTCGATTCATAATAAGTGGCAAAAGCGGAAGATAATACATAGCAGTTCCCGCGTTTACAGCAATGTCCAAACCAAAAATTTTGTATGTACATTTTTTATCACGCCTCATTTCAGAAGAGTCTTCAACATCATCTATCATTAGAGTACCATTATGAACAACTTCAGGAATAATTGCAAAATCTAAAAAGTCTACGGGATTTTTCCCCAATGCTTCACATATTAACAAAAAAAGTACTGGGCGCCATCTTTTGCCTCCCCTATCTAATAGATCCCAAATAGGATCGGCAATAGCTTTGTTCAAAGCCTCAAGGTTATAACTGTAATTAGGAGAATTAAGCTTGAAAAGAATATCTTTTGTTACAAATTGCCTAGGAATATATTTCTCAATTGTTTCATCAATTAGCGGAGCTTGTTCTTTAAGAAAGCTAAGTATATCCAATTATCAAGGAACTCCTCTTTTGGCATAACTTTCAATATTAAAACCTCTTAGCTTGAGCCACTCAGCAGTTTTGCCCGTTATTACAAGAGGTGTATTAGTTAGTGCTTCAATTTTGTCCGCACCCACAAGAAACATAACATTTCTAAGTTCAGCCATTAAAAATGAAAGCAAATTCTTAGTTTCTTTCACACCACAAACTGCGGTTCGAAGAATTGGTCGAGCAATACTTGATAGACTTGCATTTATCGCTAATGCTTTTGCAATATCTAAACCACATCGAACACCGCCTGAAGCTATAATTGGTATTGATACTTTTTGAACAATCTCTATAATGCTTGAAACAGTAGGAATCCCCCAATCCCAAAAAGCGTCACCTAATTGGTGTTGAATACGATTTTCTTCTCCTTTAGTTCGGAAAAATTCTACAGCAGCAAAACTTGTTCCGCCAGTTCCTCCGACATCAATTGCCTTTACTCCCGCATTTTCAAGTTTTTTTGCTTCCTCAAACGCGATTCCACAACCTGTTTCTTTAACGATAACAGGTTTGTCTATAACTTTTGTAATTTCACTTATTCTCTTAAGTATCCCTTGGAAATTAGTTTGACCCTCAGGTTGGATTGCTTCTTGTAATGCATTTAGGTGAATAGCTATAGCATCTGCATCTATCATTTCAATTGTTTTTTTTATTTCTTTAATACCATATCCATTGACAAGCTGAACACCACCTATATTAGCGATAAGAAAAGCGGTAGGGGCCTTTTGTCGAACTATCGCAAAAGTTTTCTCAAGATCCTGATCTTCCAAAGCAGCTCTTTGACTACCCACTCCCATTCCAATTTGAAGACTTTCAACTGTCTCAGCTATAACTGAATTTATTGTTGCAGCTTCAGATGTTCCACCAGTCATTGCCCCCACAATTATAGGTGCAGCCAATTTGTGACCTAAGAATTCAGTAGATAAATCAATTTCTTTCTTGTCAATCTCAGGTAAAGCCTTATGAATAAAATGAATATCTTCAAACCCTGGCGTAACTTTTTTTGCTTGTGCAAACTGATCTAAACAAATTTTTATGTGATCTGATTTCCTTTTTTCTGTCGCTTCTTTCATCCTTACTCCTTCTTGATTAGAGTTCCTTCCACATTAGCTCCAATTAAAGCCTTGTAGAGACGATTAGGTTTATTGGCATTTATAATTGACACGGGAATACCTTGGTTAATAGCTGAAGAAATTTCATTGATTTTACCTAACATACCACCAGTAACATCAGAGGTAGTTGAGGCACCAATTGAATTCCTAATTTTGTTCAACTCTTCCAAGTTTAGTTTGGAGTATATCTTTGAATTTTTTGTTTCTTTAGGATCAAAATCAAATATTCCATCAACATCAACACCCATTATAATTTTATCTGCTAAAAATTTTTTTGCCAAGTGAGATACAATTTGGTCTCCTGAAATCACAGTGAATCCTATCTGATCATCTAATACAGCATCCCCATAAAGAACGGGCACTATACCCATATTCAATAATGTTCGTAGAATAGTTTCATCAAAGAGACTAATTCTCCCATTTTTAGTTATCATACACGATGATGGAGTTACACTCAATGCGGGAATATTATGCCAAATTAACGCATCCATAACTAATCCGTTTAAAACAGTCATAACATGATGGGTTTCTGCAAAACCTACCTTCTGCAAGTCTTGTTTAAAACCATCTTTTATGCCATATTTTTTGGCTGTGGGATGACCAAAACTTCCTCCACCATGCACTATTAGTAGATTATCCAACTTTGATTTTTTTATCTCTTCAACTAATCGATTTATTGTTTTAGTTTTGGCCGCAAGTTCACCATTTTTATCGGTGATAACAGACCCACCAATTTTCAGAATTATTAGTTTTTTATTCATAGTTTGTTTACCTTTTATCTACATTTAAAATAATTACATTTTCATTTTCTATAATGACCAAATCATCTGTTTGGATTTTTGAAATATCTATCATATCAACACAGGGTATTTCAGAGATTATAGCCCCCACCGCAATTACGGTTTCACACTCTTTATTAATTATTCCAGAAGGTGCTGTACCACTTTTTTTCATTCTGTACAAAGTATATGAACCAACTGTTGAACCTTTTCCAGTCGGAAAAACCAAGATTTTTCCTTTAACACTCTTTCCTTGAAGTGCATGTCCTTTTTCAAGTATTATACCAGTGTTGGGATCCACTCCCCCATAAAATGAAATTGGTTGTGATGTAACTAAAGCCATATCTTGAACATTTCCTTTCATTATTATTCTTCCTTTCATTTCCATTTTCCAGTTACCGCCGCATCAATACATTCCTTCATGCTCCCCATTTTAGTCAACATTTTATTGTGTCTTGAATAATAACACCCCTTGGCAGAGGTGGTTGCTACAGATTTAAATCTCCCTTTGAGTGGAGCAACTGCCATACAAGTATCACATGCAAATTTACCCCCCGCACGTTCAATTATTTTTGTATAACCATTAACATCAGAAAGTTGTTTGGCAGCACGTGAGCTAGCTACCCAAAATTCGGTTGTAGGAGATATTTGTTTATTATTCAATAAGCTAGCTATTTGAGAAATTTCTTTTATGGAACAATGAGGACAACCAATACAGACTAATTCGATATCTGAAACTTCATCGTTTATTTGGGAATAAGCCTCTTGGAGGTCTTTTTGTTCAATAATAATTTTTTCTTTTGGAATTTGATATTTTTCATATCCAGGAGTAATGCCTTCAATATAATAAAGTGGTTTTGAACCATAAGTTACTATAGAAGCAGAAAAAGATTTCAGTTCATCCACGTCTGCTTTATGTATTCCTGTTAAATAAGGTATTTTATTTTCGGCTTTTGTGCCTATACTATAACCTAGAGCACCAAAATCTGAGAGTTTCTTTAAAGAACTATCAACTTGTATATGAATATTTGGTATACGATTTTCTTCCAAATGAAGACCGTAATAAGGTGTTTTACCAACAAACGCTGCAGCAAGTGCTGATGGGCCGCCTTCCCTGTTGGTTTTTGCCCCAATTACTGAGTTTGCAAAAGTCACTGCTGAGGATTCAGACCAAGCTATATGTTCACCATAACGAGGAAGATTGCCTATTAAATAAGGTGTACAAGTACAAGAAATAAGAATCCCCATTCTTTCAAAAGCATTTATAACCATTTTTTGTTTTCTCGCAAAATCTTCACTGATTCCAAGATTTTTCCAATTTTCTAGATCCATTCCCGCAGGATTAAGAGTAGTTAAAACTTTAACTTTCCCGTCTTTTGCTAGTTCTTCTAAGAACTCTAAACCGGCATCTCCCAAGTTATGATATGAGACCCCTGAAACTTGTACAGAACCCACATCTATTAATTTTTCAGCATTGTAAATTTCTCCTAACGCAACAAGGATTTCCATAGATTTTTTAGCAGAGTACCCATTTTCTCCGTTTAACATGCCATTTTCTTTTTTAGTGAGATACATAAAGATCACAGAAAATTTTTCAAATCAATTTTTTGATATTCTATTCTTTTAAATCCTTTGCCAGTTTTTTTATTCGGGATTGTAGCATCTAACCCAACTTTACAAGTTCTGGCTTTTTTCCCTTCAGTTAGATCTCCAGAAGGATCCAAAGAAGACCCCCTCATATTGGAGAGAACAACAGCATCCTTGTCAGCTTGGAATCTAGTGGCTAGCGACCATTCTACATCATTTGATTCATAAATATCAATATCATCTTCAACTATTATACAGTGTTTTAACGATTTATGACCTCTAAAGGCAGCTTCAATGGCTTTTTTTCCATCACTTGAATGTGTCTTTTTTATTTTTATAACTGCATGAAGCCAACTACAACCTCCAGGGGTAATATAAACATCTTTACAAGCACATACTTCATTTACAGCATTGAAGATTGCAGGCTCCATGGGCATACCCATTAAGAACTTATGTTCATTTTTTCCCGCGAGGATTGCTTGATATATTGGATCTTTTTTATGAGTGACACAAGTAATTTCTATTACAGGTTGTTGTCGTACCCTATCAACTATTCCAGTTAAATCTAGAAAAGGTCCTTCAGAAACTTTTTTTTTAGTGATTTTCCCTTCTAACACAATTTCACAATCTTTGGGAACCTCAAGATCTACTGTTTTGCATTTCACTAATTCAGTTTTCTCTAAAGCATTCGCCATTCCCAGTTCATCCACACCTTTAGGTAATGAAGTTGCTGCAGAAAGCAAAGTCGCTGATGAGTTACCAATACATATAGCTATTTCCAGTTCTCCTCCAGCTTTTTGGAGGGCAGTATCTGTTCCCCTACCTTCAACAATTCTAGCAACAAATTTGTTTTTATTCAATAACATTAATCTGTGAAAACACATGTTTCTACCCAATTCAGGGTCTTTCACTATTGCTACTCCTGATGGAATATAGTTGCCACCATCTTTTTGAGTGTATTTAAGAATTGGAAGTTTCCTCAGGTCAACATTTTTTTCAACAACTTCCTGACAAGCTCCTTTATCCACAACTTTGGGTGATTTAGGATTGGTCATAGCTTTTGAAAGTTTGCTCAAAAGTTCTTGCCTTGTCAAATTTAGAGCCTTCGCAATTAACATTTTTGAAGATAATAATCCCGCCACGACTGGAATCTTTGATTCTTTAACTTTTTCAAATATTACAGGTTTCTCACCAAGAGAACTTATGATACCAGCCATTTCATATTTAGTTGAAACTTCTTTGGTTATATGAATTAGTGCCCCATTTGTCTCTAATTGATCCAAAAAGTTCCTAAAACTCAATTTCTTCACCATATCAGTTAGTGTTAATGGTCGCTTTATATCCTTTTGACGCCAATTTTAGTTCTAAGTACCTCAAAACCTTCATTCTCTATGGCAATAGCAACTTTTTCTTGCAAGTTTTTTCCTGGAGTTAATGCAACCATACAACCTCCTCCTCCACCACCAGTAAGTTTTGCTCCATAAGCACCTTGACCTCTTGCAACATCCACTAAGTGATCTAATTCCTTACAAGAAACACCAATATCCCTTAGTAAACCATGGTTGATACTCAGCAATTCACCCACTTTTAATAAATCAAAATTCTGAATTTCTTTTCTGGCATTTATCGCTAAAACTTTGGCTTCCTGAAAAAGAGGAATATATTTTTGAGGATCTGTTTTTTTTCTTTCTTCTACGCCTTCAACCATAGCTTTCGTATTCGCTACAATTCCAGTACTTCCAATTACTATTTCAACTGGTTCTTTTAATGAAATTTCCTCGATTTTATTGGGTCCACCAGCAAGATTTTTTTCAAACCAAAGAAGACCACCAAAAGTAGCAGCGGTATTATCAATACCTGAAGGATTTCCTGCATAAGCTTTCTCTGCTTCGAAAGCTATCTCATTAATTTCTTGATTTGAAACAGATAAAGCAAATTCTTCTGCTATGGCACGAGCGATAGCAACACTGCTAGCAGCTGAAGCGCCTAAACCACTAAATCCAGGAAGAGACCCACCTAACCAAATATTTAAACCGCCAATATTTGGAAGAAGGTTCATTTTTTTAATCATACGATTTATTGATTCAAATTGTTGTAGTTTTTTTTCTTTCGCATATCCTTTTGAACCTTTTCGTTCATCTGTTACATCAATTTTTTCGATACTTTTCTTAACTACAGCATTGGCTGTTGAATCAATTGCGGAAACTATCCCAGGTATACCATGAACCACAAAGTGTTCACCGAATAATATGACTTTTCCAAAACCAGATCCCTTTCCCATTTTAAAACACCTTGAAACATAGTTATTATAAAAAGTAGATAAAAACATTCTTTTTAATTATTAAATTTTAAAAAAAGTTAAACCAGAAATAATAGAAGAATTGGAAAAATAAAAGCTAATGGAAACTAAAGCAAAGGTTTTAGTTTCTTCTAATAGTAGAAGTATTTGAGGAAAACCCTTAGCATGGTACAA
>JAUWJK010000124.1 GCA_030607735.1 Candidatus Bathyarchaeota archaeon
AAAATAACTTAATAAAAAACTATTCTATCTCAAAATAATTGAACCACGTACAAGATACCATATATAAAATAGTAAAACTTATACATTAGAAACCTGCCAACAAATTAGTTTGCGTGGTTCTAAAACACTATTTTATCTCAATAACTAAGAGACAATATACAAGTTCCTCGCTTTATTAATGGAGCAAAAAAAATGAGCAAAAAACAAACTGACTCCCACTCTCGCCACGTTAATAAATGCCAAGAATGCGGAAGCCCAAACCAGGTTCATGATTATAATAGCGGAGAAACCGTCTGTGGAGGTTGTGGCCTTGTTTCATATGAACAAATGATGGATAAAGGACCCGAATGGCGCGCATTTACACAACAAGAAAAAACCTCAAGAAGCCGTGTTGGTGGACCTACTTCATATTCAGTTCACGATAAAGGGTTATCCACTACAATCAGTCAGGTGGATCGTGACGCTTTGGGTAGAAAACTTCCCCTAGCAACCAGATTACAAATGTGGCGATTGAGAAAATGGCAAATACGATCAAGAGTACACTCATCAATTGATAGAAACCTAGCCCAAGCAATGGCCGAACTTGATCGATTATCCGATAAAGTCTATATCCCATCTCAGCTAACAGAAAAAGCCGCAGTCATATATCGTAAAGGCCTTGACAAAGGATTAGTTCGCGGACGATCCATTGCCGCAATAGCTGCTGCATCTCTATATGCTGCTTGTCGAGGTACCGGAACTCCAAAAACTCTACAAGAAATATCTGAAGCAAGTCTAGTAGATAAGAAAGATGTTGCAAGATGTTACAGGCTTTTGCTGCAAGAATTAGACATTCACATGCCTATTCCTGATCCAATAACTTATGTATCAAAAATTGCTGAACGAACAGGCATCTCAGGCCCAACACAAGGCTTAGCTATAAAAATCCTTAGAGATGCTCGAAAAAAACGTGCTGCTGCTGGTAAAGATCCTATGGGATTAGCTGCTGCTGCTCTTTATATTGCCTGTTTGAAAAACAGTGAAAAGAAAACACAAAAAGACATTGCCGAAGCAGCTGGAGTAACAGAGGTTACTGTTAGAAACAGATACAAAAGCCTAAAGAAACAACTAAATCTAACAACCCCAGATTAGCTTTTCTGCCAACTCTCCTCTTGTTTTTTTACAATCATCAGGTTTGATAGATTTTTTATATTTATGTTTTCTATGTATATGCGGATGAGTGACTGCACGCACGTATATGTGTATGTGTATGCGGGTTTGGGATTAAATTTTAATGCACATGCTCTCATAGTAGTTGTGTGACACATAAAATGATTGAAAAAGAGGTCTTTGCTGTAATTTCCGAGATCGCTCAATCCTTTAAGAATACAGGTTTAATGCTTAACGAAAGGTATCTGCACCATTTATTCTCCCATTTGATACAAGAAAAACATAATTCTTTAGATTTGACTGACAACAGGAAAGAAATACTACTACATCCAGAGTGGCCAACATACAAGAAACAAACCAAACTTCTATTTGGCAAATATAGAGGAGATAACGGAAAATATCGACCAAATAGGGATGGAATAGCGGGTTTCATAGATTTTGCAATTGGAAAGTACTCCCGCCCAGAAATAGGAATAGAGTTTACACTAAAGTTTGGATGGTCAAACGAAGAAATCATCTACGATTTTCTAAAACTACTAGATAGTAGAAATCCTTTCAGAACGTCAATTTCACTCAACTTCATCCTCCGACACTCAAGATTAGTTAAAGGAAAATCGTTAGAAAATCTTAAAAAACGTATGAACGATGCTTTCAAAGAGGCCGTTAGCAGACTAGATGGCACAATTGACAATTCAAGAAAGCTATATTTCGTAATAGTAGAATTGGATAGGTTTGATAATAGAAGAATTTGGGTTTATGATAAAAACATAGGGACTTTTAAAAAAGAGTTACCTGTTTTCATGGATTAATGGGGTTGTATTAATTAACAGATGAGGAAATTGTTTCCAAAGTCATAGCCATTATTTAGTATTTCTACTGATACAATATTATGAAATCCGCCCATTTGCAAATCCAAAGGTTTTTTATAATCAACTTGGAAAGGAAGAATTTCACCATCTTGAATAGCTTTGAGTTCTGGACCAATTGAAGTAAAAAACCAAGTTCCAAGAACCATAATTATTACACCTAAGGCAATAAAAGCAGATACTTTTATGTTTAATTTCATTCTTAATTTTGATAAGCTTTCTTTGATGTTCTTAATTAATTTTAAATCTATTAGCTACAATAAGCGTTTTTTTTTGTCTCTTTTGTGTTCCACCCATAATTACCTAGGTAAAAAGCTACCCAACAACAAAAGTACCAAGGTAAAAACCAAAACACACAGGGAATACCATAAAAAAATTAAAATTTAATCAAAAAAAACATAAGAAATCATCCATTAATATACAAATTATAACCATTAAAATTATGCAATAATGGTAAGTACTTATTAAAATAATTGATTTTTTTTTATCCAACTAACATTTGTTTCCAAAAACCTTTTCTTTCTCTCAAAGAAATTGCAGCATATACAAAATAAATTACAGATAATATTACTGTAATTATTCCAGTGTCAAAGATTCTATTACTAGAAATTCTAAACAAATCAATAGACTGATCTAATATTGGATACAAAAGAGGATTAAATGTGTGATGAGTTGCATCAATAAAAACATGAGATATGTTTCCAATCAAACATAAACCTATCAAGGCCCATGAACAACTGCATTTTTTCTTGATATAGTTTTTATCTATTCTAAAGAATAAAGAAACAAAACTTGGATAAATAAATACCACAATAACCACTGAGGTTATAGTTCCTATTGTCATTGCTCCTATTATGCTGTGAAACAAAAGACGATCTATCGCTCCATTAGTTAAGTAATAAATTGCTAATATTTCCACATCAGGCATCATACTACCAACTAGAAGTGCTGGCAAACTGAATTGAGGATTAAACCTTTTCATCAAATAAGCAAAGCTTGAATGTAGAAATACTGCCGGCATGAATGTCCCTTAGCCAAAATAGTATTGCTTATTTAATTTAAGCGTAACCTTTCAAGAAAATTGAACTATTTTGTCAAGTTTTAGGTCTATTCTATTTTCTTTGTTTTAGTAAATAAAAGAAACGACTAAGTAAGGATATTACAGCAGAGATTACAAGAAAAACTGTTACCATTGTATAGATTAGTTGATTTGAGAAAATAATTAAATTAGAAATTATTTGATCTGAGATTAGAATGGTTACGCCTATTCCTCCAAAAAGAATACTTCCAAAATATTTTCCAATAGGATCATAAATGGTTTTTTTTAAGATTATGTTTGATACAATAAA
>JAUWJK010000086.1 GCA_030607735.1 Candidatus Bathyarchaeota archaeon
ACCTTGGAGCAAAATATTCACTGTTTCTCTGAGATTTTTTAACACATTATAGAGAATAAATATTGTTAATCCTAATGTCATTATTGGATCAAATATGTACACTTCCCAAAAATAAATCACAATAGATCCAAAAAGAATTGTGATCCAACCTAGAACGTCTTCTAAAAGATGCCAAGATAAAAAAAAATTCATTAAGACTATGGCCTTTTTTAAGCAGAATAACTCCAAATCCATTCAGAATAATACCAATAATTGCTAAACCAAACATGCCTGAAACATCAACAAATTGAGGATTAATAAAACTAGGAATTGCTTGAAAAAAAATAACCAATGAACCAGTCACTAATACCAACGCTGAAAATAATGCAGAAAACAGAGATACTCTTTGATATCCATATGTTCTCACTTTATCTGGAATTTTCCTCGCTTTGCGTTCGAGTACCCAAGAACTTCCTAAAACTACACTATCCCCAAAATCATGCAATGAGTCCAATAAAATTGCTAAACTATTGGTCCAGAATCCTCTAATTACTTCCAGAATTGTTAGAAACATATTCAAAAGTACAGCATATAGAATTCTTTGCTCTCTACTGGGCATAATTTGATAAATGTAAAAAAGTCAATTCTTATTTAACTAACTAGATGTTGGGTATGGGAATTGCATCCTATGTCAGTGGAGAAATCTCCCCTAAAACTCCAATTTTTAGAATATGTATTTATTGCATAACAATTTTAGGTTATTTCTATGTCAAAACGGGAAAAAAGAGTAGCATTAGCTGCTTTCCTAAATATAGCTTTTACAATCATAGAAATTATTGGTGGTTTTTGGACAAATAGTCTGGCGATTCTCTCTGATGCATTACATGATTTCGGTGACAGCATCGCACTACTCCTTTCATGGCTCTTTGAAAGGGGCGCACGAAAATCACCTGATGTAATACGAACATTTGGATACCAAAGACTCTCACTATTTTCAGCAATCTTCTCCGCTTCCATCTTAATCGCTGGTTCAATAATAATATTTTTTCAAGCAATACCCAGACTTTTGACACCAGAAATCGTAAACGCATCTGGAATGGTTAGTATAGCCCTTCTAGGAATCCTGTTTAACGGCATAGGGTTTCTCCAACTAAAAAAGGGTCAAAGCCTGAACGAAAAAGTACTTTCATGGCATCTACTTGAAGACGTATTAGGCTGGATCGGAATTCTCATTGGTGGACTAATTATCAATTTCTGGGACATCTATATCCTTGATCCAATTTTAACCATAGGTTTAACAATTTTCATTTTATATGGCGTAATCAATAGCAGTAAAGAAGCTGTAAATATCCTTCTCCAAGGAGTACCAAAACACATTAGCCTCAAAAAAGTCAAAGGAGAAATTACATCCATTAATGGAGTGTGTGGATTGCACGATTTGCATGTTTGGTCACTTGAAGGGGAAACTGATATTTTAACAGCTCATGTTGTATTGGAAGAAAAATTACTAAAAAATCCTGATGAAATAAAAAAAACCATTAAAGAAATTCTAGAGAAACATCATATTGAGCATTCAACAATTGAGTTGGAAAGCAAGAAGTACTGCTCAGGTATTGAATGTAAAAATTGGAATCCTGATAATTCAAAAAAGCATATACATTAGGAGAAAACTCCCTCAAAACCACAATTTTTTAGTTTTTACTAATAAGTCCAATTATTAGAACGTAGGTTCATATAACTAATTCAGTCTAATTAGACCAATTGTTAGTACAAAAATGTTCTAAGAACTCTTAACCTCTACTGCTATTGTTTTGGAAACAAAACATAAAAACTTGACAAATAATGATATACTTGTGTATAAAATGCACAAACCTCTATTAGTTGCTCTTTTAACAGCCACAATAGTTTTTGGATTTGGATTAGTGAACATTTTGCATTTTGGAATAGTTCATGCTTCAACAGAAAATAGTGACATACCCAAACCCTCTATCCCAGAATTCACTGTAGAGCTAATCGATTCTTCTTATGACGTACCAACAACTTATTCTACAGACCCTTATACAGGAGAAAATGTGACACATCCAGGACACCATGTTGAATCAACAAGCATAGAAATAACATTTACGAATCAACCCATTGAGCACTTTATGATAGAATCTTATTCTATCAGTTTTTACTTTAATATTCGTGTTAAAGGACATTTTTCAGAAGATTGGGGGTATCCTTATAGTGCTTATTATGGATTTATACGACAAAATTCTGGTTCTGAATATACAATCGAGGTTAAAGAAAATGATTATCCTTCTGGTGGTCAAGTAGATTTTCAAGCTGAGGCAATGATAGGATATATTCGTCCACCCTTGGATCAATTTGGTTCTTGGTTTTTAGTTGGTGAAAAAAGCGGTTGGAGTGAAACCAAAACAATAACTGTTAGTGCACTTCAAACGCCAACACCTGAACCTACTGCTCAACCAGAACTTTTCCCAACAACCTTAGTAGTAGCATCAATAGCAACAATAATAGTAATTGGGATAGGACTACTTGTTTACTTCAAGAAAAGATAACCTGTTTGTTATGAAGATAGGTAATAATTTTTAGTGACACAACAAGATTTATTATGCTTCTCTAATAAAAAAAATCATCCGAGAACCATTAAAAAAAATTGTTTAGAATTTGTTTCCACCTAGTTTAAAAATCTAATTATCTAATTCATATTGGTAAATTTTAATATGACAAGCGAATTTAGAAAACAATTGAAACTACTAGATTTGAAAACTTCGATGATTCAAAGAATAGAAAAAATAATCAAAGTTGCTGGAAATGAATTCCCATGTCTTTCGTGTCCTTCAACTGAAGATTGCAACACATTTAAATGGTTTTTAAAATGGTTTGGGGAAAATCCCTCAGTTCAATAAGATAAAAAAATACTGTTTTTTTTATTTATTAAAAGCTAAAAACTAAATATTGAGCACAATATCGTTGTTAACTAAGGAAACTGATAAAGTTGCAAAGTAGTTTTACAAAAGAAGGAATTATCGGACCACCTCAAACCACGAGGGGATATAATCTTGATGAAGTAATTTCAGCTATCCAAAAAGAAATTAGGAGAGGCAATGAATATCAAGCAGTTTATTGGGCCTTAGAGCTTGAAAGTTTTAATAATAAAGCACTTTGGAATCGATTAAAAGTAATTGCAACTGAAGATATTGGTTTGGCTAATCCAACTATTCCATTATTAATCTTTGTTTTAGAAAAAAATTATGTTGACACATATAAAAAGAAAAATAATTTATCAAAATTATTTTTAACACATGCAATTTTATTACTTTCTAGATCTCCAAAAAGCAGAATTGTTGATGACTTATTAAGTATAATAAGCTCAGACATTAAAGATGTCAATAAAAGAATAGAGATTCCTGAGTATGCTTTGGATATACATACTTATAGAGGAAGAAAAATGGGGAGAGGAATTAAACATTTCTTAGAGGAAGGGGCAAAAATATTGAATGAAAAAGGTGAAAACCCATATAAGAAATTAGCTAAAGAGCGGGTTTTAAATAAAGAAGAGAAGCAATCAAAACAATAAAGAAAAGATGTCATTTTTATAGAATTTTTTCCCAATATAGTTTTTCAGATAAAATTCAACTATAACTAAAGAATAAGAAGCATAATTGCCTTAATAAAAAAAAGGTTATAATTCACATAATTGAATATTTAGTTGGATTTACAATGACAATAAGTGATGAACTTTTATATGAAATTATTAAACCAAAATCTAATGGAGAAACTGGCGATAATGCTCCAATAATAGATATTGTAGGTAAGAAAGAAATTGCTTACAAAATAGAGAAATCTACTGCTTATACCCAAAAATTAGGAACTGGCAAGAATATAGAGCTTGACATAATAAAGATAACTCCAGATATCCTAGTTAAAATAAACTCAGAAAGTAGTAATAATGAAACCAATGGTAGTTTAGCCCGAAATCCTGAACAATATATTGCACTTGAAATAGAAAATGATATTCATTGGGATTTTAAAAAATCATTAAGACAATTGAAAAAAATACAATGCAGGTTTCCTGACACAAGAATACTTATTCCGAAAGAGTATGAACGTTTTGCGCCTTTTTATGTTAATGAAGGATTTCGTGTATACATGTGGGATGCAAAAAGGATCTGGAAATGCATGAAATGTGGAACAGAAACTGAAAAAAGAGGGCCAATTACACCAATGTGTTCAAAATCAAAATGTAAAAATCATAAACAAAATGAGTTCAGATTAAATGGGTTAAATGAGACAAGTATTGATGAATTCAAATAATCAAATATCAGATAATAGCAAATAGTAAACAGAAACAAATTTACTAATTCCTGATCTTAGGTGTATTAGTTAGTATTGTCCAAAATACAATTCATCAGAAAAAATTGACCTATAAAAAATTAGATAATAGATTAATTTCTATTGACCTGAGTACATTTTTTGTTTACATTCAGAGCAAACTTTTTGTCTTCTATAACGCATCCCTAGAGGTGTAAAAGATTTTCCACATCTACAGCATTTTACTAGAATAGGTGATTTAGGTTCAAGTAGTTTTAATCTGTCGGTAATTGCCTTTTTTGTTTCTAAGTCATCTGCTGAACCAAGAGCTTTTGTTAAAAGTTGTTTTGCAACTTTAATACTATCTTGCCTATATATTTTAGAAAAAATATTGTGTGGTGCATCATTATTTGTTGGTTTCTTGGGAAGCATACAGACAAAATTCGCAGGATATTGCTTAGATTTGTCCAAATCAATTACTGCAAATCGAAAATATTGTCCTCGAGAATAATCCTTTAAATCATCATTTCTTGAAATATGTAAACGTAATTTCATTGTAACCAATCCAATAAACAGGAGTCCATTTACAAGTTTCTCTTTACAGAGAAATTAATTACTTTGTTCTTAGTATTATGCTGTTTAAAACGGTTTACCTTCTTTGTTCTAGATATCATCATGGAAATAATAATCTTCTTAAAAAAAAGAAAATAAAAAAATCAAAACCAACCATGAAATAATTATTTAAGAAACTGGAAAACCTCAAATATTAATTAGTTAATATAAATATAGATGATCTAATTTTGAAAGTTAAAAAAATGAATGGAATGAAAGTCATAACCGCTGATGCATATACTTTAGGAGAAATCGATGGTGCTCACGTCAACATAAATAATTGGAAAATCACTAATTTAGATATAAAATTAACCAGAGAGGCTTCAAAAGAGCTAGGATTAAAAAAATCAAGATTGATGTCACTAACAGTTTGTTTGCCTGTAAATGTAATAAAACATATTGGTGATGTAATCACATTAAAGCAATCGATTGAAGAATTTAAAAACTTAGAAGAGTGTAAAATAGATTAAGCATTAAATTAAGCAATCTTAACATTATTTTTTTTTCTAAAATAATAATTAGATAAAAAAAATTCTATAAATACATAGCAGATTTTAAAGCAGCATGTAATCTATTGATCAACGATTTTTTTAGTAAATTAAAAAAAATCGAGATTACTAATAACAAAATAGGAGCATTATAATGGCAAAATTAAAAAAAATCCTGCTTCTAAAAAATATCAAGGGTATATTATCTGATATTGATGGCACTCTTTATTTTAAAGAAGCTCCAGTTAAAGGAGCAATAGATGCAGTAAACAGACTCCAAAAAAGAAAAAAAATGTTATTTCTAACAAATACCGACAGTCAGACACCTAAAACAATTCAAAAAAAACTATTAAAGATAGGTTTTTCAATCCAAAAAAATGATATTTTCACACCAATTATTGCACTAAAAAATTTTCTTCAAAAAAATAAAGATAAAAAAATATTTTTAGTCGCTAATAAAGAAATTGAAAAAGAATTCAAAAAATTTAATATAATATCCAAAGAAGAAATTCCTGATTTTGTAATTATATCAGATTTTAGTGATGATTGGAATGTTCATCGTCTTAATGAAGCTTTTAATTATTTGTTAAATGGCGCAAAATTATTAGGCACTCAAGGCAACAGGTATTGCTTAGATAAAAAGGGTCAACCAGTAATTGACACTGGATCATTTGTCAGAATGTTATCAAACGCTGCTTGCGTCCCCTATAAAATATTCGGAAAACCTTCTAAAGAGTTCTTTAATCAAGCATTAAATAAAATTGGTTTAAAACCAGAAGAATGCATAGTTGTTGGGGATGATATTGAATCAGATATTTCTGGCGCAATTAACGCAGGCATTAAACCTGTGCTAGTTAAAACAGGAAAAGCCGCTAATTACGAAAATTCAGATAGAAATACAAAACCCTTTCTCGTAATAAATGACTTTAAAACTTTGTTAAAAATTCTAGAATAAATAAGGAATACTGAGATATTAATCATTTTTAGTTTAATACTTCGCTCATATAACCAGTTATAATTTGGATTGAAACCTCTTCAAACCTTCAGATAATTGATAGGGTAATTCAACTTTTTGATAACTTCGCTCATCAAAAGCTACAAAGGTAACTTTAGCTTTTGCAGCCAAAGTACGTTCACCATCCCTGCAATTTTTTTTAAAAAATGAGTGAGAAAGAGTTAAAGAAGTTTTACCAACTCTAGCTACTGAAGTTTCTACATCAATAAAACTATCAGCAGAAACTGGCGAAAAATACTCAAAACTAGAAGCTCGTCTAGGAAAAGAGAGTTTAAGGGTTCGATAAAAATACATAACGCTATATCCTAACATTTCCAGTAATCCAGCCTCACCTTCTTCACAATAACGAACATAAGCGATCCAATTTAATCGACCAAAAGCATCAGTATCATCAGGAAGAACTCTGAGAT
>JAUWJK010000044.1 GCA_030607735.1 Candidatus Bathyarchaeota archaeon
AAAGACTAAAACTCCTTGATCTCAAACCAGTCAACAAAACTTCGTGCCAAAACTGTGGAAAACCCAATAACCAATCTAAAAGCAGATACAGAGCCTACAAATTCTGCTATGAGTGTCATATAGAAGGGTATTCAAAAAATTAGTTCTACTAACCAGCCATCTTATTTTCATCTAATGTTTCTTTTTCTGATTTACTCTTATTTATTTTCTCTATTCCAAGCAGTTCAAGCAATTAGTAAAAAAGGGGAAAAATTACAAGTGATGTTAAAAAAAATCCCTTTTCTTCACAAAATGATCTAGTTATAAAAATTGAAAAAAATACTCAAAATAAACAAAAAATAGCTAAACCAAAGGAATGTTACTACGTAAATCAATAACTAATCCAATTTGATTAAAAGATAGAAAAATACGAAATATATACTTCTAAAAATATAATAACCCATAAAGAAAAAACTTACAAGAAGCAAAGAGGTTCTATCAATAACAAGAGAATTATTAAAAAAATAAAGAGGATATGAAATAATGAATGAAACTATTCTTTCTGTTCAAGGACTTCAACATAAATATGGAGAAGTAAAAGCAGTTGACAATATTAGTTTTGATGTAAAAAAAGGCGAAATATTCTCTTTTCTAGGACCAAATGGAGCAGGAAAAACCACAACTATCAACATACTTACAACTCTTCTACCAATCCAGAGTGGAAAAGCAACAATTTCAAACTTTGATTTAACAAAACAGAAATCTGATGTACGCAAATCCATAGGAATTGTTTTTCAAAATGAAACACTTGATTTTGGTTTAACTGTTTGGGAATCCTTAGAATTTCACGGTAGAATATATTCATTGTCAAAAGAAAAAAGAAGATCTAGAATAGATGAACTTCTCAAAGTAGTAGAACTATATGAAAAAAGAAAAGAGTTAGTAAAAAACCTAAGTGGAGGCATGAAACGTAGATTAGAGATTGCCAGAGGCCTACTAACCAGACCAAAGCTTCTTTTCCTTGATGAACCAACAATAGGGCTTGATATTCAAACGAGAATGAAAATCTGGAATTACATAAAAAAAGTGAACCGGGAAGGAGTTACAATTTTTCTAACGACTCATTATATGGATGAAGCAGACAGGCTAAGTGATTCAATTTACATCATTGATAAAGGAAAAATAATAGCAAATGGAACATCTGAATCTCTAAAAAATTCTTTAGGAAAAGACATGATTTATCTTGAAACAAAAAATGATAAAAAAACAACGAGCATCCTAAAAAAAATGAAAGAGATAAAAGATGTTAAAAGTTCTTCAAAAGGACTTGTTATTTCTCTAAAAACCGAAGCTACACAGTTTATGCCTAAACTAATTGAAAAAATTAAAAATGAGGAAATTGAAGCCATAAATATTAACATAAAAAAACCTACGTTAGATGACGTATTCATCCATTATACTGGAAGAGGACTTAGAGATGAAAACAAAGAGCAGAACCAAATGAGTTCTATGATGAAAATGATGGGAATGGGTGGAGGCGGACATTAATGGGAACTGAATATCTGGCAGTCTATTGGAGAGATATGGTTAAGTTTTTCCGATCCAGAGCTATGTTGTTTGCTTCTTTGATTCAACCTGCATTATGGTTGGTTCTTTATGGTCTATCAATGTCTGGCAACTTTGAACTGATTGCAGCAAATATGCCTAATTTGCCTGGAATAGTTTCTGTAAATTACATGAGTTTTATTGCAGCTGGCATCATTTCAATGACTGTTCTGTTCACATGTTTGTATGGGGGAATAACTATTCAATTAGACAAGCAATTTGGATTAATGAAGGAAATGATAGCATCTCCTATGCCTCGTTCAAGCATATTATCGGGAATTACTTTGAGTGGAATAACAAAGTCACTAATTCAAACCATAATAATAGTAATTCTAGGGTTGATCTTAGGAGTACAGTTTTTTAATGGATTTACTATCGTTCAAACTATCATTTCAATAGTTGGAATTATTTCACTCACTGTGTTGTTTGCAATGGGACTGATGTTTCTTTCTAGTTTAATTTCAATCAACATTGAAAGCCATGAAGGAGTACAAGCAGTAATTACAATGCTCACATTACCACTATTCTTTGCAAGCAATGCGCTTTACCCAATAGCATCTATGCCCTTTGTGATCCAAATTATAAGCAAAATCAATCCTCTTTCATATTTCATAACAGGTATACGATACTTTAGTCTTGGTTCAGACTTCTTTGCATTAGGAACCCAGTACTCAATCGGAATCAATGATCTATTATTATCCTTTGGATTCTTGATCGGATTTGGTATTTTTATGTATCTTCTAGCTCTAAGAGCATTCAATAAAGCAAAAGTAGTCTAAAAATCCTCACTTCTTTTTTTTAACCCAAATCAAAATAAAAAATTAAATAAAAAAAGGATCATTTTAGGTGGAATAATTATTATGAGAGGGTATTGTTAAGAGACGTTAAGCTATGTTGAAGCGATTATCTGATTTTTATTTTTGAACCGTATGTTTGAATTATACGTTCTTTAATTAAACTTTCATCAATTCCATCGGATAGAAATAACGTAAATACCCTGCCATTAGTTACCCATCGGATGTCTTGTGAGGGTAAATCTTGAAAAAGAGAATAGTTAATAAATTTTTCTAACTCATCTGCAATCTCCGGTCTAAAATCAATTTTCATTTCTATCATGGTTTAACCCCCATAGCAGCATCTTGTATATTACTGTTTAAGATAAGCTTTTTGTATTCTTATATTTCAAAAAAAAGTGGAAAAGGTTACGAGTGATGTTGAAAAAATCCCTTTTTTAAACCAGGCTACCTCATCTCGACCACTTTCATGGTCTTTTTGGTAGCCTAATAACATCCTTACAACATACTCCTTATTTTCGTTTACGGAAAAGCTGCACCCCATTTATCACAACAAAAGGTTCAAAACCAACTTTCCCAAGTGCTTTCGCTTCCAAGTCTTATCAAACAGCAATATGTTTATTCGATTATTCAGAGTAAAAAAAAAGCACAAGCCTGTATAAATCTTAAAAAAAGAAAAAAGGAAAAAAGTTACATTCCAAATGTATTTAATAATTTACAAGTATGCGGGTATTTCTTGAATGGTTGGTTCTAAATGGTTACAAATAATACAAAACACATAAAAAAAATAAAAAAGATCCAAATGAATGGTTCAAAGAGTGGGCAAATGAGTACGATGACACTCTAGACAAAATTAAAAGACATCATCATCTACTAAATCTTGTAGTTAAACTATCAAATGTGAAAAAAGATCAAAAGGTAATTGATGTTGGTTGTGGCACAGGATTTCTATCTTTAAAATTCCTTGAAAAAGCGGAATGTTTCATTACAGGCATTGATAGCTCTTCGGAAATGCTTACAATATTTACTGAAAAAACCAAAAAACTATCATTACCTAATAGAATTTGTATTAAACTTGAAGATGCAGAATCTCTTCAGTTTAAACCAAATTCATTTGATATCGTTGCTTCAACTGTTACATTACATCATCTGAAGAATAAATATCCTACAATAAAAAAAATTCACAATATCTTGAACCCAAAAGGAAAATTTGTTCTCGGAGATATTGATATAGATACAACAGGAAACACTTCGGATCCAAAACGGATGTTAAAATTGCTTAAGTGGTTAAAGGAAGAATTTGCTCTTGCTTTAACTGAGGGTGGAACAAAAGCATTTAGCCGGATGTATGATAATGGTAAAAAGTATATTTTAACTGACGGCGAATATTGTATCAGTTTTAAACAATGGAAAGAGCTATGCTTTAAAGCTAAATTCAGTAAAGTTACAGTCAAATCTTTAGCTGACTTTAAATGGTTTAAAGTGCTAGTGGCCATTAAATAAGAATAGTTTTGCATAACTAAATTGATTAATGTTGCAAGAGGTCCAATAGATTTTTTTTATTTTACCCATAATTACATAGAACTGCCTTTATTCTCAGTATAAACGGAAAATCCATTAAACGAAACCAACAAAGTCTCCTTAGGTGTGAATATGGGGAAAATATTCAAAGACAAAAAAAAGGATACCATTGCTTAATAATATCTGGAAAAACGTGCCATAGAACTGTATTGTTGAATAAATTGGGGATTAAATAAGAAAGGGACAAGTTGTCCACCACAAAAAATGATACAGGAAGATATTTAAAATGAGCAAAATGACTATTTTTATCAGAATTGAATATTGGATTCTTCATAATTAAAAATAGTATAGTCTAATCTAATACTTAATGACAGCGTCCCCAAGAGAACTTGAAAATCGGATAGCAGGTTGTTACGCGTTAGAAATTGCGTGCAAAAATTTTTTGTGTATTCAATTAAGATAGGAAGAAAAGTATTTGCTAGAATAAAAAAATTAGAAAACAATTAGTAAAAAACGTTTCTAGCTCAACTAATTAATGAATTATTTTACAACTGGTATTTCAAGCAATTTGGCAAGTTCTTCAATTCTTTGTTTTAATTCAGGAATTTCTGTTTGAAGATCTAATATCCGGGCTTTCTTTGTTTCAATTTCGTTTATAATTCGCTTCTTTAATGATTCTTCCACATCAAGTAGTTGATCTTTCTCTTTGCTAAGCTTTTTTTCTTTGTTGGAAAGAGATTCTAATATTGAAAATACAGTTTCCTCATTTCTTTTAATATTTTGAGGCTTTTTTTCCTCTCTTTCTTTAAGTTTACTTTTTTTTTCTGATTTTTCATCAGAAATATGATCATTTAAAGTCATCATGTTAATCCCTTAAATATTTTAATTAAAATCTCACATTAAGGTTATCGCATATAATAATATATAATATTTGTTATTTTCTAATCCTGATATTTCCAAAAAAATAGATATCAAAAAGGCAATAAAAAACATAGAAAGCTACAAACAATTAAGATGATCCATTTGACAACTTTCTTAATATTTTAGATTTTGATAACATTTTTCAGCACATCCACATTTTCATTACAAAATCTAATTATAAAATAAGAGATGCTAACTAGTTGACAATTTTATTACCAAAAGTTGTACATTTAGAAAGTTCCCCACTCATAACAGGACCTCTTACTCCCTTAACCAGTATAGATAAACCACCAACAATCAACTTTAATCCAGAAATTTTCTCCTTTATTATTTTCTCCATCTTTCTCACAGTTTTGCCAACATGAACATTTTTTCTCACATAAGTATCAAAAACTGCCACTTTTTTTTCATCTAACTCTAATAGGCCTAATTTATCAATAAATTTCCTGACACTTCTAGTGGGACCACCCATATGATTTGGAGAACCAATCAAAAGAACATCATAAGCTAAAACCTCAATTGGATCAACATCTTTAATTTTTTTTATCACAACTGCAGTTTTTTCTATTTCATTAATACCCTTTCCAATAGCTTCCGCTACGGCCTGAGTATTTCCAAACCATGAATCATAAACAATAATAGTTTTAACCAATAAAATCACCGTTCATAATATCTCATTCTAAAATCTTGACTACTTAACCCTCTAGAATTATTTACCTTTTTGGGTTATGGCTTTTTTGTTAGAACTAATTATTTCCTGTTAAGAATATTATCAAAACCGAACCAATATCTAAATAGTATCGTAAGAAATCATATATTGGATTTGATAACATGTCTACTCGAAGGAAATTGACTCAAAAAAAACCTAAATCTACAAATCCTATTGATTCTCTACTAAATAAAATTCAAAATAGATTAAAAAATTATTGTGAGTTTTGGCGCAGTTGTCCTTATTTTGACGTAGAAAGCTATCGATGTTCCAATGCAGGCGGATCACATTGTGGAAAATACCGAAGTCTTAAAGTAGAAAATTACTAAAAAATAAAATGTATTTGTAACATATTTTTTTTCAATTTTAATTAAAAAAAATATAATATATGATTCTGTTTTTATTATATAATCATATTTTTTCCACTGGAATAAATGAATTTATTCGAGAACATATCAAAGTTTGATGTATTTCTCAAAGGAAAGCTCGCTTATAACTTGTTTCTGAATAATCAAGACAACAGACACATTCAAAGGAAGAAGATATATTGTTACTAAAAACTCAAGTAATCGAACAACTTTATTCAACTCAATTAATAGTAGCCGCATTAAATGAAGAACAAGGAATAGGCCCCACATTAACTGACTATATTGATCAGTTAGGGATTATGAAAGTTCTTGTTATAGATGGAAAAAGCAAAGATAGAACTGTTGAAATTGCTAAAAATTTAGGTGCAGAAATTGAATTTCAAGATGGTAAAGGAAAAGGAAATGCGATTGCAAAAGCTTTAGCTAACTTAGATCCTGAAATAAAATATATTATTCTTACCGATGCAGATTATACATATCCAGCAAAATATGTTCCTAAAATGATAGAAGTACTTGAAAATAATCCAGAAGTGGGAATGGTTTGTGGTAACAGGTTTAGTGGAAATGCAGAGTCAAAAGCAGTGATAAAATCTTTTTATCTAGGAAATAAAATATTATCCTTTTCTCATGGTTTATTTAATGGAGTATCTTTAGTTGATCCTTTGACAGGTTTGAGAGTTATACGAACTAAAGCACTTAAGAATTCGATAATAAAATCCCAAGGGTTTGACATAGAAGTTGAGCTTAATCATCAAATAAAAAAGAAAGGGTACAAAATAGTTGAAGTTCCAATAGGATATCGAAAAAGATTGGGTGAAAAAAAGCTAAAAATCAGAGATGGTATTACAATTCTAAAAAGGATACTGTCAGAAATTCTCAGGTAACATAGTTTATCCAATAAGAATAAACCAAAAACAGTTGTGAAAGGATATAAACAAAAAAATTCTTTGAAAAAATAGTAACAGTATATAAAATTAGAATAAAAATTTAGCAGGATTATAATAAAAAAAGAAAATTAGAGAATAATGCATTTTATCCACACTATAACATTAAGTGTCCAGTTTTTATGCTTTGTTTCCAAAATTGTAGTTAGTATTGTCTACATGTTTTGAGAATAAATTCAGACTATTCTAACCAATTTCTCGATCTCACAATAGGCTTTCCAGCTACTTTAAGCCTCAACGCGTCCTCATAAGGACACATTTCAACGCAACGCAAACACATTAAACAATTAGAACTTGTAACATCTCCACCCTTCTTTTCGTAAACTTCAGTCACTTGCGTTGGACAAACACGTTTACAAACTCCACACTTAGTACATTTCGCCTCAACTTTATCCAGTCGAACAACAGATATCCATCTAAAAGGAGGAAAACGACTAAACAATGCAATAAGAGCCCCCAACGGACAAATTCTACACCATGAACGCCGATAAAGAAACGCAGCCAACGTCACTACACCTAAAGAAAACAAATTCAAAGAAGTCACATAATACCCCAACTGATAGAAATCTCCAGTTGTTGCTTCTGTTAACCATTCAGGCCTCATTAAACCAACTGAAGTTTGTAACAGGACACATAGAGGTTTCATTGGACAAACCTGACAGAAAGGAGCTGAAAAGTACTGGTAAACAAAACCTCCTTTTTCTGTTTCAGGAATCACTTGAGTATCAGCTATGGCCTGCATTCCAAAAAGAACACTTAGAATTAAAATTAGAGCCAAGATCACATAGCCAAGTTGGTGAAATTTCTCATTAAAATTATCAGACAGACTACGATACCTAATTTTGAAAGTTTTCCTAAGCCTAGTAACCAAATCCATGTATAGCCCAAATGGGCAAATCCAGCCGCACAAAAATTTTCCCAACAAAACAGAAAGCAAAATAACAGAACCAAAAACAACACCCAACCTCATTACTCCCGATGAAACGTAATCTACTCCCCAACCCCTTCCAGCGTCCCAGAATGGGTAAATATAAGTTTGAAGTTCCCAAAGCGCACAAGTTATTGTTCTTCCACAAGGATAATAGCAGCCAAAAACCGGAACAGGCAACCCATCAGGCATTGAAACTCCAAAAATGTTTGTCCCAATCAAAACTTCATGAGGTGCAATTTGTTCAGCAGGAACAGGAATATTTTGATGGTCTATAAACATTCCAAAAAAAATCAGAAAAATAAAACCTATTTGAACAAGCAATCTTAAAGAGCTTATTTTGCGAGTCTTATTTTTAGTTCCCGCAACAGCACTAACAGCACCAGCTGCAAGTGCAAAACCGGCAATGGACACAAGTAAATAATTAGGTTTGTATGGAGGCAGCTCAACAGTTGGCAATGGAACTGTCGGATCTGCTTTTGGATCTGTTACGTTAGCATACAATCTATCACAAATATGTCCATAAATTGGAAAAATGTTCCAATAACCTGGCTCATCAAGCCTTTGGGTAACTGAAAACTTTCCTTCACTATCTGTTTCAACAAATTTATCTATCCAAGTATAGTTTGGTCGAGTAAAAGTTACTCTAATGGTTATATTTGGATCGGCTGGACATATTTCTCCAGTTATTGTAACCATCTCATTTACGTATATTTCGTTAGAACTTATTTCAGCTGTTATATGGGGACCATAACATCCATTAACTATCTGAAAACCTTGAGCACTAAAAAGATAAAATACAATCAGAAAAGGGATTATTATCCCAAGCAAATGTATGCTTTTCATTTTGTTGGCTCCATTAGCGGATAGCGATCCTGGTTTAGCGCATCGATTATATAGGGTGTATCTCCTACTCCATCATTATTGTTGTCGAATCCTTGATAATCGCTCCAATAATTTCCTCTCTTCCCATCGTCCCAAGTATGGATATCTTCATCTGTGTTTGATTCTTCACAAAAACAACCGCTAAACTGCACTTTATTTTCAACAAAACTGTTATGGTTTAATATTATGTTGAGGGGCTCGTTTCCTGGTGTGTTTACTCCGAAAAAAATCCCTTCTTCATTATTTGCTATGTAGTTACCTATTAGGGTGTTAGAGTCTCCTGAGAGCAAAATACCTACAATGCTATCAGTTATTACATTCTCAGATATTATGTTGTTTGAGGTCCAAAGGTACACAGCGATGTAAAAGTTTTGAATTTTCAGGTTCTTTACTGTCAAATTAGTGCAGTTTGTGTGAGCTAAATCTATTCCTATGGTCCAAGGTATAGTGCTTGTGTTTTGTTGTGACCCTTGACCAACCACCCATGAATCTGTTCTTGTTCCATTATATTGTCCATACAGAGTGTGGTCAGCTCCATCAATTATGATGTTGCTAGCATCAATGATGATTTGCCCATAGAAGTTATCAGTAAAAGTGTATGTATTTCCATTTCTCAAAATTGAATTAGTTGGAGGGTAGATTGAACCGTCAGACTGAATTCTAATTATTTTGTATTCATCTGCGATGGGATTACTAAAAATATTCAGGAAAATAATGGTTGGTACTAAGATAATCAGCAGAATGAATAATAATATAACAGGTTTTTTCATTCGTACTAAACCAGCCAGTTATTATCTCCACATTTTTATGAAGTTTTATTTAAAACTTATGAGTTTAGGTAAGATCTTTATTGATAGTTTTTTGTTTTCCTTTCTTTGTGTTTTTGGATTAACTATTTGTTCTTTCTTTTTCTTTGTACCATTGGACTAGAAAGATAAGAAATACTAGTCCAAATGGAATTGAAAATAGTCCCCACATTAAGAAGAATATTGCCCATCTGCTTATGATTGATCCCTGCAATGAGATTAGGTAGGCTGGTAGTCCACTTAATAATAGTCCATTTAGAAATAATCCAACTGTAAAAAGACTCTTTTTTTTAATCTTTTCCATTTAGGATCTCCTCTTGGTTTTAGTATAAGTTGCCAAGATTCTTATGCTATTCATTAATATTATGATAAATATAGATGCAATCAATATTAATAGAATCTTGTTCAATGTTTAACTCCCAATAAGTCAAAGGTTTAAATTGTGTAAAAAGGGTTTTTGTAAAGGTAATTTGACTAAACAAGTCTGTTTTGGTCAAGAAAAATTGACTGGTATAGGTCAAGAAACCTTGACTTAGGTGTTTCTCCAAAATCTTATATTTATAAAGGATAATAATCGGTTCTAAAATCGTACCATACGAGGTTATGTTCTTGGTTAATGAAAAAACACTTGGAATAACAAGCTTATGTTTAGTTGCTTTAATGTTACTTACTACTTTGCTGGTTTCATCGTTGCATAATTCTCCTGTGCTTCAAGAGGAGCTTGATTTTACTGTTACTGGTTCTAATGGTTGCCTGAGATTTTTGACCCGAGATGTTGGAGTTGTTTATGTTCCTTTTGTTGTTGGTGTTGGTGAAAGTTGGGATCTTGTTGTTGAGTGTACTGAGATTGCTACTCCAGGGGGCTGGGTTGATCTCTACTTGTATGAAGGGTACTGGGATGAAGGTGTTAACCATAAGTGTGTTTCAGAGGATATCTATCCTATCTTGGATAGTGTTGAGAGTTTGGATTTTGAGTTGAGTTTAGATAATCCGTTTGCTGGAACTTTTGTTGGTTCTGGTCAGAGTTATACTTTGTTTTTTATTTTTCCTCCTGGTGGTCCCAGTAGTTTTCATGTATCTCTTAACCGGAGTGTTGGATTTTTGCCTATGATTAAATCAGGTTGAAAATAAGTAGAGACTGTATTTTCTTTGTGATCTTAACTCTCTCTACCCAAGAAAACTTAGATGAAAACACCCAGTAGAAAGATAGAAATCAAGTATTACATTTAGTATTATCTGAATAATTATGCCTGGTCCATCTGAAGAGGATATAACTCTTGGTTATACGTTTTTAAAAGCTAAACAAGATAGAATGGCAGATCAGAAGAAGAAGCTTAAGAAGTTAGATAAGAAAGTAAAGAAGCTTAGACAGTTTAAGAAGAGATAGATTCTCTTACCCAAGAAAACTTGGAAGAAATTTATATTTTATTCCCAAACCTTATAACTAAATTCATTAAAACACTTGAAATGATACGGTATGAGATTTGTTGATCGTTATGTTAATTCTTGGATTTTAATTAGTTTATGTTCTTTGTTGTTATGGATATTATATTGGTTACCAAGCAGTATAGAACGATTCTATAACGTTATTTTTATTTCTGTTAATTATTATTCGCTAAATAGATTCTGGATTTATATGCCAGCTGGAGTAGGAATGATAACTCACCTTGCAGCTGTTATTGTTGGTCTGTTAAGCTTAGTTCTAATTTGGAAAGGTACTAGAAGTGTTTTTGATCTTAGGAAATGGATAGCAATAGCTCTTGTTTTAGAGGGTATCTATTATGCTTCTTTGTTTCCTTCTGGTTTATGGTTGGTAACTGGACTTTTTGGTGCTTTTGATTTTGGAGTTACTCCCTTAGGGGTTGCTTATCTTCTTCAAGTAGTTTTTACGACTCCATTTTTGATAGTTTTAGCTCTAAAAGTTAGGAATCTCTCAAAGGATTCTAGTGGATTTGCTGGATGGAAATGGGTTGGTTTTGCCTTTGTGGGTTATGTTGTAGCTTTTTGGTGTAATTCTGTGTTTAGATGGTTTGACATGGTTGCTGCTGATGGTTTAGTGGTGTTCTTTAGCGGTGTTGCAGGGATTGGTGCTTTGAATGCTTTTGTTTTTATGTCTTTAGCTGTAATCTTTGCTGTTATTGGCATGTTTGGTTTTATGAGGAAAAAGTTCAGGTCCGCTTTGAGGTGGTTAGCTTTATCGTTGGTTATGGTGGGTCTTCATTATGCAATTTATGTTGTTTATTCGTATTATGTGAATGCGTTAGGTTCGGTTATGTTGATTGATGTGTGGGCGTTTCCCTTGTTAGGTCTTGGTTTGGTTATATTGTGGAGAAATAAATCTACTTAGTGTACTTATTATGTCTGAGGTCTCTTTTGCTATGGAAACTTTACTATCATACGGTATGAGCTTTATTTCCTGTACTTCTTGAAGTATGCTAAGATTCCTAGTGCAATTAGTAATAGTGTTGAGCCAAAGAGGATAAGATATGGATTGTAGAACCTGATAGGTGGTAGACCTGTTGGAGTAGGTTCTATTGAAGGAGTTGGAGTAGAAGTATGCTCTGATACATCTTCAGCAACTATAGGAATAATACCTGTTATATCTCCAGTATCTGCCCACATTGTAACATGAAGACCAGTAACCTGCCCAGGATATTTTTCATCAAAATATAAGTGAATACTCCACCCTGGATACAAAACATATCCTTCTCTTGGCTGAAGGTCCAACACTACACTTAAGGGATCATCCACTATTGCAAAATCGTCTACTAAAATATCCCCAACAGTATATGAATATCCACTGGTAGCATCTTTTGCAATATGAATAGCCTCATCTCTGGAAATCTTGAGATCATAATTAGCAAGAGTGTATATGTCCCATGAATCCCAAAATTGCACTAAAAGACCTTTATCGTTGAACCTAAGAATTACTTTGCTGTAATCATTGTAAAAACTGTAGAAAGTGTTCATCCACTGAAAGGTTAGGTAATTATCTTCTGAATCAACTATTTTGAGCTTAATAGTATTCCAAGTTAAATCTTTAAAATCAAAATCAGTTACCGTGCTTAACAAGTCTCTTATTGGTTGGATATAGGATGCTGCTGAATATGTTTGGTATTTGTCTAATATATTCTTGGCTTCATTAAGGATATTTGTGGATTGTTGAGTTAGAAATGGTTCTCCTTGATCAGGATATAATGTAAATCCGATTAGGTTGTTATTTTTCACAGTGAAACTTGCATTTATTTTGCTATTATCTGAGTTAAGAGTATATTTTATGTGTTGAATAACAGCTGGGTCACCTATTATTTCTGTTAGTTTGGGGTTGTATTTGGTTATGTCTAAATTTGATATTTCTGTTAGGAGTATTAGTGCTTGGTTTGGAGTAATTGATTCTTCTTGTGCCTTCACATCTAGAATAATTAATGGTGATAGAGATACCAAGAATATTATTGAAACAACAAAGATTCCACATAGGGTATTCTTGTTCATCTAAGTTCTTCTCTTTTTGAAATAAAGTATGATTCCTATTCCAGCAACAACTCCTATGACAATTGAAGCTAGAGCTATTACTGTGGGGAATGGTTCTACTGTAAAGTGAATAGTTTCTGAAACTCCAATATTTCCAACCTCATCTGTTGAGTAAACTACTAGACTATGTTCTCCACTAGACAACTCAGTTATTG
>JAUWJK010000091.1 GCA_030607735.1 Candidatus Bathyarchaeota archaeon
ATTTCATCATCCTCATAAAACAACAACAAACCACTCTTATCCTTAACAAAACCAACCCTAATTCGACTAACATGACCACCATGAACCAAAGAATTATGCATCAAATTATAAAACAACTGCTGCAACAACGAATCCGCCAACACCACAAAACCTTTGCACTCATTAACAACCACAACACCCTCAGCCCCAGAAAGAAGAACACCCGCCTTCTCCACACATTCACCCACATCAACCAACCTAAGCTCCTCAACACCAAGCTGCTCATAGAGCTTTGAGAACTCAAAAAGCTCAACCGCACTCTTAGAAGCCTGCTCAATCCTATCCAAATACCCCAAAACCTTGCTGTCACCAGCAAGACTTTTTCTAGCCAAATACACATAATTGGTAATAACACCAAGCTTATTTCTAGCATCATGACGAGTCATCTGGCCAACAACACCCAACTTCTCATTAACCACTGTTAACGCATCAAAAGTTTCATTCATCGCTTTTTCTGCTTCTTTACGTTCGACGATGTTGCCTAAGCTCTTTGCAACAGCATCTATCAAGTGTCTCTCTTCTTTAAGAAATGGGCCCTCATCACTTGCTGGCTTCTCTTTTAAATAATAGACTTCCACAACCCCAACCTTCTTTCCATGTACTTTGATGTCAGCGTGCTGTTTCCATTGTGTTTCTTTGAAATTTTTGGTTTTGAACTTTTGATTATTAAAAATTATTTGGGAGCATGTAATGGTTGGATATTGCCAAGCTGGAGGAAGTAAATTGCTAGTTTCTTGCATTATTTTATCTAATAAACCGTTTGAATTTTCATCAAGTTTGGAGATTTCGTAGAGACAATTAAGCTCCTTAACACGTTCTTTATAGTTGGCAAGAATTTTGGTATGCTCTTCTTCTGTTTTCTCGCGTTTGGTGATTTCTACATTAAGTTTGTCAATCGATGTAGTAGTCTTTTTTAACTTCTCGATCATACGATCAAAAATTCTTGACAGCTGACCCAGTTCATCCTTTGCATAAGTGCCTATTTTTTGATCCAAATTAGAATAGTCAGTTATGTTGGATACACGATTCACAAGCACTGATACTGGTTTTGATATTGAACGATAAACCAAAAAAGCAATAAAAAGAAGCACCCCTATCATAATGCCTGTGACAATAACTATCAGATTTTTTTGTTCGACTATTGGCGCAAATATTTCAGATGTTGCATGTTCTAAAACCAAGGTCCACCCCATACCCTGGAAATCGTTGTATCCTTCTGAATGAGCATGAACAATTAATTTCTCTCCAACTACAGAATTATCATCTAATAAGAAATATGAATCCTGATCTTCTTCAATTACAGTCAAGTAGAAATCCATCTCATTTGAAATATCGTCCAAAAACCCGTATTCATACGTGGAAAAAATTATAAGTCCATCAAGGGTAAACAGGTTAAAAGACTCAGATTCGTGCTCAGCATGGATTCCCATATGGTCTACCAGATTCAGTAATCCAATTATATCCTCAATGTTCAAAACAGCTTTTATGACTCCCAAAAAATTTCCGTTTTCACCCTCAACTCTTACACAAATATTAATGGAAAAAACATTTGTGCTTTCATCATATTTAACATCCTCAATGTACAAACCAGACTCTTCAGCTTTTTGCCACCAGTTCTCATCTGCCTGATAGTAATCACTGGTTCTTCCAGTCTGAGCTGTATTTACGCCATATTTATTAGTCACAAAAACTTCGCTAAAAACCAAATAACCATACTTTTCCTCATAGAAATTCATTTTTTCTATTAATTCTTGAGAAGCAAAATTGCCGAGTATATCTTGCATGAATGGAGTTATCTCTTCTGATGGCGCATTGATCCATTCTTGATCTTTTTGGTCAATATATTCTTGTATATTGCTTAGCTGCTCAAATTCTTGATTTGACTCCAAAATGTTTCTAAGTAATATTAACTCACGAGATAAAATCTGGATTTCCTCTATTCTAACATAAATGTTCCTATCCATTTCATCCAGTTTATTGCTAACAAAAAGGGTGTTTTCTTTTCCAATATTTTGTTCAAGGATAGTTTGGGTCTGGTTAATAAAGAGAAATCCACCGGCAAAAAAAATGGCACAAATTAGTAGGGTCCAAAGGACAAGTTTTGTCTTAATTTTCATGATTTCCACCTCTTTAGGAATAAATTACCTAATCAAATCCGCCTACTCTATCCTTTTCTGATAGCACTCATAGCACATTTTATGTTGTTTGAATCTTCGTTTATTTAGTTCAAAGGGTTTGTTACAAACTTGACAATTAGCATGAATAATTGGTTTAGGATCTAACAGTTTTAGTCTGTCTCTAATTGCTTTTCTATTCTCTAAGTCAGCCTCACTTTTTAGAGCGTGAGTTAGAAGCTGTTTAGCTATTAATTTGCTCTCATCACCAAACAGACTTGAAAACTTGCTTTGTTGGTTTTTTTTAGTGTTTATGATTCTTGACAATAAGCACACAAAGTTTGCCGGATAATTCTTTGATTTGTCCAGATCTACAACTGCAAAGTTTATGAAATTGTTATTTAAGTAACTTTTGCTATTGTAATTCTTTGAAATACGCAAACCCAAGTTCACATTTATTCTATCCTTTTATTGGATTTTCCGCTGTTTTTGCTTTTTTATAACCTGAAGAATTCCCTTAGCAAGTTGACTATAAACAGTTTCAGAATCACCAAGTTTACTCAAAAACTTATCAACACCCAAATTCCAAGCCCTAATAGCGATTTCTTCTTCTCCCTTGCCTGTGAAAATCATAAAAGGCAAAAACCGATTTTGCGCTTTTAATATTTTAAAAAAATCTAACCCATTTTTGTCTGGCATCTCATAATCAGAAACCACAACATCAAAACAATCACTTTCCAACAACTCGAGAGCAGCATCAACGCTTCTAACAGTAGTGGCCTTAAACTCTCCTTGCATCTCTAGGAGTTCTTTGGCGCACTCCAAAAACTCTGCATCATCATCAACAAGCAAAACACAAATAGGATTTTCTTTGACAGTCGCTTTAGACTGTATAATTAATGGCTGAAACTCAGAAATAAACTCGGATATTTTGTTAAATCCTCCTTAAATTAATAGTTCAAACTAGCTTGATAGAAGTTCATGATATTACACTAAAAACGGTTGTGAACCCAAGATGATGTTTACAGTTTTCAAGAAGTCAGATTCCGAATCAAGAAACCGAAAAAGTTTTCATGTTTTATTAAGAAAAAAGCAGCATAGATAAGGTAGCTCAGTTAGAAATCGGATTGTTATTCTTATAACCCACAATCTTATCGTTATTTCTTTAAATTCTAATAAAAAAACAACAATTAAAAACTTCAAAAAAATTAAAATAAAAGCCAATGAATGTAAGAAAAATATGACGCTAATTGGATAATCAAAGTTTAGCAGAATAGCGACGGTCATAAAACACAGTAAAGATAAAAGGAATCACAAGTTAGATAATTTCTTTGTTTTAATAGTAGCTATGATTGAAAGAAGGATTGCTAAACTAGATAGAGCAGAAAGAGCAAATGTAGATAATTCATTTGGGATATAAAAAAAAAAGACAAATATAAGAAAAAATGTGCCAATAAAGGTTATAATAAAAGCTTTAAAAATTTTGAAGGTTGACATATTAGTTGAAATTGTTGATATTGAGGTTGCAATTACCGCAAATACTATTGGAAGAGCGCTCCAGAAAGAATATTGGGTGAAGAAGGGATAGGTTGTTAATTCGTTACTTATCCAAGTAAAGTAATAAGATTAAACAAAAAGAAATGCAACGACGAACATTAGTTTGCGTTTATCATTATCCTGGGTGAAAAGTATGCAAAAACGATTCACAATAATCATAATTAAAAAGAGTTATATTATTCCAAAGACTGGTGTCAATTCTTCAAGACTCAAAACAAAACTACCTCTCTGAATTAGGTTTTGGAACTAATCCTGCAAAGCCAATAATTGCGAATAATATTTGATTTCGAATATTATTTGGCTTATTCCTAATTATTATCATTTTTATTTATTCCTAAATTCACAAAAAGTTTTTGGCAATAAAAAAAGAGGTTTTTATAAAGTTGTTTTGTTAAACATGTTTTTCGCTTTAGTCTCGATAAATTGAACAACTTTTAGTTCATTGAACTTCATTTCCATTTCTTGAAGTTCAAGTTGTGTTTTTATTGTGTCGAGCAGTGTTTGAACGTTTACCGGTTTAACTATGTAGGCATCTGCTTTTCTATTTACAGCATCAATTGCGTTTTCCACAGACGGAAATCCTGTAACCATAATCTTGCGAACTCTAGGAACATAGGTTTTCATTCTAGTTAAAAGTTCAACTCCATCAATATCAGGCAATCTAATATCTAACAAAGCAACGTTGTGAAAGTTAGACTCAGATAATGCAATCGCCTCTTTACCATTTATAGCTAAATCTATCACGTATCCTTCGTCTTCTAGGATAGTTTTCATTGTTTTCCTTATGTTTATGTCGTCGTCAACAACCAAGATTCTTTTGGATTCACCCAAATTTTTTCACCTCCACTTTTCAATTCAGTTTCGATTGGCATTTTTATTGAAACCTCAGTTCCTTTTCCATAGGTACTTTTTAACGCAATACTGCCCTTATGAGCTTCAACTAACCTTTTTGATATAGCTAAACCAAATCCCATACCTTGTGCTTTGGTTGTAACTAATGGAGTAAATATTTTTTTCTTTAATTCATCTGATATTCCAATTCCAGTATCTTTAAAAGTAATTTTTAATTCGGCTTTTTTTAATTCGGTTTTTATTTTCAGCACACCACCATCGGGCATAGCATCTATGGCATTAGTGATCAAGTTAACAAATACTCTCACAAACCTACCCACATCAATTTCCACCTTGAAATCAGCATTTGTTAAATCCACAATTTTAACGTTTTTTGGAACGCTAATCATTGATAAAGCAGTCTTTAGGACTTCATAAATCGAAGCTTCTGATTTTTCAAGCCGAATCTCTCTTGAATAGTCCAAAAGATCATTTACAACCCTGTTCGCATGATCAACTGAATCATCAATAACCTCAAGCATACTCAAATTTTTAATATGGTTAAGAGTTAATCTTTTTTTCTTTAAATAAAATGTAGCATTCCTTATCGCCGCCAAAGGATTACGTATATCATGGCCAACCATAGCAGCCAACTCGCCAATCGCAGCCAAACGTTCAGATTTAACAAGTTTAGATTGTGTCTTTACTAATTGTTTTGTCCTTTCTTCAACGATTTGCTCTAACTTCTGAGAATATCCTGTAAGTTTACTTTGAAGTGACTTCTTCTCTGTAATATCTACTGTAAGCTCTAATGCAGCAATTACATTTCCTTTGAAATCCTTGATTGGCGTTGCAATAATCTCAACCCAAGAATCCTTACCTTGCTTATCAACAAAATAATATTCATGTGAATCAAAATCAATATTGTCTTCAAAAATTTTTTTAACTCCACAATCAGAACAAACACAATCTGAATTGTTTAAGGAGTGATAGCACCATTTCTTCTCCACATTTCCTTTAGATTGTTTAATAAAATCGTTTGCCCATTTTATATGATAATCTTTACTTACAACTATAATTCCTGCTCCTAAATTCTTAGTTATTAATTCAAGTTTGATTCGCTCTTGTCTAACTAGTTCTTCCATTTTTTTCCGTTTAGTAATATTTTTAAAAATTATCACTGTTCCCTTTGGTTGTCCAGAAGAACTTCGCCAAACTTGTCCTGAGAATGTTGCGGTATACGCTTCCCCATTTTTGGTTAAAGCGGTTAATTCAATATTTTTGAGTATTCCTTTTTCTGATAACAGTTCATAAATTTGTTTCATTCTATTTAGTTCATTTGTTTTAATTAATGAACAAATATTCGTGTTATACATTTCTTCCTTTGAAGAAAACCCAAAAAAATCCACAGCCGCTGGATTACATTCAACAATCTTCTTAGACATATCCACTGTTATTATCGCATCAGGAGATGCATCAAATATTCCTTCAAGTTTGTTTTTTTCTTCCTGGAGATTTATCTTATGTTTTGTTAATTTAGCCTTCAAAACTTTTTGGATACTTGTGCTCGTCGTTACATCGTGAAATATGTAAAGCCCCAGTTTTTCTTTTTCATAATCAAACGTTTTTCCTGAAAGTTCCAGGAACTTTTTCTTTCCTTTTTTAGTAATAACCTCGATTTTGTAGGATTTGATCTTTTTTCCCGTCTGTCTTTTCATAAAATTTTTTATTAGAACATTTTTTGTTTTTTTGTTGAAAACATCTAATTTAACAAAGTTTTGTCCAATTATTGTTTCTAACTTATAATCAATGACTTTTTCTACACCAGAGTTAGCAGCTAAAATTTTTCCTTTACTATCAATTACAACTGTTGGGGTTTCAATTAAATCAAGAAAGGGCAAAAATCTGGTTCTAGTAA
>JAUWJK010000100.1 GCA_030607735.1 Candidatus Bathyarchaeota archaeon
TTATTTTTTAATTAAAAGTTAATTCAGCAATGTTCACAAGATGATCTTAATTAATCCGTATACAAAAGCATCAACAAAACACAGTTTTTCAATAATTGTCTAGGATTCTAAATGAATATCAACAGGTCCTATTTGTGTTCGCCCACCAGTCCCAAACAGATAGCAAATAGATTTGAACCCCAACCACAGTGGAGATATCACCCTGACTCTAACTAAGCATGCATTTTAAACAACAAAACAGCATCATCTTGATCCACTAAATGAACCGTACCATCACCACAATACACCATCCCACCTTTCACAACCTTCTGATAACGTATTTTACACACTCTAATCTGAGAACAACCATCACAATCTCTTGACAACAACTCTTAACACCTCACAGTTTTTTTAAAAAATATTCGTTATACACTAATAATTAATGTGAAAAGAGAATTAGAATTGACACTACTGCAGTTTTCGAATAGCTGAAAAAAGAAAAGGGTGGTTATATAATTAAATTAAAAACTAAGTTTTTTCCTCTTTTTTTTGGATGGTATAGAGTTTGTTTGCACTCATCTTTTTGATGGAAGTATTACATGATTTCACCTAAAAAGATTCCCAAAGAAGGGGGATGAGACATAAGCAAGTTGACAGAACTTAACTATTCAGGAGAAAAAAAATGAATCAAAAAACTTTTTGTTTTGTCAAACTCGCTCTTAGCGTTTATACAAATGCTAATACCTCAACCTCAAAACCACCATTTATTAAAAAAGCATATAATCTTTAAGAAACCAAACTCAACCATACTCAGAACAAGAACCCGAATCTAAGATATCTCAAATGAAAGCTTGAGAGATCACCCGCTCACATGCCCTTTTTTTAGAACTATTTACAATAAATTGACCGAGATGAGGTAGCCTGGTTCATAAAAGGGATAATTTCAACATCACTTGTAACCTTTTTCCACTTTTTTATAATGCAAGTTTGAATATTGAAGTGACGATATGATCCATCTTATGTGGAGGTAGGTACATTTGTTGTGACTTCTAGTATAAGTACTAGTTCGAAGATGTTTTTTATGGAACTAAGTAACCGGAAATATGACTGTTTTGACGGCTTATCCTTTTTTTTCGTCGGAACCAATAACTGACTCACTCACCTATAACATTGTGATATACTGGGTAGCTAAAGCAAAATAATTACTCCTATAAAATATGAGAACTTTAACAAAGAGATGTAAAAGATCAGATAGAGCTTGAAACATTAGTGTTGTTAATGCAACAAATAACAGGTGTAGAAAATACAACTTACCTCGGTTGTTGCTGGTGCAAATCTGCTACCTGATTATTAATTTACAAATAAAAAAAAATGGAGGTGATTTACAATATCGCGAGCATTAGTATTGTTAAATGTTCAGTCCGGTTTTGAAAACAGGGTATTAAACACTGTAAGGAAGGTTGACGGTATTGAAGAAGCCTACATGTCTTATGGCGTATATGATATTGCAGCTAAACTAAGAACCTATACCATGGACGAACTAAAGGATATAATACAAAATAAACTTCGACAAATTAACGGTGTTAGGGCAACATCCTCTATGATTCTTGTTGAAAGATAAGACAACCGTCTTTTCCCAAATTTTTTGGGGTAAACCAATTCGTAGTAAATCAAAGAGGAAGTTGGCTAAGAGGGTTTTTGGGTTTGCTGCTAAACAATAAACCTCATGGATAAATTGAAGATATCTATAGTAAAAACTTGAGATAACACCCACAAAACTTTCCATTTTTTATGTTTTCAATAATTGAAAATGAGCAAGAGATTTATGGACATTATTCAAGAAAGCCTTTCACCAAAACATCATAAAGAAAAAAGTTTGCTTAAATTGAATCGAATTTATGATAAAGCGAATTTAAAAAATATTTATTTTAAAGACAAGCTAAGTATTCTTTTTGTAAACTTCCAAAGCTGTTTTTTCAGCATTTGAAAAAATTCTTAAACGGTTAATAAGCTCGTTGAAGTTAACAGCGTAAGCATCAAATTCCGGACCGTCAATACAAGCAAATTTGGTTTCATCATCAATTGATACTCTGCAGGTTCCACACATACCCATACCATCAATCATTATTGGATTTAAACTGACAATAGTTCTAATTTCATGTTGTTTAGTTATTTCTGCTATAGCTTTCATCATAACAGTTGGACCAATCGCATAAACAATGTTTGGTCTATATTGCTTATCGATTAATAACTTTAAAACTTCGCTAACAAATCCTTTTTGTCCTTTTGATCCATCATCTGTTGAAATGTAAACCTTATCTGAGACTTTTTTCATTTCATGTTCCAATATGAGGGATCTTTTGTTTTGTGCACCAATAATTGATATGATTGTATTTCCAGCTTTCTTAAGTGCTCTTGCTATTGGGAAAGCTGCTGCTGTACCTACTCCCCCGCATATAATAGCCACGGAACCATATTTTTCTATATGACTCGGGTTGCCGAGGGGACCTACTATATTTAGGATCTCATCCCCAACTTTAAGAGCGCCTAGTTTTTTGGTTGATACGCCAATTTCTTGGAATATAAGAGTGATAGTGCCTTCGGTTTTTCTCCAATCCACTATGGTAAGGGGAATCCTTTCTCCTTTTTTATCTACTATTAGAACAATAAACTGGCCAGCTTTAGCTTTGAGTGCGATTTCTGGAGCATTGATTTCAATTTGTTTGATCTGGGGGGTAATTTCCTTTTTAAATAGAATCTTGTAAGAATTCTTTTTGCTGAAGATTTTGTTCTTTATTAAATTAGAGTGGTACAAGCTTGTCACATCTTATAACGATGTTATATATAAGAAATAGTAATATATGCATAAAAATATTTCGATAATAAGCTTAAAACGTTTAACTTTTTAGAAAAGATTTTGATGAGAACTTAAAATCCAGATTTCTAATATTTGATTAAAGTTTCTCAGAATTTTTAGTCGCGATTCTTTTCATAAAAAAATCGAATGTCGAGGGCTGGGTTTGGAACAACAACCAAAGGAGATATCACCCACGACCTTCCCACTTTTTTTGTGCAATTATAAAACGAGAATTTTTTTTAAAAAAAATAAATTAGAGAAAATGGCCAATTGAAACATCAGCCATTTTAACACCACGATTTAGAACCATTACCCTGCTCTTCTTCTGGATTACGAAGTTTTCGAATAGATGAAACCACTATTCCAAATCCCATCCAAACAAACATTGTTGGCCAAAAAGGAAACTCCACGTCCCAATATCCAGCTGCAGTACCCAAACCTGTCAAAGCGCTTACAATCACAATTACACCGATAACTCCCCAGAAAATTGCATCATCAATTTTTTTACCCATATCTTATTCACCTCTACCAATTCTTGGCATATTTACGAAATTGTTCCAAATAGATTGATTATTTTTCTTTTCCAATACTTGTCACCTATTATTAGGGTGTGCTGAAAAAATGAGATAAACGATCCGCAAGATCAATTATGAATTGTATTAATCATTTATGATATTTCATATTCCTTACTGAGGAGAGTTTATTTCACGATTTGCCCTAGATAGACAATAACGGTGAAAAGAATGAAAAATCAAACTGTTGAGCATACGTTCTCTGTGGAGATGAAATCTAAAGAGCATATTAAGCAAATCTCACTTTCTTCCAAAGGGCGCAATCCTGTTTTGTTTGAAGGTAGCTTGGGTAAACTTAAAACCTTATCATTGGTTGAAGACCTGATGCTGGAGATCAAAGCAGCAAATGGAATTATTAGGATTGATATAACAAAAGATGAACTTTGGCACCTTCTTGAAAAGAATCTAAAAGAATATTAATAAAAAATAAGTTGAATAATCAAAAACACAAAAAATTCAAAATTGACTTTTCCTAAAACATTCAATTAAACGAATTGAGGATTAAAAATGATGAAAATAATATTTGTTTGTATTGAGAATGCAGCGAGAAGTCAAATAGCTGAAGTCTTTGCAAAAAAGCATGGTAAAGAAGGATTTATCATTTCAAGTGCGGGTATCAAACCTTCAGATAAAGTAAATCCCACCGTTATTTTAGTTATGAAAGAGAAGGGTATTGACATTTCAAAAAAAGTCCCAAAGCTACTCACTCCTAAAATGATTCAAGATGGTGATTTGATAATAACAATGGGGTGTGGTGCTAAAGAAATTTGCGTTAATAAATTTTCCAAACCAACTGTAGATTGGCAACTCGAAGATCCTAAAGGAAAATCAATTGAAAGAGTCATAGAAATTCGAAATGAAATCGAGTTAAAAGTGAAGGAATTAATACAAGATTATTCAGATAATTGAACTTATTTTGCCATAATAACCCATAATTTAGATCTATTTACAAAAATACTCTCATTGTGGACATATAATGATTTTAATCCTGTAAAATTGAAGCCAAAAAAAAGTTTGAACCCAAGACGCACACAAAATCATCACCAAAACACTGTTCCTGCCTAACCATTTTTTAGTTTCAAGGAGATAATCTACTTCTTTTCTCCATAAAAAAATAATTTGAAAAATGAGATTCAGGCCTACCTCTGATCACCACAGTTTTTAATTCTCTTATATTGAAATATGGTTCAAAAAGATCTCTTAATTCATGTTCAGATGAAAAATACAAAATAGTGCCCAGATCAGTTACCCTCCATTTTCCCGATCCAGAGAATCCCTTATCTTCTTCGCTAAAACAAACAGAAAGATAGTTACCTCCAGGAACAAGCAGTTTGTGCACGTTCTCAACATATATCCTCCTTTGCTCTGGAAATACATGATGCAACAACTCCCACTCAAAAGCAAAATCAAACTTTTCCTTCACTTCAAATGAGTCATCAAGAACATTAGCGACAACAAAATTGCATTTAATTCCTTTCTTTTTTGCATTTTCTTTAGCAATTTTTATAGCTATTGAGGAAATGTCGATTCCTGTGACTTCAAAGCCTTGACTAGCAAGATAGATAGCATAATTACCAGCACCACATCCCAAATCAATAGTTTTACAGGGTTTCACTTTTGCACTACCGATTAAATCGACTAAAGCAGCCGGTGGAGATTTAAAATTCCAAGGAATCTCATCAAAAGGAGTATTAGCATAAATTTTATCCATAATGTTTCATCATAACGTGTTTTACTTTACCTTTAGCATCAATACTCTTATTCTGGATCAATATCAACCTACCCTGTTTTGATCTCACCCACCAGTCCCAAACAAATAGCAGATAGATTTGAACCCCAACCACAGTGGAGATGTCACCCGTTATCCAAAATATTCTTCTGGGCTTGTCATTTTCTGTTCTTCATTTTGGTTTTGGAACGGCTATCTCAAACCTTGCGCCTTTACCAGGAGTACCAATTTCTTTTATTGTCCAACCGTAAATACCACACATCTTCACAATCATAAAAAGACCAAGATCCTTACCCTAATCCTTTAGGAAAACCTTCTCTTTCTCATCAACACCAATAGCATCAGTGACCTCAAAATCACCCTGCAACAACAAGAGCTCTTTGGAGCACTCTAAAAATCCTTCATCGTCATCAACATGCAAAACACGAATAACCCCCTCTCCAACAACCACCGCGGAAACCAAGATTGATGATTTAATTTTAGGAACAAATTTGGATATTTTCAAAATCTCCGAATAACCAGTAGTTCAGACCATAGTATCGCAATATTTACGATAATGCATTATAAACGTTTATGAGTCCAAAATATAAGTCTACTAGCATCAATGTTGGAGTGATAGTTGAGAAATCACAACAAAATCTTTTTCATGTTCTCAAATTAAAAGAGCTAAAAACTATTTAAGAAACTAGTTTACTTAAA
>JAUWJK010000073.1 GCA_030607735.1 Candidatus Bathyarchaeota archaeon
AGTGATGCAAGTATTTTATTGACATCTGTAAACACAGTAAAGGTCACTCCCTTCAAGAAGTTTATTGGCGTTGATGCGGGACTTAATACTCTAATTAGACCATCTATGTATGGGTCATATCACCATGTGCTTGTTGCTAACAAAGTGACTTCTCAAGAAAAAGAAATTTATGACGTTGTAGGGCCTATTTGTGAGTCAGGTGATTTTTTAGCAAGAGATAGGATACTACCTAAAATTGAAGAAGGTGATTTACTCGCGATTCTTAATGTTGGAGCATATGGGTTTGCAATGAGTTCTCAGTATAATTCAAGACCTAGAGCAGCTGAAGTTCTCATCAAAAATAAAAAATGTTTACTTGTCAGAAAAAGGGAAACTTTTTACTCTTTGGTTTTCAATCAACAAATAGTGGAGTGACAAAATGAAATTCTGGAAAATGCATGGTTTAGGAAATGATTACGTTGTTATTGATAATAGAAACGACATGATTAAGGAAGGAGATAATTCAAACCTAGCTCAGAAACTTTGTGAAAGACGCTTCTCGATTGGTGCTGATGGGCTTATCCTAGTGTCGAACTCAACAAAAGCTGATGTGAAAATGAGAATATTTAATGTAGATGGAAGCGAGGCTGAGATGTGTGGAAACGGAATTCGTTGTTTCTCTAAATACTGCTACGAAAATAAAATTGTTAGAAAAAAGGAATTAACTATTGAGACTTTAGCTGGATTAAGGAAAACAAGCTTAATCACAAAGGACCGAAATGTCACTCAGGTAGAGGTGGATATGGGTGTTCCAATATTTGAGAAAAACCAGATTCCAATGAAAGGTCAGGGTAAATGTATTAACGAAGATTTAACCATTGATAGTACACATTTTCAAATTACTTGTTTGTCTGTGGGAAATCCTCATTGTGTTTTATTTGTTGATAACATAGATGTTTTTCCAGTTCATATAGTTGGTCCAAAAATAGAGAACCATCCTTTATTTCCTAATAGAATAAATGTAATGTTTGTCGAGGTTCAGGAAAAGGATAAACTTAAAATGCGCTCTTGGGAGAGAGGATGTGGAGAAACTCTAGCCTGTGGTACAGGGGCTTGTGCTGCTGTGATTGCTGGAAACTTGCTCGGGAAAACAGAAATGAAAGTTGTAGTATCTTTGTTAGGAGGAGAATTAGAGATAGACAATACTAAACATGTGTTCATGAAAGGTCCTGTGGAAAAAGTTTTTGAGGGTATCTTCTTTTAGGACGTGAATAAATTGAACATTGAATATTCTGAAAGACTTAAGAAACTTCCTCCGTATTTATTCGCTGAAATAGAAAAGTTAATTCACGAAAAAAGAGATCAAGGTCTGGATCTCATATCTTTGAGTATTGGTGACCCTGATCTTCCACCACCTAAAGTTGTACTTGATACTATTAAGAAAGAAGCAGCTGATCCAAAAAATCATAATTATTCCTTAAGTCAGGGTGAACCTTTTTTCCGGGAAGCTGTTAGTGTTTGGTGCAAAAAACGATTTAATATAGATATTTCAAAAGAAGAAGTTATTGGTTTGCTTGGCTCAAAGGAAGGATTAGTAAATATTGCAAGGGCATTTGTTAATCCAGGGGATAGAGTCCTTGTTCCAGATCCTGGTTACCCTGTTTATAGCAACAGCAGTGCAATATTGAACGATGGGATCCCTGTTCAAATTCCCTTAGTTCAAGAAAACAAATTTTTGCCTGATCTGGAAAAATTAAATACAGAAAAAGTTAAGATGATGTTTCTAAATTATCCAAATAATCCAACAAGCGCAATAATGGATAAAAAATTCCTTAGTCAAATTGTAGATTTTGCTAAAGAAAACAACATTATCTTATGCTATGATAATGCGTATTCTGAGATATGTTTTGATGGTTACAGAGCTCCTAGTATTTTTGAAGTTGATGGAGCTATGGAAGTTGCTGTCGAATTTCATTCTTGCTCTAAAACATTTAATATGACTGGAGATAGGATCGCTTTTGCAATCGGAAATAAACAACTATTGAATGGTTTAAATAAAATAAAATCTCAAGTTGATTCAGGACCACCTGTTTACATACAAAAAGTAGCAGCTAAAGCTTTGGAATCTTATACTGACACTGGACCACCTGAATTTTTAAAGAAAAATAATTCAATTTATTCCAGAAGACGTGACATACTTGTCGATCATTTAAATTCAATGGGGTTTACTTGTGAAAAACCAAAAGCTACTTTCTATGTTTGGTTAAATTGTAGATGTAATTCTTTGAAATTTGCAAATAAACTACTCGATGTAGGTGTGGCTGTTACCCCTGGAATCGGGTTCGGAAAACATGGGGAGAATTTTGTTAGGTTTTCTTTGACACAACCAGAGGAAAAAATCAAAGAAGCTTGTAATAGATTGAGTGTTCTTACCGAGAGCAAATAAAGAATTTTTCTTTAATATCTTTCTTTTTTGCTAAAATACTAATTGACAACTTTCTAAGGTTGAGTCTTTCTCTTTTTGTTTGAAACTCTTTGATTTCTTAGTTTTGTTCCAATAATACCTCTAATAGTTGTTGTTAGCATAAAAAAGCTGCTAATATCGTATATATTCAAATATATTGTGTATTAATTAAATTAAGCAAATATGGGGTAGATTGTAATGCAAAGAAGAATAATGTTGCTTGGAAGATCATCAATGGTCATTTCTCTTCCAAAGAATTGGCTAAAATTAAATGAGCTTAAAAAAGGCGATGCTGTTTCATATGCAATTCAACGAGATCGTTCTTTAGTAGTCTATCCATGTGCAACAAAAAAAATAATTAATAAGGAAATAACCCATCGAATAGCTAAAAATGAAGATTGTTATCTAATTACCCAGAAAATAATTGGGAGTTTCTTAGCTGGTTATTCTGGTATCACACTAATTTCGGAAAATATTTATTCCATCTTACAAATGAAAGCAATTCGGAAAATTGCTATGAGGTTATACATGAGAATTATGGAATCTAATCCTAAAGGAGTATATCTTCAAACGATAGCTGATGACTCAAAAGCTTCACTTGAACAAGCAATACAAAGAATGTATATGATTTCACGCTCTATGTGTGAAGATGTTTTTGTGTCTTTAAAGAATAATAATTTAGATTTAGCTAAAGCTGTGTTTTCTCTTGATGATGATGTAGATCATTTTTCTTTTTTAATTCTAAGATTATTAAGAAATGCTGCTCAAAAACCTGCTCTTGCTAACGAATTTCGGATTGATCCTTTGGATTGTATGGACCACCAAACTCTTATTTATAGAATAGAGCATGCGTCAGACTATTCAGCTGATATTGCTAGACATATTGTAATGCTTGCTGGAACTAAACAAAAAATCCCTAATGATGTATTATCAATTATGGTTATCGCAGGAAATGAAGCTTGTGAATTATATATAAAAGCTGTTAATGCCTTCTTTTCAAAAGATGTTCCTTTCGCCGTGGATATTATGAAAAGACACACATATATTGAAAAGCTAGATAACGAAATTGCTTCTAAAGCCTTTGTGGGTCGACAAAAAAAGGCTGAACTCGTATGTGCAATTTGTTCAATTCGTGATAGTATAAAAAGAATTGCTGACACTGCAGCAAATATTGCAGAGATTGCAGTAAATCGCGCTTTTAAGATAACCGATTAGTTTTTTCGATTTGGATAACTCAATGTTATCTTGGTTTTGGGAAGCAGACTTTTCTGCAACAATTGTCTGGCCATTGGCAATGCATGTGTATAATTGTATTCTTCTTTTCCGAGGTTTTTTGCATCTTTTAAGATTGCTTTTTCTACTTTATGCTTTAAACTTCCTACAGCAAGTGCTCCTATTACAAAGATGCCAGGCATCATTTCTTTCATATTATCGTTTAATTCAATACCCTCAATTCCGAAGGGTGGAACTGCATTAATATCAAGCAATACTTTGATATTTTTTGTTTCATCTAGCATCTCTTTATCTATTAAACGAACTCCTCTGATTCCTGCACACATTAAAACATCAACTTTTTTGAGAATTTCGATTTTTGAAGTAGGCGTAGGTGCAAAAACTCCTTCAACTTGTACTCCGTAATCTTTAGCTAAAAGTCTGGCGATATTTTCAGCATGTTCTTTCCCATCAACTCGTTTGGGATTTAGGCTGGCAATCATTACTTTGCATCCTAATTTTGCTAGAAGTACAGCCGCAATTTTTCCTACTGATCCTGTACCTAATATTGCACATGTTTTGTCTTTCAATTCTCCAAGATTGCTTGATAAGATTGAACTTTCAGCTTTTGCAACCATAGCTGCTGCAGTTGTATAAGCCCCAGCTGGATCAACGATTATGCTTGTTTTGAATGGTGGGAACATTGAATTCTTTGTTGCTTTAAAAACATCTTCAGCTCTATCAGCATTTTTTCCACCTATCATAAATACTGTGTGTTTAGCTCCTTTAGGTCCTCGAGATAGTAATGCGTCCTGAGTGAGTATTTTTGCTTCTTCAGGCGTGACATTTTGATAAGGTATTACTGCATCGTAGCCCGCATCATAAGCCATGCAAATATCAAATGGACTAGCTTTTACATCGGTATCAAAATAGAAAAGCAGATAAGGCGCTTTACTTTCAGCCTTCTTAATAATAGGTTTTACTTGGATTTGCATTGATTGCAAATAATTCTCCAATTCATGAATGGACGGAATTTCTGCGGTTGCAGCAATAACCTTTTTAGAGAGTTTTGCGACCTCAACTTTTACATCTAATTCTTCTAAAGCAGTTTTAATTCCCGCACAATTTTGTGGACTGCAAATATGAAGACAATTGATTTCTTTTGAATCTGTTACTTCTCTAGCGTAATCAAGAATATGCATAACAATCCAATTTTCTCTTACTGAAAAACTTGCTTCATGTTCTAAACTTTCAATTTCAGACTGAAGATTTTGACCATAAGCCACTAAATACTCTTTTTCCATAGTATCATCTTTTTTAAGTGCAAGTTTTTCTATAGCCTCTATGATTTTATTTCTTAGCTCTATTTTTTTATCAATAGCTGCTGCTAGGTAAGTTCTTGCATTTGGATCCATATCAACAGGATAAAAAGGTATATTGTCTCTCTGGAGTAATTCTGACAAAATATTTTTTTTGAATTCTTCTGAAGTCCTTAATCCTAATTCATCCGTTACAAAATCCAATTTAACTTTGGCAACTACATTCTCTAAAAACTTAAAAAATCCTATAGATGGTTTATGAATTGCGGAAAGATTTTTTTGTGAAGTTTTTTGTTGTGTTATCCAAAAGGGTTCATTGTACTCTTTTTCTATTAATAGTACATTTAATTTTTTATTTTCTAACGGTGTAACTTCAAGGGTCTTCATTTTTTTTACCTTGAATACCCCATACACTTTAATAAATATATACTTAGTCGAAATACCATATATTTCAATATATACAGTATATATTGAAGTGTGATTTAATCCTCGAGACTTTTTTCAAACTCTTCCTCATAAACTGGAGATAGCATCAATTTAGTTTTAATCTTAGTTTTACCACTTTTTGCATGAGGTTTTCTCATCACTGTGTCATTGCATTTTTCAATTTCTCGGGCTTCTTCTGCTAGTCGAGCTGAAGTTTGAGCTATTTCATGAGCACAAGCAACTAAAGGAATATACTTTTGGCTTTCTCTCTCTATAAAGCAAGCTAACGTGTTTATTTCGGCAACTTTCTCAGCTAAAGCATAAGCAGCCATTGCTTTTGCCTTTGCATACGGATTCCCAAAGTCTGATTCATCTCGAATCGATTTCACAGTTAAAATTCTATTAGGTAAGATTGCTTTCTCTTCATTCTTTATTGAGTTTATAACTTTATCAATCTCTTTTTGAACAATTCTATATATCCCAACAATGGCAAGCACTTTGCTTATATTCGAGTTGAAAAGTGCCATTTCTATTGGATCTAAAAATTGTTTTCTAGCTCCGATAAGAGGATCTCCGGTGATGATTATATAACCTAATCCCTGATTTTTCAATTCCTCTTTGACCTTTTTTCCAGGTGCATCCGTAATTACAATCCCTGGAAGACCACTATTAGAAATCTTCTCTCTAGCTTTAGCTGGACCAGGTAGTGCAGTATTAGGTGATATTAAAATAAAAAAATCTGGATCCAGCTCAAAAATTTTGGGTAGAGCATCTTCAACATCTTCTAATCCCATCTTTGAACCTGTAGTAACTGTTCTGACTTTGATATCTTTTCGATCTGCTAATTCATCAAGCAAAAGCTCTAGTAAAGGTGAGGTTCCAATGTTACCACACTTAAAAATACCGATTTTAATAATCTGCTTTGAATCCATTATTAACCCTAAATCTGATAAATACTAATTAGCATCTAATAATTGTTGTTGATCGTCCTCTTTTTTTTGCTTTTTTTATCGATCCACATTGTATTTATGCTTCAGAAGCATGGAGTAATTCTTTTGTCTTGTATTTGGTTTTAAAGATTTCATGTAAAAAATTACCACAATTGTTTAATAATTTAACCATAAGAGTAAAGTTACAAACATGTGAGAGGTATATTCTTTGTCTATTGAATCAAATTTGGAGAGACTCTCAAACATCAATGGGGTAACTGGTAGAGAGGAAGCTGCAAGAGAATTAATTATCAAATTAATTAAACCATATGTTGATGAAAGTTATGAGGATAAACTTGGAAATGTAATTGCAATTAAAAAAGGTAAAAAATCAAAACCTAAAATTATGCTTGCTGCCCATATGGATGAAATTGGTTTAATGGTAAAAAATATCTCAAAAGAAGGGTTTCTGCAATTTGCGAAGATGGGTGGTATAGATGATCGTATTCTTCTCGCTCAAAAAGTTGTTGTTCAAACTAGTGAGGGTGATCTGGTGGGGATAATTGGATCTAAACCTCCTCACATTCAAAAGAAAGAAGAACGCAATAAAGTAGTCACATACGATAAACTGTTCGTTGATATTGGAGCTGAAAATGTTAAAACAGCAAAGCAAATGGGAGTAAAAATTGGTGATCCAATAAGCTTTAGTGCAAAATATGAAAAAATTGGGAAAACCATTGTTACAGGTAAAGCTTTTGACGATAGAGCCGGTTGTGCAGTGATGATAGAGACACTTAAAAAATTAGAGTCAACTGATTGTAATATATTTGCTGTTGGAACCATTCAGGAAGAAGTTGGTCTAAGAGGTGCCGGGACTGCAGCTTTTGGCATAGACCCTGATTTTGGCATAGCTTTGGATGTAACAGTTGCTGGTGATGTTCCGGGTGTTAACGATTTTGAATCAAATATCAAGATGGGAAAAGGTCCGGCTCTAACCGTTTCTGATGCTGGGTTAATTTCTCATCCGAAGGTTCTAAGTTTACTTGTTGATACCGCTAATAAGCATAATATTCCTTATCAGCTTGAGACCGGTTTACCTGGAACAACTGATGCTGCACGTATATCTCTAACTAGACAGGGTGTTCCTAGTGGAACCGTTTCTATTCCAACACGGTATATTCACAGTCCGGTAGGTATTTTGAATTTAACCGATGTTAAAAACTCGGTTAAGTTAGTAATTGGTGCAATAGACGAAATCCAGAAGAAATTCTAGCTTTTTCCAGATTAACGGATCCATTTCTTATATTTTTGTTTTTATTAATTAATTTGTGAGGGGTTAAATCTTGGATAAGTCTGTTAAGTTTGAATTCTTGGAACACACTGCAGATGTTTACATAGCTTCGTATGGAAAAACCATGGAAGAAGCCTTTGAGAATGCGGCTATTGCAATGTTTGAAGTTATGACCGACACTCAGAAAGTTAAGTCAACTATCGAGGAATCTATTCTAGTTAAAGGTAAAGATGATCTAGAGCTTCTCTATAATTGGCTTGAAATCTTGATAGTTAACTTTGAGACAAAAAATAGACTATACTCCAAATTCAAAATTTTATCGCTAAAG